>DASQDT010000036.1:0-37770 GCA_035634035.1 Pyrinomonadaceae bacterium | reverse complement strand
ACGCTGGCGAAGATCGTCGCCGGCCACCCGTCCTACGAGGTGACGGCCGGCGAAGTCCTCTTCGAGGGCAAGAACCTGCTCGAACTGGAGCCGGACGAGCGCGCGCGCGCGGGCGTCTTCCTCGCCTTCCAGTACCCGGTCGAAGTGCCGGGCGTGTCGAACGCGCAGTTTCTGCGCCTCGCCTACAACGAGCGGCGCAAGCACCTGGGCGAGGAAGAGCTCGACCCGCTGGAGTTCAAAGACCTGCTCGCCGAGCGCGCGAAGATCGTCGAGATGGACCCGGCGCTGATGTCGCGCTCCGTCAACGAGGGCTTTTCGGGCGGCGAGAAGAAGCGCAACGAGATTTTGCAGATGGCCGTGCTTGAGCCGAAGCTCGCCGTCTTGGACGAGACCGACTCGGGGCTCGACATCGACGCGCTGCGCGTCGTCGCCGACGGCGTCAACCGCCTGCGCAGCCCCGAGAACGCCGTCGTCCTCGTCACGCACTACCAGCGGCTACTCAACTACATCGTGCCCGACTTCGTCCACGTCCTCTACCGCGGGCGCATCGTGCGTTCGGGCGGCAAGGAGCTGGCGCTCGAACTCGAAGAGAAGGGCTACGACTGGATTAAGGAAGAGGCCGCGCGGCAGCAGCCTTCGGGCGTCGGCGCGTGAGGCAGAAAGTTGGACGGGCAGAATTGGTTATGACGGCAGAGGCGACGACGGAAAAGAGTTTATACGCGGAGTTGTTCGACGAGACTTCCGCGCGCGGCGGCGAGCCGGAGTGGCTCGCGCGCCTGCGCTCGGACGCGCTCGAACGCTTCGAGCGCGGCGGCTTCCCGACGACCGACGACGAAGACTGGAAGTACACGAACGTCGCGCCCGTCGCGCGCGGAAACTTCCGCCCGGCGGGCGACGAGGCGGGCGCGTTTGACGCGTCGCTCGTCGACGCTTTCGTCTACGAGGAGTCGCGGCGCAGCCGCCTCGTCTTCGTCGACGGAGTTTTTCGCGCCGACCTTTCTTCGACCGAGGGGCTGCCGACGGAGGCCGTCGTGACGGATTTGCGTTCGGCGCTCGAAGGGCCGCACGCGGAGGTCGTCCGCGAGCATCTGGCGCGGAGTCAGGAGCACGACCGCGACTCGTTCACGTCGCTCAACACGGCTTTCGTGCGCGACGGCGCGTTTCTGTTTCTGCCGAAGGGCGTGGTCGCGCCCGCGCCGATTCAGCTCCTCTTCCTCGCCTCGGGCGCGCGCGACGACGTGGCCGCGTTCCCGCGCGTCCTCGTCGTCGCCGAGCGCGACTCCGGGGCCACGATTCTTGAGAGCTACGCCTCTCTGAATGAGGCGGCCGCCTACTTCACGAACTCCGTCGTCGAGAGCTTCGTCGGCGAGGGCGCGCGCGTCGTCCACTACAAGGTGCAGCGCGAGGGCGAGCGCGCGTTTCACGTCGCCTCGACTCGCGCCGCGCTCGCGCGCTCGGCCTCTTACGATTTGACGACCGTCACGCTCGGCGCGCGCCTGTCGCGCCACGGCGTCGAGGTCAGGCTCGCGGCCGAGGGCGCGGAGTGTTGGGTCGACGGGCTCTACCTCGTCGGCGACGGCCAGCACGCCGACACGCACTCGCTCATCGACCACCAGAGCCCGCGCTGCACGAGCCACCAGAACTACAAGGGCATCCTCGACGGGCGCTCGCGCGCCGTCTTCAACGGCAGCGTCTTCGTCCGCCGCGACGCGCAGCAGACCGACGCCTTCCAGAGCAACAAGAACCTGCTGCTCTCCCCGGAGGCGCGCGTCGACACCAAGCCGCAGCTTGAGATTTTCGCCGACGACGTGAAGTGCGCGCACGGCGCGACCGTCGGGCAGCTCGAAGAGGAGGAGCTTTTCTACCTGACGAGCCGCGGCCTGCACCCCGACCTCGCGCGCAACCTTCTCACCTACGGCTTCGCCGAGGAGATCGTCGAGAAGGTCAAAATCGAGTCCATCAAGCGACAACTCGACTCGGCGATTCTGAACCGTCTGCAAGCCGACCTTGAGGTCTAAGGGTTTTTATCTAAGGGTTTTTATAAAGTCATGTCAGCCATCGAAACGTCAGTGACGGCGGAAACGACAAGCGCCTTCGACGTCGAGCGCGTGCGGCGCGACTTCCCCGTGCTCTCGCAGAGCGTCAACGGCAAGCCGCTCGTCTACCTCGACAACGCCGGGTCGTCGCAGGTGCCGCAGATCGTCATCGAGCGCGGCGCGAAGTACCTGCGCGAGGAGCACTCGAACATCCACCGCGGCGTCCACTACCTGAGCCAGCGCGCGACGACCACCTACGAGGGCGCGCGCGAGAAGGTGCGCCGCTTCATCAACGCGCGCGAGGCGCGCGAGTGCGTCTTCGTGCGCGGCTGCACGGAGGGCGTCAACCTCGTCATGCACGGCTACGGGCGCAAGTTCGTCTCGGAGGGCGACGAGGTCGTCGTCTCCGCGATGGAGCACCACTCGAACATCGTCCCGTGGCAGATGCTCTGCGAGGAGAAGGGCGCGCGCCTTCGCGTCATCCCGATGAACGACGCCGGCGAGCTTCTGCTCGACGAGTACGCGGCGCTGCTCAACGAGCGCACCAAGATTGTCTGCGTCAACCACATCTCGAACGCGCTCGGCACCGTCAACCCCATCAAAGAGATGTCGGCGATGGCGCACAAACTCGGCGTGCCCCTGCTCGTCGACGGCGCTCAGGGCGCGCCGCACCTCAAAGTCGACGTGCAGGAGCTGGACTGCGACTTCTACATCATCTCGGGACACAAGATGTTCGGCCCGACGGGCAGCGGCGTCGTCTACGGCAAGGCCGAGTGGCTTGAGAAGATGAACCCGTTTCTGGGCGGCGGCAGCATGATCCGCACCGTCACGTTCGAGCGCTCGACCTACGCGGGCCTCCCCGAGAAGTTCGAGGCCGGCACGCCGGCCATCGCCGCGCAGATAGGCTTGGGCGCGGCCATCGATTATCTCGACACGCTCGACCGCGCCGCCGCCTTGCGTCACGAGCAGGACTTGCTGGTCTACGCGACGGAGCTCGTGTCGTCGATCAAGGGCGTGCGCCTCATCGGGACGGCGCGCGAGAAGGCGGGCGTGCTGGCCTTCGTCATGGAAGACATCCACCCGCACGACATCGGCACGGTGCTCGACTACGAGGGCATCGCCATCCGCGCCGGACACCACTGCGCGCAGCCCGTCATGCGGCGCTTCGACGTGCCGGCCACGGCGCGCGCGTCTTTCGCCTTCTACAACACGCGCGAGGAGGTCGAGAAGCTGGCCGCCGCGGTCGAGAAGGTCTTGGAGGTCTTGGGCTAACGGTGCAGGACTTAAAGGAACTCTACGGCGAGGTCATCACGGAGCACGGCAAGAAGCCGCGCAACTACCGCACGATGGAGGGCGCCAACCGCCGCGCCGAGGGGCACAACCCGCTCTGCGGCGACCACCTCATCCTCTACATGGACTTGCGGGACGGAGTGGTGCGCGACATCAGCTTTCAGGGCGACGGCTGCCGCATCTTCAAGGCGTCGGCCAGCATGATGACGCACCGCCTCAAGGGGAAGGGCCGCGACGAGTCACGGCAGCTCGCCTCGGAGTTTCACCGCATGATAGTGGGCGAGCTCGACGCGGAGCACGAGCCGAACCAGCTCAACCACCTCAAAGCCTTCTCCGGCATCAGCAACTTCCCCGTGCGCGTCAAGTGCGCGAGCCTCCCGTGGCGGACTCTCGAAGCGGCGCTCGAAGGCGAGGAGGTCGTGACGACGGAGAACATGGGCCCGGCCGTCACCGCCCCGCCGGAAGTCGACTGAGTCGTAAAGTTAAATACGTGAGTCGGAAGAGGCGCGTGACCCGCGGGTCGCGCGCCTCTTTCTCTTTAGCCCGCCCGAGCGGCTATAATGCGTCCATACATCTTTCGCGGAGTCCACCCTTTGAGGATTCAATCAATCGAGCTGCGCGAGATAAGACTCCCGCTCGTACACTTCTTCGAGACGAGTTTCGGGCGCACCTACGAGCGCCGCATCATGCTCGCGCGCCTCACGGACTCCGACGGGGCCGAAGGGTGGGGCGAGTGCACCGCTTCGGAAGGCCCCTTCTACTCGGAGGAGTGGATCGACGGCGCTTGGGAGGTGACGAAGTCATTCCTCGCCCCGTCCGTGCTCGGCCGCGAGGTCGAAAGGGCTTCGGACGTGGCGGCGCTCTTCGCGCGCGTGCGCGGGAACCGCATGGCGAAGGCCGCGGTCGAGAACGCCGCGTGGGACATCGAGGCGCGGCGTGCGGGCCTCCCGCTCTGGAAACATCTGGGCGGCACGCGGGGCGAGATTGCGTGCGGCGTCTCCATCGGCATACAGGACTCGGTCGAACAGCTCCTCGACAAAATCGCGCGCGAGCTCGCGGCCGGCTATCAGCGAATCAAGATTAAGATTAAGCCCGGCTGGGACGTGGCGGTCGTCGGGCGCGTGCGCGAGCGTTTCGCGGAGGTCGGCCTGATGGTCGACGCGAACTCGGCCTACACGCTCGGAGACGCCGCGCTCTTCCGCGAGCTCGACCGCCACAACCTGATGATGGTCGAGCAGCCGCTCGCGCACGACGATATGCTCGACCACGCGCGCCTTCAAGAACAAATCTCGACGCCCGTCTGCCTCGACGAGTCCGTCCGCTCGGCCGACGACGCGCGCAAGGCGCTTGATTTGGGCGCGTGCCGCGTCGTCAACGTCAAGCTCGGGCGCGTGGGCGGACACGCGGAGGCGCGCCGGGTCGAGAGCGTCTGCCGCGGGCGCGGCGTGCCCGTCTGGTGCGGCGGGATGTTGGAGTCGGGCGTCGGGCGCGCGCACAACATCGCGATGGCGACGCTCGGGGGCTTCACGCTGCCGGGCGACGTGTCGGCGAGCGCGCGCTACTGGGAGGAGGACGTTATCGAGCCGCCCGTCGAGGTCACGCCGCGCGGCACGATCGTCGCGCCCGGCGAGCCCGGACTCGGCTACCGCGTCAACCTCAAGCGAATCGAGGCGCTCACGGTTCGCCGCGAGGAGATTCTTGCGCGCGCCTAAAACATTGGACACCCGAGAGACGAAGGCCGGCCCGTCGGAAATCTTGTCCGCGAGAAGCGGCGAGATAAAAAGCTATTTCGACGCGCGCGCGGGCGAGGTGATGACGACCGCGCGGGCGCTCGTCGAGGCGGAGTCGCCTTCGGGCGACGCGGAAGGGAGCCGCGCCGTCGTAGGTCTGCTCGAAGACGCGGCGCGCTCGTGCCCGGCCCTGACCTCGTTCGAGCGCACGCTAGCGCGCGGAGGTTACGGCGAGCACCTGCGCGCGAGCTTCTTCGGCGGCGGCGCGACGGGCGAAGGCGCGCTTGTCATCGTCGGCCACACGGACACCGTCCACCCGCGCGGCTCGGTGGCCGCGCGCCCGTGGCGCGAGGACGGGGGGCGGCTCTACGGGCCGGGCGTCTTCGACATGAAGGCCGCCTGCGCGCTCGCCTTCGAGGCCGTGCGCGCGTGCCACGCGCTCAGGCTCGCGCCGCGCGGCGAGGTGGTTATCCTTCTGACGTGCGACGAGGAGACGGGCAGCGCGCACGGCGGGCGCGAACTCGTCGAGCGCGAGGCGAGGCGCGCGCGGGCCGTCCTCGTCCTTGAGCCGCCCGCGCCGGGCGCGCGCGCGAAGACGGCGAGGAAGGGGACGGGCCACTACGTCGTGACGGCGCACGGCCGCCCCGCGCACGCGGGGCTTGAGCCGGAGAAGGGCGCGAGCGCGGTGCTGGAGATCGCGCGTCAGATAGAGCGCCTGCACGCGTCGGGCGACGCGGCGCGCGGGACGACGGTCAACGTCGGCGTCGTCGCGGGCGGGACGCGTTCGAACGTCGTCGCCGCGGAGGCGCGGGCCGAGGTGGACGTGCGTTTTTCGACGATGGACGAGGCGCGGCGCGTCGAGGAGTTGATTCTGAACCTGCGGCCGTTCGACGAGCGCGTGCGCCTGTCGGTCGAGGGCGAGATAAACCGCCCGCCGCTCGAACGCAGCGACGCGGTGGCGAGGCTCTACGAGACGGCGCGCGCGTGCGCGGCGCTGCTCGGTCAGGAGTTGGGCGAGGCGAGCGTGGGCGGCGCTTCGGACGGGAACTTCGCGGCCGCGGCGGGCGCGGCCGTCTTGGACGGTTTGGGCGTGCCGGGCGACGGCGCGCACGCCTTCCACGAGCACGTCGAGGCGTCGGCGGTCGCGCCGCGCGGCGCGCTGCTCGCGGCGCTCGTCGCGTCGCTTTGAAGATGAGAGGGGAGCTGGCCGAGCGTCAGTCGCGCGGAGAGTTGGCGTGAGCGAGCGCGTCGAAATCGGCGAGGCTTTGACGGCCGCGGAGGTCGCGGAGGCGCGGCGTCTCTTCGAGGAGTACGCCGGGGCGACGGGGCTGGACTTGTGCTTTCAGGATTTCGGGCGCGAGCTGGCGGAACTGCCGGGCGGGTACGCGCGGCCGTCGGGGCGTCTGCTGCTCGCTTCGGTGCGTGACGAGCGCGCGGGCTGCGTCGCGATGCGGAAATTTTCCGAGGGCGTCGCGGAGATGAAGCGGCTCTACGTGCGGCCCGGTTTGCGCGCGCACGGGGTGGGGAGGAAACTCGCGGAGGCGATAGTCGCTTCGGCGCGCGAGGCGGGCTACGAGAGGATGCGGCTCGACACTTTGCCGACGATGGGGGCGGCCATCGCGCTCTACCGCTCGCTCGGCTTCCGCGAGATAGAGCCGTACCGCTTCAACCCGGTCGGCGGCACGCTCTACTTCGAGTTGGATTTGCGTTGAAGTCCGAAGGCGTATAATCAGAAAAGCGTCTCATGAAGCCGACAAGAACATTCGCCAAAACCACGGCCGCGCTCGCGCTCGCCGCGACGCTGCTGCTCTCCTTCGCCCCCTACCACGCGCCGCGCGCGGAAGCGTCCGCGGCGGTTGCGTCGCCCGCGGCGACGTTCTCCGCGCCAGCCGTCGTGCCGGCCGCAGTGCCTTCCATCGCGCGTCAGCCTTTGCGCGCAGCGCGTGGGGTGGTCGCGTCGAACTCGGCCGTCGCCTCGCGCGTCGGCGTCGAAATCATGAGGCGCGGCGGGAACGCCGTGGACGCGGCCGTCGCCGTCGGCCTCGCGCTCGCCGTCACGTACCCGGAGGCCGGCAACCTCGGCGGCGGCGGCTTCATGCTCGTGCGTCTGCGCGACGGCCGCACCGCCGCGATTGATTACCGCGAGATGGCCCCGGCCGCCGCCACGCGCAATATGTTCGTCGACGCGCGCGGCCAACTGATTCGCGGCGAGGGCTCCTCGACGGTCGGCTACCGCGCCTCGGGCGTGCCCGGCACGGTCGCGGGCCTCGACCACGCGCTTAAAAAATACGGCTCGGGCCGCTTCACTTGGGCGCAGCTCGTCGAGCCGGCGCGCAGGCTCGCGGCCGAAGGCTTCCCCGTCACCTACTTCGTCTCCAAGACCCTGCGCGACAACGCCGCGAAGATGGAGCCCTATCCGGAGACGAAGCGAATCTATCTCCGCGGCGGCCGCCTCTACAGGGAGGGCGAGACGATGCGCCTGCCCGACCTCGCGGCGACGCTCGCGCGCATGAAGCGGCACGGCCCGCGCGAGTTCTACGAGGGCGAGACGGCGCGCCTCATCGCCGCCGACATGAAACGTCACGGCGGGCTCATCACCGAAGAGGATTTGCGCAACTACGTCGTGCGCGAGCGCGAGCCCGTGCGCTCGACCTACCGCGGCCACGAGCTCGTCATGATGCCGCCGCCCTCTTCGGGCGGGATCGCGATGGCCGAGATGCTCAACATCCTCGAAGGCTACGACCTGAGGCGCACGGGCTGGTCTTCGTCGGAGACCCTGCACCTGCTGGCCGAGACGATGCGGCGCGCCTTCGCCGACCGCGCCGCCTACCTCGCCGACGCCGACTTCGCCAAAGTCCCCGTCGCCGGCCTCATCGAAAAGTCTTACGCCGAGCGGTGGCGGCGGACGATAAACTCCGAGCGCGCATCCGTCAGCAAAGACCTGCGCGCGGGCCAGCCGGCCGGCTCGGAGGGGCGCGACACGACGCACTTCTCGGTCGTCGACGCCGAAGGCAACGTCGTCGCCAACACGACGACCATCAACGACCTCTACGGCTCGAAGGTCACCATCCGCGGGACGGGCGTTTTGATGAACGACGAGATGGACGACTTCACGGCGCGGCCCGGCACGCCGAACCTCTGGGGCGCGATTCAGGGCGAGCAGAACTCGGTCGAGCCGCGCAAGCGCCCGCTCTCCTCGATGTCGCCGACCATCGTGCTGCGCAAGGACGGCACGGTCTGGTTCGCCGTCGGCGCGCGCGGCGGGACGCGCATCATCACGGCCGTCCTGCAAATCATCGTCAACGTCATCGACTACGACATGAACATTCAGGAGGCGCTCGACGCGCCGCGCGTCCACCACCAGTGGCTGCCGGACAAGCTGCTCTACGAGCGCTTCGCCGTGACGGCCGACACCGCGCGCGGCCTTGAGCGGCGCGGGCACAAGGTCGAGGCGGCGGCAGACCCCGTTCACATCGCGGCGGCCAACGGCGTGATGATTGAAGAGGGGACGGGCGTGCGTCTCGGCGCGAGCGACCCGCGCAGCGACGGCGCGCCGGCCGGTTACTGATTCAGCCATTTCGGCAACACGCGGAGGACGAGCTTGAAGCATTCGAAAACCAAACGTAACGCACTCGCGGCGGCGGCCGTCGCCCTCGCGCTCTCGTGCGTCATCCTCGCGGGCTCCCGCGCGCAGGCGACGCAGGGCGCGACGGCCGCGCAGTCAGCCGCGTCGTCAGCAACGTCGTCATCGTCAACGCCGTCGGCCCCGGCCGCGGCCGTCGCGACCACGTTGCGCGTCGCGCCGCCCGCGCCCGTCATCACGGACGCGGAGCGTCACGCGGAACTCTCCGCGCGGCGCGAGCGCGTGCGGCGCGAGGTGGGGCCGAAGTCCGTCCTCGTCATGCTCGGCGCGGAGCCGCGTCTCTACACGGGCGACGTGGATTACGAGTACCGTCAGGAGAACAACCTCTTCTACCTGACGCACCTCAACCAGCATGGCGCGCGGCTCGTCCTCCTGCCCGGCGGGAAGTCTCTTCGCGAGATTCTGTTCCTGCCGCGCCGCAACCCCTCGCGCGAGACTTGGAACGGCTACATGTACTCGGCCGAGGACGCGCGGCGCATCTCGGGCCTCTCGGAGATTTGGGACGCGCGCGAGTTCGAGCCGTTCGTCAAAGCCTTGCAGGCCGGAGAGGTCTACTACCCGAAGCAGGAAAACGTCCTGCTCTCGCCGCTGAGGAGCTTGAAGGCAACGCCAACCGCGGGCTCGGGCTCGACCGAGATGTACGACGTGCTGGCAGTCAACCTCGACGCCGAGTACTCACAGCTTTTCGCGGCCGCCGCGAAGAACGAGGCGAACGTCTACCTGCTCGCGCCCGAGCGCGCGCTCGTCCGCACGCCGCCGAGTGAGGCCGAAGCGCAAGCGTTGGGCGAAGCGCCCGAGTGGCGTCAGGAGATTCGCTTCGCCGAGCGCGAGCGCGACAAGTTCAAGGGCTACGGCTGGCGCAGCGCCTTCCGCATCTTCTCGGAGATGCGCCTGCGCAAGTCGCCGATGGAGCTGAAGCTCCTGCAACACGCCATCGACATCACCATCGAGGGCTTGGGGCGCGCGATGGGCGTCGCCTCGCGCGCGAAGTGGGAGTACGAGATCGAGGCCGAAATCGAGTACACCTTCAAGCGCCGCAACGCCGACCAGTGGGGCTACCCCTCCATCGTCGGCTGCGGGCCGAACGCGACGACGCTCCACTACACCGAGTCGCAGGGGGGCGTCCGGACGGGCGAGCTCGTCCTGATGGACGTGGGCGCGGAGTACCAGCACTACACGGCCGACCTCACGCGCACCTTCCCCGTCAGCGGGAAGTTCACGAAGGAGCAGGCCGAGATTTACCAGATCGTGCTCGACGCGCAGGAGGCCGGGATGCGCGCGATCAAGCCGGGCGCGACGCGCGCCGACGTGCACCGCGCCGCCACCGAGGTCATCAAGGACGGGCTTTTAAGGTTGGGATTGATTGCCGAGCGCGACGGGACGATCACGGTCGGCGGGCTCGCCGTCCCGCAGTACAGAATCTACTTCATGCACGGCACGACTCACTGGCTCGGGATGAACGTCCACGACGTCGGCGACGGCAACCCCGTGTTGGAGCCCGGCATGGTCTTCACGAACGAGCCGGGCATCTACGTCCGCGGCGACGCCCTGACCTATCTGCCGAAGACGCCCGAGGCCGAGCGTTTCGCGGCGGCCGTCCGGCCCGCCTTCGAGAAGTACAAAAACATCGGCGTCCGCATCGAAGACGACGTGCTCGTCACCGCGGACGGCTACCGCAACCTCTCCGTCGCGCTCCCGCGCACCATCGCCGACGTGGAGCGCTTCATGGCCAACGTCTCGCGCGAGGTGCGCTAGGCCGGCGTTCGTCCTTACTCGTAGCTGAGCGCCTCGACGGCGTCTTGGCGCGCGGCGCGGACGGCGGGGTAGAGCGCGCCGATCGTGCCGCCCAACAGTCCGATGGCGAGCGCGATGAGCAGCCAGCGCGGCTCGATCTCGACGCTCAGCGTCGTCATCCTCATCACGGCGAAGCGTGCGAGGAGCGTCAGCGCGAGGCCGAGCAAGACGCCGAGCACGCTCACCACCAGAGCCTCCTGCTCGATGACCCAAGCTATCGAGGACTTCGACATCCCGAGTGATTTGAGAATCCCTATCTGCCGCGTCCGCTCGGTGACGGTCGTGTACATGGCGAGCAGGATGACGAGCGTGCTGATGGCGGCGGCGACGCCGACGATGACGCTGATGAAGACGTTGAGGGCCGGCACGCCCGACGCGTAGAGCTCCGGCAGGTCGCGCATGAAGATGATCTGGTGGTCGGGCAGGCGCTCGTGTATGCGCGCCGCGACCTGCTCCTGCTCCTCGGGCCGGCGGCAGGCGACGAGGATGGTCGTCGCCCGACCTTCGGCCCCGACCTGCTCCTGCATCGTCGCCAGAGGAATCTTGATGCGGCTCCCGCCCGGCGGCTCGTAGACGCCGACGATGCGGAAGTCGCGGTCGTAGAGCTTGACGGTGTCGCCGACCGAGGCCTTCCGCTCCTCCTTCCAGATGGCGTCAATCACCGCCTCGTCGCCCGCGGCGGGCGGCCGCCCCTCGACGAAACGCATCCCCGAAAGCTCCGCGTAGCGGTCGAAGGGCACGCCGTCCAAGCCCCGCAGGCCGAAGCCGCGGTCGCTCGAAACCGTGTTCTGCCCGACGGGGACGGCGAGGCGCACGCCCTCGACTGCCGAAAGCTCGTCGGCGACGGCCGTGTCGAGCCCGAACGGCTCGGCTCCGCTCATGCCGAGCGTCCCCGGCGCGCGCACCATCAGCTCCGCGCCCACCCCGGCCTCGCGCCGCCCGCGCTCGCGCAAGACCCCGTGCGCCAAGCCCACTGTAAAGACGATGAGGAGCACGCCGACGGCGACGCCCAAGACGCTGACGAGCGTGCGGGCCGGGCGGTGCGTGATGTTCGAGAGAACGAGGTTGTCCATGGATTTTCTCAGGGCCGGGTGGCGCGTCACGACGCGGCGCGCCGCGCCCGGCACGGCGTGGCGCATCAGCGCCAAGATGCCGAACACCGCCCAGACGATCATCGCCGCCTTGCGCACGATGCCGAGCGTCACGCCCGCGGCGACCGTGAACCCGAGCGTGCGCAGGATGAAGCCCGTGCCACCCTCGTAGACGCCGATGGTCGCCGGGACGAAACTGAAAGCGAGGTTGATGACCTTCGTCAGCGACTCGATGATATAGGGGACGTGCGGGCTCGTGTCAAAGCCGAGCATCCAGAGCGCGGCCCAGACCTCGGTGACCGAAGAGGCGTGCGAGAGGAAGTCGAGCACGACCATCCACGCGAAGGCGCGCGGCCGCGCCTTGTAGAAGTCGTGCACGTTCGACTCGACGTGCTTGATGTGCCCGCGCCGCTGACGCAGGGCCGCGCGCTTGACGCCGCGCCGGATGAGCCAGTCGATCGTGCGCGTCAGGGGCATCATGCGGCGCGTGATGGCGACGACGACGAGGACGAGCGCGGCCGTCATCGCGAAGGCGATGCCGGCGACGGGGAAGCGCGCCGCGTCGGGCAGGTCGTAGGTCGCGAGCAGCACGAGCGCGCCGCTCGCGATGAGGAGCGCGACCGAGAGGTTGTAGAGCAGGTTGTCGATGGCGAGCGCCTGAACGCCCGCGGCCAGCGGCGCGCGCTTGCGCAGGATGGCGGCCTTCGTCGCCTCCCCGAGCACGGGGCCCGTAAAGGTCAGGAACGTGACGGCCTCGCCGCCCAAGCGCGCGGTGAACGCCTGCCAGAAGGTGAAGCGCCGGTGCTCGCGCGTGAAGGCGATGCGCATGGCGAGCGTGCGGAAGACGTGGCGGAGGCCCGAGATGAGGACGAGCAGGAAGAAGCCCGCGCCGATCTGCGCGAGCGCGTCGAAGACGGCTTGGACGCCGACGTAGTTGAGGACGAAGAGAAGGAGCGCGATGCCGAAGGCGAAGGCGAGCAGGTGGAGGTAGGTCGAGGGGCGGCGCGCGCGCGACTTCTTCGGCGCTTCGTCGGCGTGCGAGCCGTCGGCCCCGTCGCGAGTCGGCGAGTCGTCGTCGGCGGACGCGTAGAGCGCGCCTTCACCCGTCGGCGCGTCGGCGCGTCCGGCGTCGCCGCGCGCGCTCAAGGGTTGGCCTCCGCCCCGCCCGCGCCGACGGCGAACGGCGTCGCGTCACGCCGCGGCGCGGCGCCGAACATCTCCCCGATGAGGCGTCCGGGGAAAGTTCTGAAGCCTTGCTGCCAAGCGGCCGGGACGGGCGTCCGGCCGTCGTGCAGGCGGCCCGTCAGGGCGAAGACGGTCGGCAGGTAGCTCAGGCTGTCGTAAGGCTCTTCGACGGCGAGGCCGCGCGGGATGCCGGTGCGCTCGCCGCCCGCGAACATGAGCGTCGAGTGCGTGGAGACGCGGAAGAAAGAGCCGTGGTTGCCGCCGGGGTTGAAGCCGCGCACGTCGAAGTTCCAGTGGTGGTTGGCGAAGACGTGGAGGTCGCTCTCGACGAGCGCGCGCTGTCGCCGGCGGAAGCGCCGGATGAGACGCTCGTCGTCGGAAAGGTTCGGCGCTTTCGGGTCGAGCGAGTCGAGCGGGTGGCGCGCGAGCTGTTCGTGGAGTCCGACGACGGCGTTCGAGTACTCGGTCAGGTGCGCGGCTCGCAGCCACTCCAAATCCGTGTGCCAGCCTTCGAGCCACTCCTCGCGCGTCTGGCCCGAAGGGATTTGCAGGCGCGCGTCCTCCCAGAGCTTCAGGGGCATCCCGTCGCGCCACGCGACGCGCTCGAAGCGCAGGCGGCCGTCCGCGTCCTCGCGAAGATTCCTGACGGGCAGGTAGCGTAGGAAGAGTTTGCCCGCCTCGCTGCGCGCGAGGATGAGGGCTTGGCTGTCCGCGCCGCCGTGAAGCCAGAAGGCCTCCTCGGCCTCGACCTCTTCGCGGCCCGCGCGCAACTGCCCGGCGGGCAGGCGCACGGCGACGAAATCGACGGGCCGCGGGCCGACGCCCGGCTGCACGTTGTTGCGCACGCGCGCGGAGGCGAGCAGCGAGAAGTAATCGACGCGGGCGAAGCTGCGCTGCGCGTCGAGCGAGCCGTCGGGCGAGAGGGCGAGTCCGCCGGGCGCGGGCCCGGCGACGTAAGTCTGCAACTGCCCGACCGTGTTCGAGTCGCCCATCGCGCCGGGCGGGATGAGGTCTTCGTCGCGCCACGCGCGCGGGTCGAAGGTGTCGGGGCGGAGCGAGAGGAGGTTCTGGAGTATGCGCGCGAACTCGGTGTACTTGCGCTCGTCGGCGACCCAAGAATCTAGGCGCGCGAACTCGCGTATGCCGTCGGCGTCGCGCCCGGCGTCCGCGTCCTCCTTCGTCCACTTCTTCGGCCGCGCGGCGACGACGGCCCTCTGCCGCTCGATCAACGAGTGGAGCGCGACCAACTCCTCGCGTATCTCGGCGAGCGTGCGCGCCCACGCGGGACGCCGCGCGTCAATCGTCTCGAAGAACTCGGCCGCGGCGGCGCGGCGCACGTCCGGAGGGAGGTCTTTGCGGCGCAGCTCGCCCAAGAGGATTTGCAGGACGTTGAGCGACGAGTCGCGGAGGTGAATGGACGCGCGCTCGTTCCCGTCGAAGTCGACGAGCGCGGTCGGGTAGGCCGTGCTGCGCCCGCGCAGGTAGGAGGCACTTTCCGACGTGGTGTGGATGAGCGGGATGAGCGGGTAGAAGCCCTTCAGCGCGTAGTCGTTCAGCAGGCGGCGCTTGGTGACGACGTGGTGCCCGCCGCCCTCCGACGAGGCGAGGAGCTTGACGAGGTTGTAGCCCTGACTGTAGACGCGCGCGTTGGTGTTCGTGCCGTGGTCGGAGACGAGGACGAAGGCCGTCTCGGCGGCGAGCGGCGTCTTCTGAATCGCGGCCCAGAGGCGTCCGACGAGCGCGTCGAGTTCTTTGAGCGCCTTGAGCTGCGTGGCCTCGTCGCGGTTGTGGTGCGCGGCGTGGTCGAAGTCCGTCGTGTAGAGGTCGAGGTAGCGAATCTTCGGGTTGTCGAGTTTCTCGACGACCTCGCGCTCCAACTGCTCCATGAGAATCGCGCGGGCCTCTATCCCTGTGTTCCACTCGTCGAACAGCTCGCGCGGCGTGCGCGTGGTGACGCGGTTCATCAGGCCGCGCTGGAGCGTCGTCCAGCGCAGGCCGCGCTGGTAGAGCTGAAAACTCATGTGGCGCTCGGCGAAAGGGTAGGCGTCGACGAGGAGCGGCGTGCCGACCTCGTCGAGCAGCTCTGCGCCCGGCATATCGACGCGCTCGCGGCCGACGTTGGCGACCCAGAAGGGGATGAAGTTCAGGTAGTCGTAGGCGTGCAGGGTGTAGCGGTCGAACTCGACGTTGCCCTTGATCTGCAAGTGCTGGCCGGTTTCGAGCAGCGACCAAGAGGGGCCGGACAGGCTCATGCCGCGCGTGTAGAAGTTTCGGAGGCGCGTCCCGCGCTCGAAGAAGACGTGCTCCATCCACGGCAGCTCGCTCTTGCCGGTGCGCGCGTCGCGGCGGCCGGCGTGGCGCTCGACGAGGCGGTAGGGCAGGCCGTCGACTTTGAGCACCACGACGCGCGAGGCGCGCGGCCCTTCGGCGGCGCGCGCCGCGGGCGCGGGCGTGAGGGCGAAGAGTAGCAGCGCGAGGCACGCGAAGTGGCGGCGGAGCGCGCCAAGCGCCCGACGACTCCTGACGAGTTCGCGGCCCCCGAGCATTCTTCGCGTGCTTCGCGTCACAGACTCCCGCCTCATGATGAAAGTTTACTGCCCGCCGATTGCGGCGGCGATGGCCTTCGCGTCCGAAGGCTTGATGCGCTGGCGCTCGCGCATCGCCATCGACAGGTACTGCGCGCTCAGCGCGCGGAGCGCCGAGTCGAGGCCCGGCGTCTGGTGGATGCGCAGCAACTCGTTCTTGGCCGTCTCGTTGTTGATGCGGTAGAGGCTGTGCAGGCAGAGCCGCCGCGTCTCCTCGTCGCGCGTGCGCTCGAAGATGCGCGCGGCGGCGCGCGAGGTCTTGGCGTCGGCCTTCGACCCGTTCTCCGCGACGAAGCGCAGAGAGCGCCGCACGTCCTCGATGTTCCAGACGACCTCGACGACGGGCGTCGACTTCGACACCTCGCGCAAAAATCGGCGGTGGTAGGCGAGCCTGCGGCCCTCGTCCAGAAGCTCGCGCCCCTCGGCGGCGCTCACGTCCTCGCGGTGGCGGTACGTGCCGAGGCTCAGGATGTTCGCGAGACGGAAGACGACGCGGCTCGCGCGCCCGTGCCGGAGCGGGACGAGCTCCTCGCGGCGGTCGCGCCCCAAGCGCGCGGCGAGCCCGCCCGGACGCCGCGCGTAGGAGACGAGCGCCGCGTACTGCTGCCGCGCCAGACGCGCTTCGGACTCCATGTCGTTCTCAAGCGGGTTGAGCGACACGCGCTCAAGACGCTTCTCAATCTCCCCGCGCATCTCGGGGTCGAGCGACGCGCTCAGGGAGAGAAGGAGTTTCAACTGCGTGTAGGAGCGCAGGCGCGTCGGCTGGTTCAAGTCCATGCCGCGGCGGCCGGTCGCGAAGTCGTAGACGGTGCGGCCGAGTAGGTAATGCAAATCCCCGAACTTGGAGATGGCGAGGACGTTGCGCGCCACGTCCTCGATGAGGCGGCGCGACATCTCGCGGCGCTTCGGGTTCGCGCCGTCGCGGAAGTCGACGAGGATGGCCGGAATCTTCGGGTGGTCGAGTCCGTAGAGCGCGAGCGGGATGAGTTCGACCGTGCGCCCGCCGGCCGCGGCTTCGGCGACGGGGCGTCCGTCCGCGTCGAAGTGGCGCGTCTCGGTGTGGCCCTTCCATTTGAGCAGCTTCCGGTCGCGCCACGGGCTCGCGATGTTGAGGAAGCGGCTGCCGAACTTGCGCCCGGCGTTCGCCTGTAAATCTTCGCGCGCGACGTAGAGCAGGGCGTGCGTCGGCTCGCCGTCGGGCATCTGTAGAGGCTCGAAGTAGAGCCCCTCGGCCTCGGCTCGCTGGCGCAGGAGCTCCCAGTTGTGCCCGCGCGTGTCGCGCCAAGTGACGGTCTGGTTCTGGTAGTAGCGTTCGAGGTAGGCGTCGTCGACGATGCCGCCGAAAATCTTGTCGCTCAGCATGAGCCGCGCCTGAATCTCGTGAAGCTCCTGCGCGGTGAAGGCCGACGCGTCGCCGGTCTCGGCCTCGTAGAGCGCGAGCACGGCGAGGGCGCGCATGATGTGTGCCTGACGGTAGGCGCGTCGGTTGTGGCTGAAGGCGGTCGTGGTGGATTTGACGATGACGCCGTAGGGGTTGAAGACGACGTTCTGGAGCGCGAGCCACATGAAGCGCTCCCACACGTCGCGGCCGGTCGAGGAGAGGTCGAGGACGTGCGGCGGCGGCTCTGTCCGAGAGGCGTGATTCTTGTCGCGGACGTGCGTGTAGAGGAAGGGGACGACGGAGGCGACGCGCTGCAAGGCGCTCGGCCGCGTGTAGCTGAGCATCCAGACGTAGCGCAGCCGGTCGTTCTCCGGGTTGTCGTCGCCGAGCGTGTCGCGGAGGATGCTGACGAGCGGCACCTCCTCGCCGGCCGCCTTCGCCGCGTCGCTAACAACTGTCCGCGCGCCATTCGCACTCGCCGCGTCGTTGTTGACACCGGCCCGCGCGTCTTCGCGCGGGAGTGCGCCGGGGCGTCCGAAGATGGTCAGAAGCTCCGCGCCGCCTCCAACGGGAATCGTTTCGAGGCGGAAGAAGGGCTTGGCGGGAGTCGCGGCGGCGGCCGCCGCCGTTTCGACGGCCGCGGTCGCGAGCGTCGCGTCGGAAGGCGCGGCCGCCTCTTGCGCCCGCGCGGACGGCGTCGCGAAGGGCGCGGCCGGCGTGAGCGAGAGCAGTAGGGCGAGTGCGAGTGCGGCGGGGCGGCACGATTTTCGTCCTGTTAAGACGAACATAGACGTGTGTATGCTTCTACTCTCCTTCGCGAACTCGCTCCACACGGAGCGTCTTGACTGCACCGGCAACCCGGTCTCTTTAGCTGATTTCAGATTTCAAATCTCGAACCCGAAATTTCAAACAAGAGGTGGCAAAGGTCGTGCCGCGCCGATCATGCCGCGCCTCGCCGCGCGCGCGCGTCGGCGCTTATGAGACTTCGAGGACTGCAACAACGAGGACTGCCCCTGCGATGAGCCGAGACAGCCGCCCGGTTGCCGCGGATTATACAGTCTACCGGCCGGACGCGGCACTCAGGGCCCCGGCCCCGCCCGCGTCGAGCACGTAGACGCGCGCCGCCTCGACCGCGCCGTGGCGTATGACGGCCGCCGGTTGCGACTCGGCGCGAAGGCGCGCGACGAGGGCCGAGTTGCTGAAGTAGCGTCGGCCGGGCGCGGTGACGACGAGGTCGCCCTCGCGCGTCGCGGCGAGCGCCGCCGGGTCTGACAAAGAGACGGAGGTCAAGTCGTCGCGCCCGGCGAGTCGCGCGTAGTGTTGGAACAACTCGGGCGTCTCGCTCGCGACGCGCGCGCCGGGCCGCGCGAGCCGCGCCGCCTCGCGCGCCGCGTCGCGCACGCCCGAGTCGTAGAACTCGTCGTGCGGGAAGAAGTCGCCCGCGGGGCGGAGCGCCGCGCCGAGCGCGTTCGTGTAGAGACGGTAGTGCGGCGCGGCCGTCACGGTCGCGTAGGCCGAGAGGCAGACGAGAAGCGACGCGGCGAGCGCCCGCGCCGTGACGACGTTCGGGCCTTCGCGCAGACGCGTGACGGCGCGCGCGAAGGCTTGCGCGACGAAGTGCGTGCCGACGGCCGCCGTGATGAGCACCGCGGGAAGCGCGAACGTGAAATAGCGCGTGAATTTTCCGCCGAGCACGCTGAAGGGGAAGAACCAGAGGAAGAGCCAGAAGAGGACGAAGTAGCGCCCGTCGCCGAGCCTGCGTCGGAACAGCAGGACGAAGCCGACGACCGCCGTCGCGGCGACCGTCAGCGGGAGCTTGACGGCCATGAAGACGTAGTAGAAATACCACGGCACGCCGCGCAGCCAGAGCGACATCTGATTAGGATAAAGCTCGCCCATCAACTCGTAGCTGTCGTGCCCGATGCGCCGCTCGCCCGCGAACGTACGCATCTCGTGCCATGTGCCGGGCAGCAGAATCGTCGGGTTGAAGACGACGAAGGCCGCGCCCATGAAGACGAAGAAGATGAGCCAGCGCCGCTTGCCGAGCCGCCAGCGCGTCTCCCGCAGGCCCTGAAAGACGTAGTAGTAGCTGCCGCTGATGCCGATGAAATGCGGGACGTACTTCGAGGCCATCATCGCGCCGAAGGCGACGCCCGTCGCCCAGTAGAAGGGCTCGGCGCGGCGTCCCTCCTCGGCCGCGCGCTGGCCGCGCAGCCAGAAGACGTTGGCCAAGAGGAAGAAGAAGGCGAGGAAGCTGTCCTCTTTGGCGATGCGGTTGAAGGCGACGGCCTGCGGGTCGAACGCCCACAGCGCCGCCGCGATGAAGGCGACCTCAGCGCCGAATAATTCTAACGCGACTAAGAAGATGAGAACCGACGTGAGCGCGCCCAAGATTGCGCCGGGCAGGCGCGCCCAAGTCTCCTGCGGGATGGCGCGCGCGGCGCGGTCGGCGCTGACGTAGTCGGTCGCGTTCCAGCGGTCGGCGGCGACGGCCGAGGCCGTCAGCAAGGCTTTCATCAAGAATGGGTGCTCGCCGTTGGCCGGGGTCAGTCCGCGCGTGCGGTACTCGTCGACGGCCCGCACCTTGTTCAGCTCGTCCTCGCTCAGGCCCTCGGCGTCGAGCCGGTAGGCGCGCAGCGCGAAGCCCGAGAGGACGAGCGCGGCGAGGGCCGCGACGACGAGCGCGCGGCTCGAAACGTTGACGATCTGCTCGGGGAAAAGCTCTGGCCGGATGCGAGCGGTGGTGATGGTGGTGGCCGGTGCGGACAATGTTCGTCGGTCGCCTCCCGAAATAAACCCCGGAGAGGTTATCCGCACGGCGCGCGCCTGTCAAAACGCGACGGCCCGCCTTAACGCGATTGGTTGGTGGCGGAGGCGGGGCGGGAGTCCTTGTCTTTGGCTGAGGCGGCGGCGTTGGAGTTGGTGTTGGCGTCGGGCGCGGGCTCGTCCATCTTCCAGCCGGCGCGCTCAAGCAGGGGGACGGCGAAGCGTATGGGCGAGGCGAAGTTCACGTTCTGCATCTGCGTGAACATGCCGAAGTTGACGGCGATGACGCGCCCCGTCTGCCCGAACAGCGGCGCGCCCGAAGCGCCCTCGGCCGAGTTCGCCTCGTAGACGATGCGGTTGCCCTCGAAGTCCGTGATGCTGCCCTGCGAGAGGAGCGGGCGGATGAAGTTGCGCGCCGCGAGGTGGTTGAGAATCGAGCTCAGGGACGAGCCGTAGCGCTGCTGAATCTGGATGGACTCGGCCTCGGGGAGCGTCGCGAGGATTCTGTCCTCGCTCGTCGGGTAGCTGAGCATGACGACGGTCTTGCCTATCCCCGAGGCGTCGGAGTCGGGGTCGACGGGCAGGACGGGCAGAGCGGCCGGGACTTCGCGGCCCTCGATCATGCAGACGGCCAAGTCTTCGCGCTGCGAGGTCTGCTTGACGCGCAGGGGGAACGGCTGCTTGTGGCCGGGGAAGTAGACGGCCAAGCGCGTGATGCGGAACTGCACTTTGACGTCGGCCGTCATCAGCTCGGTCGAGGGGTCGGCCCTCCACGGCTCGGTCGTCAGGTGCCGGTTCGTGATGACGTAGCCTTTGCCGACGTGAAAAGCCGTGCCCGCGAACTCGCGCTCGAAGGGCTCGCCCGCGCCCTCGGCCGTCAGACTCGGCTGCTCGGCCGTCGGCTCGGGCGCGGCCTCGTCGCCCTCCGCGACTTTGAACTCGGGGTAGCGCATCGGGCGTCCCGTGCCGACCTCGACGAGGATGTAGGAACCCGTCAGGAGCCCGACGCCGCCGCCGTAGGCCGAGCGTATCTGCGGGGCGAGCGAGAGGCTGTCGATGATGCTCTGGTTGCGCTCGTCGACGCGCGCGAACTGCTGCTGCGTCTCGCCCATCCTCTGCTCCATCGCGGCCAACTGCTCGTTCTGCTTGTTGATGAGGTCGCGGCTGCGCTCAAGCTCGCGGTTGGCGGCGAAGCCCAAGTAGAGGAGCCCGCCGACGAGCGCGCCGACGATGAGGAAGACGAGGACTTTGGTGCTCGTGTTTATCTCGCGCACGAGCTCGCGCGTGAACTCGCGCAGGAAGACTTTGGCGTCGTCGCGCCGCTCGGTCGCGGCGGATTCGAGCGCGGCCGACTCGATGAAGGGCGCGACGTGAATGTCGGCGCGCCGGCGCTCGACGAGCGCGGGCAGGGCGCGGACGGGGAAGAACTGGAGCGCGAGGTCAACGTCGCGGACGCGCACCTCGTCGCCGTCGTTAATCTCGGAGCCGGAGCGCAAAGGCTCGCCGTTGTGCGTCAAGGCGAGGGCCGGGTCGAAGCCGGCGACGCGGTAGCTGCCGTTCTGCTTTTCGAGTTCGAGGACGAGGTCGGAGTGCGAGGGCAGGGCGGAAGCGCGCAGGCGCAGCTCGCACGCCGCGCCGGAGCCGATGCGGATGCGCTCGTGTGAGAGGACTTCGGTGTGCTTGTCGCGACCGCTCTCGATGTGGATGACGATGCCGCCCGGCATAGGACTGCTTTCAGGTGAATTTTCTGGA
This sequence comes from Pyrinomonadaceae bacterium, assembly GCA_035634035.1. Taxonomy (GTDB): domain Bacteria; phylum Acidobacteriota; class Blastocatellia; order Pyrinomonadales; family Pyrinomonadaceae; genus DASQDT01. The sequence goes on along the minus strand of DASQDT010000036.1, from coordinate 16,517 downwards.
GGCTGGTGGCGGATGTGTGCGAGAGGCCCGCGCCCGCCTTTCAGTCCAGCCCGCGGCGCGGTCGCCTCGTCAAGCATTTTATACTAAGATTCGAGGCGTCGGCAAAAATCAAACGTTTTCAGAGATGTCGAAAGTTCCGGAAATCAAGGACAGGGAGACGGCCTGCGAGCTCGCGCCCGTCGCCTGCGCGCCCCTCACGCACCACGTCTTCGTCTGCAACGGGAAATCCTGCGCGGCGGCCGGCTCGGCCGAGGTCAAAGAGGCTTTCGCGCGCGAACTCCTGCGGCGCGGGATGCTCTTCGGCAAGGCGTCGAAGGGGAAGAACCCGCAGGGCTCGGTCGTCCTCACCGACTGCGCGTCGGTCGGCTTCTGCGCCGTCGGCGCGGCCGTGCTCGTCTACCCCGAGGGCGTCTGGTACGCGCAGGTGCGCGCCTCCGACGTGCCCGAAATCGTCGAGGAGCACATCGTCGGCGGACGCGTCGTCGAGCGCCTCGCGCTCCTCAGAATCCCCGCGCCCGCGCAGTAAAACTCTCCGCGTCAAACTCCCGACAGACTCAGACGCTCTCTCGCCGCAATCTGAAACGCGACGCCCTCGCGTAGATTAAGAGCGAAACACGGGCGGCCTCGCTGTGAGTGCCGCCGAGGATTTTTAACTTGAGAGAGGAGTCTCTAGAAGATGTCTGAGCAGGAGAACGTGCGGCTCGTCCGGGCGGCGTACGCCGCCTTCCAGCGGGGAGACGTCAAGGGGGTGCTCGCGAATTTCTCGGAGGACGCGGAGTGGGACACGCCGGGCGACGCGGCCGCCATCCCCCACGCCGGCCGCGCGCGCGGCCACGCCGGGATCGAAAAATTCTTCGCGACGCTCGCCGACACGGAGAACATCACACACTTCGAGCCGGGCGAGTTCATCGCGCAGAATGATAAGGTCGTCGTCGTCGGCAACTACAAGGGGACGGTGAAGGCGACGGGGCGCGCCTACGACATCGACTGGCTCCAAGTCTTCACCGCACGCGACGGCAAGCTCACCTCTTTCCGCGAGTACCTCGACACGGCCGCCCTCGCCGACGCCCACCGCCCGGCGGCCGCGCAGACCGCGTAACAAAAACGGTTGGCGAAGGGCGCGTGCGCTCACTTCAGGTGCTTGCCGAAGAAGTCGAGCGTGCGCGCCCACGCGTCTTTGGCGGCCTCGGGGTTGTAGCGCTCGCCCGTGTCGTTGAAGAAGGCGTGGCCCGCGCCGTCGTAGATTTTGTAGTCGAACTTCTTGCCCGCCTTCTTCAGGGCGGCCGCCACCTCCGGCACCTGCGAAGTGATGCGCGTGTCCGTCTCGCCGTAGAGGCCGAGGACGGGGACGCGCACCTGCGGCAGCTTCTCCGGCGGCGGCGCGCTCCCGTAGAAGACGACCGCGGCGCGCAGGCGCTCGGCCTCGGTCGCGAGCAGGAACGAGCGCGCCCCGCCCCAACAGAAGCCGACCGAGCCGAGCCGCCCCGACTTCACGCGCGCGTGCCTGTCCAAGTAGGCGAGCCCCGCCTTCAGGTCGGTCAGAGCGTCTTCGGGCGGCAGCGCCATCAGAGCCTCGCGCGCCTTGTCGGGCGAGGCCATCGAGGCCGTCCCGCCCTTGCGCGAGAGGATGTCGGGCGCGAGCGCGACGTAGCCGGCGGCGGCGAAGCGGCGCGCCACGTCGCGTATGTGGTCGTTCAAGCCCCGGTTCTCGTGTATGACGACGACGGCCGGACGCCGCCCCTTCGCCTGCGGCGCGCTCATGTAGGCGCTGATGCTCACGCCGCCCGCGCTCGCGTAAGACACGGTCTCCGAGGTGACGCCCGCCTCCTTCGACTCCTTCTCCGAGACGAGGGCCGCGGCCAAGCCCGTCTTCTCCAGCATCATGTGCGCGGCCGCCATGCTGCCCGTCACGGCGATGAGCCGCGCGATGAACGAGCGGCGGTCGAGCGCGCCGTCTCTGTAAGCTTCGATGATCGTCTCAGTCCGTTCTTCCATTTTCGACTCCCTTGAGGAATGACAAAGATTCTCACTTGCCCCACGACGGGGCGAGGCCGCCGCGCACGAGCAGGCGCTGCCCGCTGCCGTCGGCGCGCATGATCCAGAGGTCGACGTCCTTGTCCTCGCGCCAGCTCTTGGCGCGCTCGAAGACGACCCACGCGCCGTCGGGCGAGAGGTCGAAGCTGCGCGCGTACTCGCCCTCGAAGTTCGTCAGCTGCGTGACGCGTTTCGTCGCGAGGTCGTAGCGGAAGAGGTTCCCGAACTCGTAGGCGAGGTCGGGGATCGAGTAGAGGAAGCCCGAGCCGTCGGGCAGCCAGCGCAGGTCTGAGAGGAGCTGGAGGTCGAGCTCGCTGAAGGCGTGGACTTTCGTGCCGGGGTGCGTGCCGCCCTCCTTGACGCGGTAGATGCTCGTGCCTTCGCCGTCGGAGTTCGCGCTGTAGATGATCTGGTCGGCGAGCGCAGGACTAGGCCCCCAGTCCCACGCGCACGCGCCCGACGGGTGCTCGCCCGCGAAGAGCTTGTCGAAGACGAGTGCGCCGGGGACGGGCTGGGCGGGCGCGGTGCTGACGAGGCAGAGGCCGTTGCGGTAGCTGAGGCGTGAGCCGTCGCTGCGCCAGACGGGGCGGAAGGCGCCGAAGAGCTCGTAGCCGTCGCCACTGATGCCGAAGTCGGGCGACTTGATCGTCCGCCCGGCGCGCACGTCGACGCCGGGGATGAACCAGCGGTACTGCCCGTACATCGCGACGACCGGCTGTGCGTGGTCGCCGAAGTCGGCCACGGACTTAAACAGCAAGGTCTTCGAGGAGCCCGGCGGCAGCGTCACCGCCTGCGGCTCGTCGGCCCCGACGACGTAGACGAAGAAGACGCCCGTGCTCGCGCGCGCCTGCTTCCAGATGGGCTGGTCGTTGCGCACCGTGACGCTGACGGAGCCCTTCGGGTAGCGCCCGAGCTCGCCGTGGTCGGGCGCGTTGGTGATTTTGCGGAAGCCCTTGCCGTCGGGGCCGACGCCGTAGATGTCCGCGTGGTAGAGCGAGGCGACGTTGAGGTGACTGCTGGAGAAGGCGAGCTCCCTGCCGTCGGGCCGCCACGCGAGGTCGTGGATGGGCGAGCCTTCTTTCGCGTACTCGTGCGTCCAGAGTCGCCGGTCGTTCGTGCCGTCGGGCGAGATGAGGCGAATCTCCGTGCCGCCGCGGACGTACGCGATTGTGCCGCCCGCGGCCGACGCCTGCGCGCCGCCTTGCGGCCTCGTCCCGGCCTCGGTTGTGACGGCCGATTGATTGGCGGCAGGTTGATTGGCGGTCGGTCGGTTCGGGGTCGTTTGATTCGTGGCCGATTGATTCTCGGGCCGCCCGGCCGGCGGCCGCGTCGAGGCCGTAGCGGTCTCGGGTGAGGGCGGCTGTTCATTTCGCGCCGCGTCTTCGTCACCGGCGGCGTCCGCGAGACGGGCGGCGTCCTTCGACCTGCGGCCGTGTGTGAAGTTGTCGAGCAGAAGACCCGACACCCCCTTCGGGGGGCGGAAGCTGACGGACACGATGGGGCTCTCGGAGGTGAAGCCGACGAAGGAGGCGGCGGGCCGGTCGCGCGTGTTGACGACGACCGTCCGCGTCGCGCCGTCGGCGGTCGTGGCCGTGACCTCGATGGTCGAGACGTAGGGCTGCTGCGTCCAGAGGTCACAGCCCGCGGCCGTCGTGTCGGCGGGGAGCGTCACGTCGAGCGAGGCGTTGCCGGGCTGGTTCGGCGCGGCCCAACTGAGCTGCGGGAGCGTGCCCGTGTTGTGCATCGGGTTGCCCGCGCCGTAGTGTGCGCTCACGACGTAGATGAGGCCCGGCCCGAAACGCGCGCCGCCCCGCGCGCGGAACGTCACGCCGCCCGTCGTCAACCCCTCGTCCGGCCGGTACTTGCCGAAGCCGCGCGCGGGCGCGACCGAGCCGAAGTCAATCGTCGTCGCGCCCTCGGTCGCGGCGGCGAACGCGGCGCGGTCGGTGTACGCCGAGATGCCGCCTTGAGCGCCGGCCGCGTTGACTTCGGCGAGCGGCGCGGCGAGCAGGAGGGTCAGGAGAAGTTTGAGAAGCACGCGGAGAAAAACCCCCTTTGTCCGCACGAGACCTTTGGGAATCGTTAGAGCGTCGCGACTTTCCGACTTTCAAAACTTTGGGAGAGGTTCGCCGGGATAGTAACCCAAAGGCGGCCCGCGGCAAACACCGAAGGCGCGTTCGCGGTATTTCGTTCCCGCGATTTGGACGGCGCGCGGCGGGAGGCGCGCTGCCTAAACTTTGTGGCATAATCGCGCGTACAAGCCCCCAAGCGCCTTTCGCGTGCAACAGGCCGGCCCCCGCCGCTCATCGTATCTCGCGCTCGGGAAGGCTCTCCGCGGTTGTGCCCTTAAACCAACTCTCAAGAGGAGCGATTTTCTGTGATGTTCCGAAAACTCTTCGCCGCCCTCGCCCTCGCCGCCCTCGCGTCGTCGGCCGCGAGCGCGCAGACGCGCGTCCCGCGCCTCGACTACAAGGAGCGCACGCTTCAGAACGGTCTGAAGGTCATCACGCTGCAGGACAAGTCGAGCCCGACGGTCGCCATCCACGTCTGGTACAAGGTCGGGTCGAAGGACGACCCCGAGGGCCGCAGCGGCTTCGCCCACCTGTTCGAGCACCTGATGTTCAAGTCGACGCGCAACCTGCGCGACGAGCAGATGGACAGGCTGACCGAGGACGTGGGCGGCTTCAACAACGCGTCCACTTGGGACGACTTCACCAACTACTACGAGGTCGTGCCGTCGAACTACTTGGAGACTCTGCTCTGGGCCGAGGCCGACCGCATGGGCTCGCTGAACGTGACGGCGACGAACTACCCGGCCGAGCGCGACGTGGTCAAAGAGGAGTTCCGCTCGCGCATTCTGGCCCCGCCCTACGGGCGTCTCTTCTACAACATCGAGCGCAACTCCTTCACCGTCCACCCCTACCGCCGGCCCGGCATCGGCAGCATCGAGGAGCTGGACGCCGCCACGCTCGAAGACGTGAAGGCGTTTCACAAGACCTTCTACCGCCCGGACAACGCGACGCTCATCGTCGTCGGCGACTTCGAGCAGCAGCAGCTCGACGGGTGGATCGACAAGTACTTCGGGCGCGTCCAGCGGCCGACGACCGCCATCCCGCGCGTGACCGTCAAGGAGCCGGAGCGCACGGCCGAAAAGCGCGTCCCCGTCTACGCGCCGAACGTCCCGCTGCCGGCCGTCGCCATCACCTACCTCGCGCCGCCCTCGGCCAGCGACGACGCCTACGTGCTGCGCGTCGCCGAGGCGATCCTCTCGCGCGGCGAGTCCTCGCGCCTCTACCAGTCGCTCGTCTACAAGCAGCAGGTCGCGGCCGAGGCGTTCGTCAACAACGACCTCCGCGAAGACCGCGGGCTGTTCGTCTTCGGCGCGATTCTCGCGGGCGGCAAGAAGATCGAGGAGGCCGAGCGCGCCCTGCTCGCGGAGCTGCGGCGGATGCAGGACGAGCCGGTCTCGAAGGCCGAGCTTGAGAAGGCGATTAACCAGCTCGTCACGGAGCAGCTGCGCGGGCGCGAGACGAACAACGGGAAGGCCGACGCCATCGGCTTCGCCGCCGTCTTGAACGGCGACGTGAGCCGCGTCAACACGGGCATCGACAAGCTCCAGTCGGTGACGGCCGCCGACATCCAGCGCGTGATGAAGAAGTACTTTACCGACACGAACCGCGTCGTCATCCACTACATGAACGAGGCGGCGAAGGGCGCGGCGGAGCCGGCCGCGAAGGAGGGAGACAGATGAGAAGCCTCGTAAATAAAATTCTTAACGCGCGCCTCGCGGCCGCCGCCCTGACCGTCGCGTTCGGCGGCGCGGCGGTCGCGCAGACGCCGTCGGCGTCGCCGCAGGAAGCGCCGCGCGAGACGCCGCCCGCGCCGGCCGCCCCGCGCCCCGTCAACCTGCCGAGCCCGGTCGAGCGCACGCTCGCCAACGGCCTGCGCGTCATCGTCGTCGAAGACCCCGGCTCGCCGCTCGTCTCGGCGACGCTGCTCGTCAAAAACGGCGGCGAGGTCGACCCGAACGAGCTCTCGGGCGTCGCCGACATGACGGCCTCGCTCCTGACGAAGGGGACGAAGAAGAGAACCGCGCCGCAGATCGCGCAGGACATCGAAGCCCTCGGCGGCTCCATCGCCTCGGGCGCGGGTTGGGACGCCTCGACCGCCTCGGTCAACGTCATGTCGTCGAAGGCCCCGACCGCCCTTGAGATTCTCTCGGACGTGGTTCTGAACCCGACCTTCGCCGACGAGGAGATAGAGCGCCTGCGCCAGCAGTACATCGACGGGCTGACGGTCGCGCTCCAGAATCCGGGCACGCTCGCCGGCTACGTCGCCTCGCGCGTCGTCTTCGGCGACCAGCCCTACGGCCACCCCGTCAGCGGCACGCTCGAATCGCTCGCGCGCATCAAGCGCGACGACATCGCGCGCGTCCACTCGGCCTACTACCGGCCCGACAACGCCGTCCTCGTCTTCGGCGGCGACATACGCGCGGCCGACGCCTACAAGCTCGCCGAGACCCACTTCGGCGCTTGGGCGAAGCCCGCGACGCCGCTGCCCGCGGCCTCGCGCCCCGCGAGCGCGTCGGCGAAGCCGCGCGTCGTCGTCGTCGATATGCCGAACGCGGGTCAGGCCGCCGTCCTGCTCGCGCGCACGGGCCTCAGTCGCAACGACCCCGACTACTTCCGCGGCATCGTCACGAACTCCGTCCTGAGCGGCTACTCGGGCCGGCTCAATCAGGAGATTCGCATCAAGCGCGGCTTGAGCTACGGCGCGCGCAGCCAGCTCGACACGCGCCGCCACACCGGCCCCTTCATCGCCTCGGCGCAGACGAAGAACCCTTCGGGCGCGGAGGTCGCCGCGCTGCTCGTCGGGGAGATTTCGCGGCTCGCCAAAGAGCCCGTGACGGAGACCGAGCTGACGCCGCGCAAGGCCGTGCTCATCGGGAACTTCGCGCGCAACCTTGAGACGACCGAGGGGCTCGTCGCCCAAGTCGCCTCGCTCGCGCTGCACGGCCTGAGCTTGGGCGAGATAAACAACTACATCCGCAACGTCCAGTCCATCACGGGCGCGGACATCCAGCAGTTCGCGACCAAGCGGCTCGCCGCCAGCGAGGCCAACATCATCATCGTCGGCAACGCGAAAGACTTCATCGAGCCTCTGCGCAAGCAGTTCCCCGACGTGGAAGTCATCCCGGCCGCCGAGCTTGACCTCAACCGGGCGGCGCTCCGCAAACCGGCGGCGACTACGCCGGGCAACAACTAGGCCCGTCCGTTTCTTTCACGAACGGCGCGGGGCGGGCATCCATCGCCCGCCCCGCGCGCGTCTCATCGTCTCCCCGGTCTCTCAAGCTTCAGCACAGACAGGAGACTCTTATGAAGCCGCCCGCGCGCGCCGCGCTCCTCGCCGCCACGCTTCTCCTCTTCGCCCCCACTTTCCTGACCGGCGCCGCGGCGCAAGGGCCGCCCGTCGCGGACGCGGCCGGCTACGTCCGACGCCTCGGCGACCGCGACGCGCGGACGCGGCAGCAGGCGGCCGAGGAGTTGGCGCGCCTCGTCGCGGTCGAGCACATGAGGCTCGTCGAAGGCTACCGGATGCAGGAGCGCGACGCGCGCGTCCGGCTCGCGCTCGACTGGGCGCTCTACCGGATGGGGAAGACGCAGGCCCTCTTCGAGGTCGTGCGCGGGCTCGAATCGGATTCGCGCTACGAGCAGGCGCTCTCCTACCTCGCGCAGCTCGAAACGCCTCAGCCCCTCTACGTCTTTCTCAAGCGCGTGAGCGGCAAGACGCAAGTCCGCCTCATCGAGGCGCTCGCGCGCGTCGGCGACGCGACGACGCTCGACGAGATAAAGCCCTTCATGGATTCGCCCGACCCCGTCGTCTCCGAGGCGGCCAAGTTCGCCGAGCGCGAAATCACCATCCGCCTCGAAGAGAAGACGGCGCCCGACGAAGTCACGCGCCCGCGCCGCACCGGCAGCACGCCCGAGGAAGAGACTCGGGAAGAGCCGCCCGTTTAGAGTTTTGCTTTTTCAAATTCTATCCGTGAGAATGCCAGCGGATGCACCGTGACCTCCGCTCATTCCTCCGCACGCTCGCCCGCGAAAGCGATCTGATCACCGTCGAGGCCGAGGTCGACCCTTACCTCGAACTGGCCGAAGTGCACCGCCGCGTCATCGAGCGCGGAGGCCCCGCCCTACTCTTCAAGAACGTCAAAGGCGGCCGCTACCCCGTCGCCACGAACCTCTTCGGCACGCCGCGCCGCATCGAGCTGGCCTTCGGGCCGAAGCCCGAGGCGCTCGTGCGCGAGGCCGTCCACGTCTTCGAGTCGCTCCTGCCGCCGCGCCCGAAAGAGCTCTGGCGTCACAAGGGGCTCGCGCTCGAAGCCTTGCGTCTCGGAACAAGAAAGGTCGGACGCGGCGCGGTCGCGGAGACGTGCGACCGTCCGGCGCGGCTCGACGAGCTGCCCGTCCTGACGACGTGGCAGGAGGACGGCGGCCCCTTCGTCACGCTCCCGCTCGTCTACACCGAGCACCCGGCGACCGGCAAACACAACCTCGGTATGTACCGGATGCAGCGCCACGACGCGCGCACCACCGGGATGCATTGGCAGATACACAAGGGCGGGGGCTTCCACTACCACGAGGCCGAGCGCGAAGGCGCGGCCCTGCCCGTCACGGTCTTCTTGGGCGGCCCGCCCGCGTTGATACTTTCGGCCATCGCGCCGCTGCCCGAAGACGTGCCCGAGCTCGTCCTCGCCTCCGTGCTCGCGGGCGAAAAAGTCGCCGTCGTCAAAAACCCCCTCGGCCACCCGCACCGCTTAATCGCCGACGCCGAGTTCGCCTTCGTCGGCCGGGTGCCCCCGCGCGAGCGGCGACCGGAAGGGCCGTTCGGCGACCACTACGGCTACTACTCGCTTCGGCACGACTACCCGGTCTTTAACGTCGAGGCCGTCTTTCATCGCAAGGACGCCATCTACCCGGCGACGGTCGTCGGCAAGCCGCGTCAGGAAGACTTCTTCATCGGCGACTATTTGCAGAAGCTGCTGTCGCCGCTCTTTCCCGTCGTCATGCCGAGCGTGCGCGACCTCTGGTCTTACGGCGAGACGGGCTTTCACTCTCTGGCGGCGGCCGTCGTCCGCGAGCGTTACGCGCGCGAGGCGCTCGTCTCGGCCTTCCGCATCCTCGGCGAGGGGCAGCTCTCGCTCACGAAGTTTCTGCTCCTGACCGACACGCCGCAGGATTTGACAGACTTCCCGCGCCTGTTCGAGCACCTGCTCGCGCGCTTCCGCCCCGAGACTGACCTCTTCGTCTTCTCGAACGTCTCGATGGACACGCTCGACTACACGAGCGGGAAGGTGAACGAGGGGAGCAAGGCCGTCATGTTGGGCTTGGGCGCGGCGGTGAGGGAACTGCCGCGCGAGTTTCGCGGCGAGCTGCCCGCCGGAGTCAGACGCGCGGAAGCGTTCTGCGCGGGCTGTCTCGTCGTCGAGGGCGAAGCGTTCGAGAGCGACGCCGAGCTGGCGTCGCGCGTCGCCCGCCACGAAGCCTTCAAGGCGTGGCCGCTCGTCGTCATCCACGACGACGCGTCGGTCGCGCGCTCGTCTTCGGACTTCCTCTGGGCGACTTGGACGCGCTTCGAGCCCGCGTCAGACATTCACGCCGCCGAGACTTCCGTCCGCCGCCACCACATCTCCTACAGCGCGCCCGTCGTCATCGACGCCCGCATGAAGCCCGGCTACCCGGACGAGTTAGTCGTCCGCCCCGACATCTCCGACTTGGTTGACCGCCGCTGGCACGAGTATTTCCCCTCGGACTTGTGAGGCTAGCGGAGCGCGGGCCGAGCGACTTCGCGCGCGGGCGCGGCGACCGAAGGCTCGGCCGTCTCTGGGAGCGTGGAGTCGGCCGCGTCGCGCGCGCCCATCCAGACGTAGTCGTAACGCTCGACGACGCCGAGCGAAGTCACGTCGCACTTGATGAGCGACGGCTGCGAGGGGCTACGGCCGCGCCCCTCGGCGTCGAAGTTCCAGCCGTGGTAGGGGCAGGCGAGGCGTCCGTCTGGGCGGACGCGCCCGGCCGAGAGCGGCGCGAAGCGGTGCGGGCAGCGGTCGAGGAGAGCGGCGGCGCGCCCCCGCGAGTCGCGGAAAAGCGCGTGGGCCCGCCCGTCGAGCACGACGCGCACGGGCTTGTCTTTGAGCTTTCGCGCGGGGAGGACGGGGTGGAAAAAGCGCGTCACGCCGGGCTTGTCCAGCATGGAACCTCCGCGGCGGCGCGCTTCGGGGCAGACTCGGCCGCCGGCACATGATACTCGCAAAACAGTTACGTCGGCGCGACGGCCTTCAGATTCTCCACCCCGCGACACTCATGCCTTCACGCGCCGCGCCCGTTGTGACATGCTTCGTGCCCCTCGACCCGCGCAGATGACGACGAGCGAATCCGCCGAACCCGCCGAAGCGGTTGATGAGAGCCTCGCCGACGAGCGCATCCGGACGACGTGCTGCGTCGTCGGCGGAGGCCCGGCGGGCGCCGTGCTCTCGCTGCTGCTCGCGCGCAAAGGCGTCGATGTCGTCCTTCTCGAAGCCCACGCCGACTTCGAGCGCGACTTCCGCGGCGACACGCTCCACCCGTCGGTGATGGAGTTGATGGGCGATTTGGGACTCGCCGACCGACTCCTTGAGCTTCGTCACAGCAAGCTCCGCAGTGCGGCCTTCGTCACGCCTTCCGGGCCTCTCACCGTCGCCGACTTCGGCCGCCTCGACACGCCGTTCCCCTACATCACGATGCTCCCGCAGTCGGACTTCCTCGCGTTCGTCACGCGCGAGGCCGCGCGGCTGCCTTCGTTCCGCCTGCTGATGGACGCGCGCGTCGAGGAGTTGATAACGGAGGCGGGCGTCGTGCGCGGCGTCCGTTTCGAGAAGGACGGCCGGACGCACGAGGTGCGCGCGGCGCTCACGGTCGGGACTGACGGGCGCGGCTCGCGCGTGCGCCACCTCGCCGGGCTCGAACCCGTCAAGACCTCGCCGCCGATTGACGTGCTCTGGTTCCGCCTGCCGCGCAAACCGGAAGAGCCGGCCGGCGTCCTCGGCCGCTTCGGCCGCGGCCACGCCCTCGTCATGCTCGACCGCCAAGACGACTGGCAGGTCGGCTTCGTCATCCTCAAAGGCACTTATAAAGAGCTTCGGGCGTCGGGCATCGGGGCGTTGCGCGAGTCTCTGGTAGAGACCGCGCCGGAACTCGCAGACCGCGTCGGTCTTTTGAAAGAGTGGAAGCAGGTCTCGATGCTCTCGGTCGAGTCGAGCAGGCTGAAGGAGTGGTTTCTGCCCGGCCTGCTCCTAATCGGCGACGCGGCGCACGTCATGTCGCCCGTCGGCGGCGTCGGCATCAACTACGCGATACAGGATGCGGTCGTCGCCGCGAACGTCCTGACCCGACCGCTGCTCGGCGGCGGCGTCCGGGTCGAGCACCTGCGCGAGGTTCAGCGCCGGCGCGAGTGGCCGACGCGCGTCATCCAGTTCATCCAGTCGCAAGTCCAGCAGGCAATCGCGCGCAACGCCCTGAGCGGAGGCGGCGGACGATTTCAGCCGCCGCCCCTGTTGCGCCTCCTGCTCCGCCTGCCCGTCCTGCGCGACATCCCGGCGCGCGTCATCGCCTTCGGCGTCCGCCGCGTGAGAGTCGAGCCGTAAATTTCAGAGCGGGAGGCGGACGGTGAAGAGTGCGCCGCCCGCGCGCGAGTCGGAGGCCGTGAGCGTGCCGCCGTGGTCTGTGACGACGCGGTGCGCGAGCGCGAGGCCGACGCCGTGGCCCTTCGACTTCGTCGTAAAAAAGGGGATGAAGATTTTTCGCAAATCGGCCTCGGCGATGCCCTCGCCGGTGTCCTCGACTTCGACCTCGGCGAACTCGCGCCCCGCCGCGTCCGCGAGCCGCGAGCCGCGAACCGCGACGCGCCTCTCCGCCGACTCTTCGGGAATCGCCTCGGCGGCGTTGCGCATCAGGTTGAGCAGGGCCTGACGCAGCATCCTCTCGTCGGCCCGAACGGTCGGGAACTCGCCCGTGACTTCGAGCGTGACGCGGCGCTCGTCGAAAAGACGTGACAGCTCCGACGAGCAGCTCTCGACAAGCTCGCCTAAAGAAACGTCCTCGGGTTCGAGCGGCTTGGGGCGCGCGAAGTTGAGAAACGACGTGACCATCGCGGAGAGGCTGCGGACTTCCTGCAAGAGCGCGTTTGAGGCGGCGCGGCCGCGCTCGCCCTGTTCGAGCGTCTGAAGGAGTTGCGCGTAGCCGTGCAGCGTGGCGAGCGCGTTCTTGAACTCGTGCGCGAGCCCGGCCGACATCTCGCCGAGGCTTTCGAGGTTGCGCTTGAGCGCGACGGCCTCGCGCAGGCGCGCGACCTCCGTGATGTCCGTGAGCAAACACAGGGCGCCGCGCGGGCCTTCGCGGCCGCGCGGGTCGACGGGCGCGACCGTCACGCCCAGACGCCGCGCGCCGCCGGCCGCCGACACCTCCTCGCGCCGGAAGACCTCGCCCGTCCGCAGACAGTTTTCGTCGAGCGCGGCGAGGTCGGGAGCCTCCCTGAGAAGCTCCGTGAAGTCGCGCCCCCCGGCGTCGTCGACGATGCCGAGGAGCGCGCGCGCGGGGGCGTTGACGACGGTCGCTTGGCCGCGCGCGTCGAAGGCGACGAGGCCCGAGGGCAGGCTCGCGACGATGCGCTCGCTGAACTGCTCGGCGCTCGCCGCGCGCTCGGAGGCGCGCGCGCTCAGACGCTCAAGCTCGCGCTGCTGCGAGCGCAACTGCGCGACGACGCTCTGGAAAGTTTCGAGGACGAACTCGGTCTCGTCACGCCTCTCGGCTCCCCCGCGCGCGGCGACGGGCGCTCGCTCGGCCTCGTCCACTAACTGCCGGTAGGGGCGCAGGAGCCAGCGCGGGATCAGGAGCAGCGAGGGGACGCTGACGACGAGCGTGACGACGAAGGCCGCGAACAAAAGCGGCGCGTGGGCCGCGCGCGCCGCCGGCACGAGCGCGACGAGCGTCAGCGTAAACAGGTTGGCGAGCAGCAGAAGGCCGACGACTAGCGCCAGCGCCAACTGCACACGGTTCTCGTAGCGTGTGGCCACGTCACTGAAACTTCGACAGATACCAGCCGACGATGGCGCCGCCGAAAAGCAGACTGACGAGCGCGCCGACGCCGAGGAAGATGCCGAAAGGGAGAAGCATCTGCATGTCGCGCTCGCCGCGCTTGAGCATCAGCGAGACGCCCGCGAGCGAGCCCGTCACGACGCCCAAGAAAATCGTCAGCACCGTCAGGGGCCAGCCCAAGTAGGCGCCGACCATGAGCATCATCTTCACGTCGCCGAGGCCCATCGCCTCCACCCCGCGCGCGCGCTGCCAGAGCCACCCGACGAGCCACAGGGAGCCGCCGCCCACCGCCGCGCCGACGAGCGCGCCCGCGAGCGAGAGCGCCCACGCGGGGAACGCGCCCGAAGGGTCTGTGACGAAGGCGACGCCGTCGAGGTTCGGGACGAGTGCGCGCGCGAGCAGGGCGAGGAGGAAGCCGGGGTAGGTTATCGCGTTCGGCAGAATCATGTGCTCGGCGTCGATGAAGACGAGCGCGACGACGGCGGCGACGAAGACGAGGTCGAACAGGAGCGAGAGCGAGACGGCCGGGCGGACGAGGAAGGTCAGGGCGAACAGCGCGGCCGTCAGGGCCTCGACCGCCGGGTAGCGCGCCGAGATGGGCGCGCGGCACGCGCGGCAGCGCCCGCGCAAGACGAGCCAGCTCACGACCGGCAGGTTGTCGTAAGGCCTGATGTTCGTCCCGCACGCGGGGCAGCGCGAGTTGGGGAAGACTATCGACTCCTCGCGCGGGACGCGGTGGATGACGACGTTGAGGAAGCTGCCGATGCACGCGCCGGCAACCGCGACGAACGCGAGCACGAACAGAACGGGCAGCCCCGTGGCCGCGTCCGTCCCCGAGAGGATTTGAAAGGTCTGCATGAAGGAGCGCGAAGCGACTTTGAAGTGGGCCGAGCGGGCCGACGCGCTTGACGGCGCGCGCCCCCTTGAGCATATTAAGCTCTCTCCCGAAATTTGCGAAAGAGTTTGCTACGCATCCGAAGCGAGCCGGAGGGGTCTGCCTTGAGTTCACGCAGAGTTATCTACGCGATGTTCGCCGCCGGCCTCGTCGTCGTCCTCGTCCTCACCTTCATCCCTTACTCGCTCCTGACGCGCGCGCGGCAGGCCGTCGTCTCCGTCATCTCGCCGCCCGACGTTTCTTCACGCGCCGTCGAACAGCCGCAAGGCGTGACGCCGCCCGCGCTCGACGTGGAGCGCTGGTACGCCGAGCACGACGAGCGGCCGGAGCTTCACGGCGTGCTCGTCGAGACGGCCGACCGCCGCGCGCTGCTCGCCGACCACAACGCCGACAAGACTTTCAACCCCGCGTCTCTCATCAAGCTCGCCACAACGCTCCTCGTCCTCAAGCGGCTCGGCCCCGACCACCGCTTCGAGACGCGCGTCTACACCGAGGGCGAGACCGACGAGGCGACCAAGACGCTCAAGGGCCGCGTCTTCGTCTCGTCGGCCGACCCGACCTTCGGCGACCACGCGGCGAGCCTCGTCGCGCGCGGCTTGCGCGAGCGCGGCGTCGAGCGGCTCGACGGCGAGATAGTCGTGACGGACGGCTTTTCGTTCAACTACAACGAGAAGCCCGAGGAGTCCGCGCCTCTGGCGGCGAAGGTGATGGGGATGAAGGAGAAGGGGACGGCGGTCGGCGAAGCGCCCGCGGGAGCGCCGCTTTTCGTCCTGCGCTCCTACACCTTGCGCGAGATTCTGCTCTACATGAACGCCCATTCGAGCAACTTCGTGGCCGAGCAACTGTGCGCGCGCGTGGGCGGGCCTGAAGGGTTGAGAAATTTTATCGTCGGCGAGTTGGGTCTGTCGGCCGAGCAGGTCGAGATAGCGCGGTGCTCGGGGCGCGAGCGCAACCGTATGTCGGCGCGCGGCGTGCTCGCGGTCTTGCGCGCGTTAGACGACGAGGCGGCGCGTCACGGGATGCGTCTGGAAGACTTGATGCCGGTGGCGAGCGACGACGCGGGCACCCTGCGCCGCAGGCTCGAAGGCGGGCCGCTCGACGGCGCGCTCGTCGGCAAGACGGGGACGCTGACGGCCGAGGTTGACGGCGGGATGGCGAGCCTCGCGGGCGTCGTCTACACGGAGCGCGCGGGCAAAATCTACTTCGCCATCCTCGATCAAGGCAGCCGCATCTCCGAGAACCGCGAGCTCGAAGACCTCCTCCTCGCCCAGCTCATCCTCGCCCAAGACATCCCGCGCCCGCTCCCCCAGACCGAAGAGCGCCGACGCCTCCTCCCCTCCACGAGCCTCACCGTAAGTGACGAGTGACACGTCACTCGTCGTCGTTCTTCTGCATTTCCCACAGCATGAGGTGCTTTAAAAAGGCGTGGTGGGCGGCGAAGCGGGCGATCGCGTAGCCGGCGAGGCCGTCACGGAAACCGGCTTTGAGGACGTAGCTTCTCAGGAAGGCGGCGGGGCCGGCGGCGGCGATGCGCGCGGGCGAGGTGCGCCGGCCGCGCTCGAACATCTGGCGGGCGGCGAGCGGGGCGTAGCGCTCGCCTATCATGCGGTGGTGGTGCGCGGCGTCGCGCACGCTGTAGTGGAGCAGGTCGCCGCCGAGCGTCCCGACGCGCGCGCCCTCCTGCATCTTCACCGACTCGTGTATGTACGCGCCCTCCCAGCGCCCGCGCGCTTTGCGGTAGAGGCGCAGCTGGTGGTCTGGGTACCAGCCGCCGCCGCGTATCCAGCGGTTCATGTAGAAGGAGCGGCGCGCGACGCGGTAGCCGTCGGCCGCGGGCTCGGCGCCGGCGAACAGCAGATCCTCGACGCTCGCGCGCAGCTCCTTCGAGACGCGCTCGTCGGCGTCGAGGCTGAAGACCCACTCGTGGCGCGCCTCGTCCGAGGCGAACTGCTTCTGCGCGGCGAAGCCCGGCCACGGGCGGACGACGACGCGCGCGCCGCACGCTTCGGCCATGCGCGCCGTCTCGTCGGTCGATTCCGAGTCGACGACTAAGACCTCGTCGGCCCACGCGACCGACTCGCACGCCTCGCGGATGTTCGACGCCTCGTTGTGCGTGATGATGGTGGCCGTGACCTTCAAGCGGGAGGGATTGTAGCGCAACTCGGAAATCGTAAATAAGCCGCGGACGCGCGAAGGGCGCGGGGAAATCAAATCCCCGCGCCCTTCGACGGTTAAAGTTCGTGCCGGCCGGAGCCTAGTCGAGCGTCGGCGTCTCGATGACGACGTTGTTGACGCGCAGCGTCGTCGAGGTCGCGCGCTGCAACTCGGCCAGAGCCTTGTTGTAGTCGGTCTCGGCGCGGAGCTCTTGGTTGCGCGCGTTGACGAGCGCGTTCTCGCGCTGGAAGAGGAGGAAGGTGGTCGTCCGTCCGACCTGATACAAGCGCCGCTCGCCCTGCAAC
>DASQDT010000035.1:0-2088 GCA_035634035.1 Pyrinomonadaceae bacterium | reverse complement strand
CGCCACGGCCTTCGTGAACTTCCGCCGCGAAGCCCGCCCCGCGTCCTTCGTCACGTCCTTTTTCATCCTCGACACCTCGCGATTATTTAACGCTGCCTTTCGAGAGCCGCCACATCCTGATGGCGCGCGTCTGCTTCGCGCCGTCGCGCGCGTCCGATTCGGGCACGAAGACGTACTCGTAACGCTCGCCTTCGAGCTTGATCGCGCTGACGGTCTGGCCGTCGCGCGTCCACTCGGCGGCGCGGGGGAAGTTCTCGGAGCGGTCGTCGAAGGCGGCGACGATCAGCTCGCGCGCGGCCGCGACGACGACGTTCTGATTCCACGGCGGACGACGCGGCGCGAACACCGCCTCGGCCTCGTTGCCCGCGCGCCTGTATGTGAAGCGAAACTCGTTGAAGTCGCCCTCGCCCGCGCGCTCGGTCGCGTCGGAGGAGATGTCGGGCGCGGGCGTCGGGGTTGACGACGAGGCTTTCGCGCCCGCGCCGTCACGCGGCGGTCTGTTCGCGCGCTCGGGCGCGCCGCCGCAGCCGCAGCAGGCGACGAGGAGCGCCGCGCATGAGATTCTTCCGAGCATCGCGCCGGCACATTCTACCAAAACGCCGCGCCCGACGGACGGCGCGGCGGCGGCGGCGCGCGCAGTCGTTCGGAGTCATTCCGGGCTCACGGGGCGACGTTGAATTTCGCCTTGATCGCCGCGCGCGCCATGCTCGAAAACTCGGCGTCGGACTTGACGGCGTCGTCCAAGAACTGCCGCGCCTCGGCGCTCTCCGGCAGGTTCAGCTTCGCGAGGTTGAAGAGGGCCTTGAGCAGGCGGTAGCGGTCGAGCCGCACCTCGTTCAGTTCGGGTCGGTCGAGTCCCAACAGCTTAATCGTCACCTTCGCGCGGCGGCTGTTCTTGAGCGCGTAGGGAATCTCGCGCCTGAAGGAGATTAACTTGCGCGGGTCTTCCTCGGCCGGGTTGATGAAGAGCGGCCTCTCCTTCTCGACCGCGTCGTCGTGCGACAGCGCGCGACGCTTCTGGTTGCCGAGCGGGAAGTAGTTCTTCTTGTACTTCTGGTTGCAGAGCTGGCAGACGAAGAAGAGGTTCGACCACTCGTAGGCGAGCCAGTAGTAGCCCGGCCTTTGCAGCTCTTGGCCCTCCTTCTGACGGTAGCCGGCCTTCGGGCGGAAGTGCTCCACGTCGCCGAAGGCGATGTGCGTGACCTTCGACTCGCAGAGGAAGCACTTGCCGTGCTGCGCGCGGATGAGGGCCTCTTTGACCGACGCGTGCCCGTAGACCGACGACTCGAAGGTGAAACCCTCCTCCCCTTTCAGGTAGCGTTCGGGCGCGCGCGCGAAGGCCGTCTGCATGGCGCGCGTCTTGGCCTTCCCCTGTTTGTTGAGGACGGCCGGGGCTTCAGTTGGCTTGACGACGGGAATCATGTGAGGCGCGGGTCAGCTTTCGCCTTCGAGACGCGCGGCGGCGCGGGCGATGATGTCGAGGGCCTTCATCTCAGCGGGCGTCTCGCCGGCCGGGAGCTCGCCGACCTCGTCCTCTATCTCGCGCAGCCGCGAGCGGTCTTTCGCGGTCAGACGGCTTTTCGAGAGAAGCTCGCGGCGCTTGGAGAGGAGCTGGTCGTACTGCGGCGGGCGCGCGCTCTCAAGCCCGAACGGCTCGCCCGTCAGAATCTGGTCGACGCGCCAGCCCTCGACGGAGGCGACCTCGTTGTCGATGACGACGTGGTCGCCCTCGCGACGGAGCACGACGAGGTTGGCCCTCGTCGCGGCCTGCACGACGAGCGGGCTGTGCGTGGTGGCGACGAACTGCGTGTTGGGGAAAAGCTCGCTCAGGAAGCCGACTAGCTCGCGCTGCCACTTCGGGTGGAGGTGTAAATCAATCTCGTCGACTAAGACGACGGCGGGCTCGGCGAGCGGGTCGGCGCTCTCGGGGTAGCGGTCGAACATCCGGCTCGCGAAATCGACCATCCACGCGACGAGCGTCTTATAGCCCAAGCTCAAATCCTTAATCGACACCCACCCGTACGGCGTCTTCACCTCGACGCGCGGCTTGAGCTTCGCCTCCGTCAACTCACCAAACCTGATGTCCTC
>DASQDT010000034.1:0-55845 GCA_035634035.1 Pyrinomonadaceae bacterium | reverse complement strand
CTACAAGGACGAGCACACCGCGCTCGTCCGCGCGGGCCGCCTCGGCTCGACCTTAAACGTCCGCGGCGCGCGCGCGACGAACGAGTTGCAGCGCATCGCGGTGGAACAGTCGCGCCTGAAGATTCCCGTCCTCTTCGGCTTCGACGTGATTCACGGCTACCGCACGGTCTTCCCCGTCCCTCTGGCCGAGGCCGCGAGCTTCGACCCGCGCGCGGCCGAGCGCTCCGCGCACATCGCCGCGGCCGAGG
This sequence comes from Pyrinomonadaceae bacterium, assembly GCA_035634035.1. Lineage (GTDB taxonomy): Bacteria > Acidobacteriota > Blastocatellia > Pyrinomonadales > Pyrinomonadaceae > DASQDT01. The sequence continues at coordinate 55,597 of DASQDT010000034.1, read as the reverse complement.
CGCGCGCGGCCGGCGTGCATTGGACGTTCGCGCCGATGGTCGACATCGCGCGCGACGCGCGTTGGGGGCGCGTCGTCGAGGGCGCGGGCGAAGACCCCTACCTCGGCTCGGCCTTCGCGCGCGCGCGCGTGCGCGGCTTTCAGGGCGCGGACTACTCGGCTTCAGACCGCGTCGCCGCCTGCGCGAAGCATTGGGTCGCCTACGGCGCGGCCGAGTCGGGGCGCGACTACAACACGACGGACGTGTCGGAGGTGACGCTCCGCGAAGTCTACTTCCCGCCGTTCCGCGCGGCCTTAGACGAGGGCGTCGCGACCTTCATGAGCGCCTTCAACGACCTCAACGGCGTGCCGACCTCGGCCAACCCGTTCACGCTCACCGAAGTCCTGCGCGGCGAGTGGAAGTTCGACGGGTTCGTCGTCAGCGACTACGAGTCGGTGCGCGAGACCATCAATCACAAGTTCGCGGCCGACGAACCGGAGGCCGCGCGCCACGCCTTGAACGCGGGCGTCGACATGGAGATGGTCAGCCGCCTCTACAACCGCCACGGCGCGCAGCTCCTGCGCGAGCGCAAAGTGACGCAGGCCACCGTCGACGAGGCCGTCCGCCGCGTGCTGCGCATCAAGTTTCGCCTCGGGCTCTTCGAGCGCCCCTACGCGGACGAGTCGCGCGAGTCGGCGGTGATTCTCGCGCCCGCGCACCTCGCCGCCGCGCGCGAGATAGCGGCGCGCTCGATGGTGCTCTTGAAGAACGACCGCAACGCGCTCCCGCTCAGTAAGGACGTGCGCCGCCTCGCCGTCGTCGGCCCCTTCGCCGACGACCCCTCGACGCCCCTCGGCTCTTGGACGGGCGACGGCCGCAAAGAAGATACGGTGACTTTACTCGCGGGCGTGCGCGCGAAGGTCTCGCCGCAGACGCGCGTCCGCTTCGAGAAGGGCTGCGCGGACGCTTTGTGCGCTTCGGACGAGGGGTTTGACGCGGCCGTCTCGGCGGTGCGCGACTCCGACGCGGCGGTAGTCGTCTTGGGCGAGTCGGCCGAGATGAGCGGCGAGGCCGCCTCGCGCTCGTCGCTCGACCTTCCGGGCCGCCAGATGGATTTGGTTAAAGCGATTCACGCGACGGGCAGGCCCTACGTCGTCGTCCTGATGAACGGTCGGCCGCTCACAATCGAGTGGCTCGACGTGAACGCGCCCGCGATTCTCGAAACGTGGTTCGCGGGCACGCAGGCCGGGCACGCCGCAGCCGACGTGCTCTTCGGCGACGTGAACCCCGGCGGCAAGCTCCCCGTCACGTTCCCGCGCGCCGTCGGCCAAGTGCCCATCTACTACAACCAGAAGCGCACGGGGCGGCCGCCCGACCCGAACAACAAGTACACCTCGAAATATTTGGACGTGAGTTGGACGCCGCTCTACCCGTTCGGCCACGGGCTGAGCTACACGACTTTCCGCCTCTCCGACCTGCGACTCGGCGCGCCCCGCATCAACACGCGAGGCCGCGTGACCGTCTCGGTCGAAGTCGAGAACACGGGCGCGCGCGCGGGCGACGAGGTCGTGCAGTTGTATCTGACGGACGTCGCGTCGAGCGTGACGCGGCCCGTCAAGGAGCTGAAGGGTTTCGAGCGCGTGACGCTCGCGCCCGGCGCGCGCCGCCGCGTCGAGTTCGTGCTCGGCCCCGCGGAGCTAGGCTTCTACGACCGCGCGAGGCGCCACGCGGTCGAGCCGGGCGCGTTCCGCGTCATGGTCGGCGCGAGTTCGGCGGGCGGCCTCGAAGCCGGCTTCGAGGTGACGGCGCGGTAGAGCTCGGGCGTGAGAGTCGCTTGAAAGTTGAGGGGCGTCGTTTGAAATCAATGTCCGCCGCGTCGAGTGGTAGAGTCGCGCTCCTGATTTTGCTACTCGCGGCTTGCGCGCGAGTCGCGGCGGCGCAGACGCCCTACAAGCTCTCGCCCGCGGACGAAGCCTTCCTCGAAGACCTCTCGCGCCGCTCCTTCCAATACTTCTACGACCACGCCGACCCCGAGACCGGCCTCGTCCTCGACCGCGCCCGCACCGACGGCCGCGCGCACGGCCCCGAGCACCCGAGTCACAACATCACAAGCTCGGCCGCGACCGGCTTCGGCCTCACGGCCCTCTGCGTCGCCGCCGAGCGCGGCTGGATTCCGAAATCAGAGGCGCGCGAGCGCGTCCGCCGTACTCTAGATTTCTTCGCGCGCCGCGCGCCGCACGCGAACGGCTGGTTTCTTCACTGGATGGACGGACGGACGGGCGAGCGGCGCTGGCAGAGCGAGTTCTCCTCAATCGACACGGCGCTCTTTCTCGGCGGCGCCCTCGCCGCGCGCGGCTACTTCCGCGACGACCCAGAGATAGTCCGCCTCGCCACAGAGATTTACGAGCGCGTCGACTTCCGCTGGATGCTCGCCGGCCACCCGACGCGGCTCTCGCACGGCTGGCGTCCCGAGACGGGTTTTCTCAAACCCCGTTGGGACACCTACAGCGAGCACATGATCTTGCAGCTGCTCGCCATGGGCTCGCCCACCCGCGCCGTCACGCCGCGCGCGTGGCTCGCGTGGCAGCGCGAGCGCATCACCTTCGCCGGTCACACCTACATCACGGGCGGCCCGCTCTTCGTCCACCAATACTCGCACGCGTGGGTCGATTTCAGGGGGAGGCGGGAGAGCTGGTATCCGTTCACCGACTACTTCGAGAATTCCGTCGCCGCGACGCGCGCGCACCGCGAGTTCTGCCTGTCGCTCGCGCGCGAGTTCCCCGGCTACACGGCGGACGTGTGGGGCGTCACGGCGTCCGACAGCCGCCGCGGCTACACGGCTTGGGGCGGGCCGCCGCGCCACCCCGACATCGACGGCACGGTCGTCCCCGCGGCCGCCGGCGGCTCTCTCATGTTCGCGCCCGACATCACCGTGCCCGCCCTGCGCGCGATGCGCGAGCGCTTCGGCGAAAGAATCTACGGGCGCTACGCCTTCGCGGACGCCTTCCACCCGACCGAAGGTTGGACGAACCCCGACGTCATCGGCATCGACGTCGGCATCACGCTCCTGAGCGCGGAAAATTTGCGGACGGGAAACGTCTGGGCGTGGTTCATGCGCAACGGCGAGATAGCGCGCGCGATGGACTCGGTCGGGCTCGTGCGTCAGCGCAGCGGGCGGCGGAAGACGCGGTAGCCCCACGGGTCGAGGGCGACCGAAGGCAGCCCGCTGACTCGGCGTCGGGAGGCGCGCTCGTCGGGCGAGGCGTCCGCGGAGAGCGGCGCGCGCGCGTCGGGCGTAACGTCTGTGAACGTCCCTTGCGGCGCTTCGACCGTGCCGTTGAAGGGCTGTCCCGAGAGGTTGACGGCGACGACCATCTCCTCTTCGGCGTCGCGGCGGGCGAAGGTGACGACGCGCGCCTCGTCGGAGTTGCGCAGCCACTCGGTCTCGCCGCGCCGCAGCGCCGAGTGGTTCTTGCGCAGCGCGATGACGGCCCTGTAGAAGCGCGGGAAGTCGGGCCGCCGCTCGGCTATCTGCCAGAAGACGGGGAGGCGCTCGAACAAGGCGGGCGCGCCCGACTCGGTCGTGTCGCCGACCTCCATGCCGTTATAAATCATCGGCACGCCGTCGAGCGTGAACACGAGGGCGGAGGCGGCGAGCGCGGCGGGCTCTCCGAAGCGCGCGACGGCGCGGCGCTCGTCGTGGTTGTCGGAGAAGCGCATGTGGAGGCTCCCGCGCGGGAACTTGCGCCGCTCCTCCTCCCACGTCGCGCGCATGGCCGACGCGGGGCGACGCGCCTGCAAAACGTCCGTCAGCGCCGAGTGAAACGGCCACGCGTAGTCGAAATCGAACGCGCGGACGAGCAGCTCCGGCGTGTCCCACTCGGCGAGCATCACGATGTCGGGCTTCACGCGCTCAAGCTCCGCGCGCGCGCGCTCCCAGAAGTCCGTCGGGACGAAGCCCGCCACGTCGCAGCGGAAGCCGTCGAGGTCGTACTCGCGCACCCAGAACTTGAGCATATCGATCATGTAGGCGCGCAATTCCGGGTTGTCGTAGTTGAGGTCGGCCACGTCGGCCCAGTCCGCGACGGGCGGGACGACCTTGCCCGACGCGTCGCGCGTGTGGAAGCCGGGGCGACTCATCAAAACGCTGTCCCAAGAGGTGTGGTTGGCGACGACGTCGATGATGACCTTCATCCCGCGCCTGTGCGCTTCCGAGACGAGTCGCTTGAAGTCCTCCTTCGTCCCGTAGTCGGGGTTGATGGCGTAGTAGTCGCGCACCGAGTAGGGGCTCCCGAGCGTGCCCTTCTTGCGCTCTTGGCCGACGGGGTGAATCGGCATCAGCCAGAGTATCGTGACGCCGAGGTCGCGGAGGCGGTCGAGCTGCCGCGTGACGCCGTCGAAGTTGCCCTCGGGCGAGAAGGCGCGCGGGAAGATTTCGTAGACGACGGCGTCGCGCACCCACGGGCGCACCGGCCGCGCCTGCTCCTTCGAGTAGTCGCGCTGCGGCGTCGCCTGTCGTGCGAACGACGCGAAGGGCGCGACGCAGAGCACGACGGCCGCCGTGAGGGTTGATAACAGCTTCGCTCTTAACATCGGCGTCGCACCTCCCTACCTCTTCTCGGCACCTTCGTCGTCCACGAGCCCGGTGCTCGGCACGGGCTGCGCCGTCATCGTCGTCGTCAGGGGCTCGTGCTCGTCGCCGCGCAAGACGTCGTCGACGGGGACGGGCCGCTGCACGTCGTCGACGATAAAGACGGTGAGCGCGGCGACGAGCAGGCTCGCCCCGCCGATCATCACGACGCGCAGCGGGTCGTCGCCGATGACGTTGTTGATGAGCGGCGGCATGAGGAACGACATCACCACCTGCGGGATGACGATGAAGAGGTTGAAGACGCCCATGTAGACGCCCATCCGCATCGGCGGCACGGCCGTCGAGAGCATCACGTAGGGCATCGAGAGAATCGACGCCCACGCGACGCCGACGCCCGCCATCGAGAGCCACAGCCCGTACTTGCTCTGGATGAGGTAGACCGACAGCAGCCCGAGCCCGCCGCACGCGAGCGCGATGGCGTGGACGGCCTTGCGGCTCGTCGCGCGCGCGAGCGCCGGCAGCAGGAAAGCGACGACGAAGCAGACGACGTTGTAGACGGCGAAGCAGAGGCCGGCCCACTCCGTGCCCTCCCTGAAGCCGGGCGAGTCGGGGTCGGACGCGCCGAAGACGTGGCGCGCGACCGTCAGCCCGAAGAACTGCCACATGCAAGGGAGCGCGAACCAAGTGAAGAACTGGACGACGGCGAGCTGCTTCATCGTCCGCGGCATATCGCCGATGGCGGAGAAGATTTCCCTGAAGCCGCCGAGCACGCCGCGCTTCTCGCGCTTCATCCGGTTGAACGCCTCGATGTCCTCGGGCGGGTACTCGCGCGTCGTCACGACCGTCAAAAGGACGGCGAGGATGAAGACGACCGCGCCGATCTTGAAGGCGTACTCGGTCGAGACGGGGATGCCGGAGGCCATCACGCCCGTGACGCCGACGGCCGTCAGGATGAGCGGCAAGGCGTTGGCGAGCGTCTGCCCGATGCCGATGAAGAAGCTCTGCATGACGAAGCCGAGCGTGCGCTGCTCCTCGGGCAGCTTGTCGGCGACGAAGGCGCGGAACGGCTCCATCGTGATGTTGATGCTCGCGTCGAGCACCCAGAGCAGACCCGCGGCCATCCAGATCGCGCCCGAGTCGGGCATGATGAAGAGGGCGATGCTGGCGAGAATCGCGCCGACGAGGAAGTAGGGGCGTCGCCGGCCGAGGCGGTTCCACGTCCGGTCGCTCATCGAGCCGACGATGGGCTGGACGAGGAGGCCCGTGATCGGCCCGGCGAGCCAGAGGTATGGGAGCGAGCTCTCCTCCGCGCCGAGGTACTTGTAGATGGGGCTCATGTTGGCGATCTGCAAGCCCCACCCGAACTGGATGCCGAGGAAGCCGAAGCTCATGTTCCAGATTTGCCAGAAGCTCAGACGCGGTTTCTCTCTCATCGATTTTCTCCAGCCTCAGCGGGCGTAGATGTTGACATCTTCGAGGACGACGTTGCGGTCGAGCGAGAGCGCGTAGAGGAGCGTGCGCGCCATGTTCGCGACGTGGACGAAGCCGGGCCGCGGCTCCTCCCCGGGACGCGTGCGCTCGACGTCCACGAGGCCGGGGCAGAAGTTGAAGACGCGGATGTTCGCGCCGGTTTTGCGCGCGTGGTCGCGCACCGCCTCGGCGAACCCCAACAGCCCCCACTTCGACGCGCAGTAGGAGGGCACGTCCGCGTAGCCGTGTTTGCCGGCCTGCGAGGAGACGTTGACGATGTCGCCGAAGTCCTCCGCCGCCATCAGGGGGAGCGCCGCGCGGACGAGCCACATCGCGCCCTTCAAATTCGTCTCCAAGACCTTGTCCCAGCCCTCGTCGGTAATCGCCTCGGCCGTCTCGGGGACGGCCAGCCCCGAGTTGTTGACGAGCACGTCCAGCGCGCCGAACCTCTCGCGCGCGTGCGCGACCAGAGCCTCGCACTCGTCGCGCTCGCGCACGTCGAAGGCGTACGTGAAGACGCGCTCCGCGCCGACGCTTTCGTTAATCTCGCGCGCCGCGCTCTCCAAGACTTCGCGCCGACGCGACGCGACGAGGACGCGCGCGCCCTCGCGCGCCAGCCCTTCGGCGAACGCGCGGCCTATCCCTGTGCCGCCGCCCGTCACGACGGCCGCCTGCTCGGAGAAGGGTTTGGACTTGAGGCTCATCCGGGCGACTCGGGCGCGGCTAGCGCCTCTCCTGCACGGCGATGAGGACGGCCCCGCGCCCGGGGAAGCTCAGCTTGACGCGGCCGTTCCTCACGTCGGCCGCCACTTCGCCGACGAGCGCGCGCGTGCTCTCGAAGAATCGCCCGCCCGGCGCGATGCCGGCGTCGGAGAAGTCGAACTCGACGACGGCCGGGCGCGCGTCGTTGTTGAAGGCGACGAAGACCGCCTCGTCGCCGTAGACGCGGGCGAAGACCGTCTGCTGCTCCTCGTCGTAGACGTGGACGACGGAGCCGCGGCGCAGGGGCGCGAGTTCTGCGCGCACGCGCGCGAGGTTTCGCAGGTGGTTGAAGACCTTGTTCTCGTCGGCGGTGCGCCCGCGCTCGGTGAAGGCGTTGCGCGCGTCGCCGGGGAAGCCGCCCGGAAAGTCGCGCCGGTTGTCGGGGTCGCCCGCGCCGGGCATCGCCAGCTCGTCGCCGTAGTAGAGGAGCGGCGTGCCGCGCGTCGTCATGATGAAGGTCTGCGCGAGCCTGAGGCCCTCGACGGTCGCGCCCTGCTCGTTCATGAAGCGCTCCATGTCGTGGACGCCGAGGAACGGGACGAGGACGCGCGCGTCGGGGTAGAGCCAGTCGTGCGCGAGCACCTGCGCGAGCTTGCGCACCGGCTGGCCCTTCGCGAACGAGTCGCGGACGGCGTAGAAGAGCGCGAAGTCGTAGAGCGTGTCGATGCCGGCGTCGATGCCGTCGTGTCCGGCGCGCCCGCGCTGGAAGTAGGCGAGGAGCGCCGGGTCTCCGTCGAACAGCTCTCCGAGGACGTTGACCGTCGGGTACTCGCGCTTGATGGCGGCCGTCCAGTCGCGCCAGAAGTGGCGCGGGACGTGGGGGAGTGTGTCCATGCGTATGGCGTCGAAGCCGACCGTGCCGAGCCACCAGAGCGTGTTCTGGATGAGGTAGCGGCGCACCTCCTCGTCGTCCTGATTGAGGTCGGGGAGGATGTCGATGAACCACCCTTCGAGGTTGCGCCGCTTGGTCTCGCCGGTCGCGTTCGGGTCCATCGTCGTCCACTTCTGCCAGTTGTTCGACAGGTGATTTTCGACCGTGCCGTAGAACCACGTGGGCGTCGGGCGGTCGGTCGCCCACGGGTGGTAAGGGCTCGTGTGATTCGCGATCTGATCCTGTATGACCTTGAGGCCCATCGCGTGCGCCTTGTCGACAAGCTCTCTGAGCTTGCGCATGTCGCCGTAGTGCTCCTCGACGCCGTAGAAATCAATCGCGCCGTAGCCGTGATAGGCGGTCGTCGGGCGTCGGGGGCCGTCTTTGACTTCCGGGTAGGTCTCGCGCTCGTCGAGGCGGTCGGTGTTGTCGTAGACGGGGTTAATCCAGAGGGCCGTGACGCCGAGGTCTTTGAGGTAAGGCAGGCGGTCGATGACGCCCTGAAAGTCGCCGCCGTGGTAGTAGCGCCCCTTCGTGCGGTCGAGGAGGCCGGGCGACTTGGCGGGGTTGTTGTTCGACGGGTCGCCGTCCGCGAAGCGGTCGGGCATGATGAAGTAGATGACGTCGTCCGTCGTGAAGCCCTGATAGCGGCCCGCGCGCGGGAGCGGCTCGACGATGTCGAAGTTGAAATCGACCGCGCCCGAGGGCGTGCGCAGGCGTACGGAGCGGCGGCCGGGTCGCGCGTCGGGGTCGATGAAAACGTCGAGGAAGGCGTAGGTTCCGCGCTCGTTGACGCGCAGAAGGCCGGTGCTGATGCCGACGCCCCGGCCCGCGCCGACGGCCGAGCCGGGCGTGTGCGAGACGGCCTCGACGCGCGCGCCGCCGAGGCCGCGGCCGCGGACGAGGAGGCGGACGGGGTTAATCGAGTGGTTGGCCCACCAAGAGGGCGGCTCGACCTTCGTGACCGCGGGCGCGCCTTGCGCGGCGGCCGCCGCTGAGGCGGAGGCGGCGACGAGGAGGGCGGCGGAGGCGAGGCGCAGAAGCGTCAGGCGGCGGGCGTTTCCGTTCGTCGTGCGGGCGTTTCTTTTCATCATGAAGGCGTCGCTCGTCATGCCGTCACCACGGGGCTTTCTGACTTCTGGTCGGTGTGCTCAAGGCTGCGGTCGCGGGCGTAGAGCGCGGTCAGCTCGCGCAGGCGCGTCGAGATTTTCTCGCCGAGCGCGCCGGGGCGCAGACGCCAAGCCCAGTTGCCCGAAGTGCTCGCGGGCAGGTTCATGCGCGCCTCCGTGCCGAGGCCGAGCAGGTCTTGCGCGGGGACGACGGCCGTGTTGGCGACCGACGCGAGCACGGCGCGGATGAAGTCCCAGTGAATCTCGCGCCCGTCCGTGTTCAGGTACTGCTTGCAGAACGCGCGCTCGCGCTCGACCTGCTCGGCGGTGCGCGTCGAGCCCGCGCCGGCCTCGGAGTCGAACCAGCCGACGGTCGTGTCGTTGTCGTGCGTGCCGGTGTAGACGACGACGTTGCGGTGGTAGTTGTGCGGGAGGTCGGTGTTGCGCGTGTCGCCGCCGAAGGCGAACTGAAGAATGCGCATACCGGGGAAGCCGAAGTCGTCGCGCAGGGCCTCGACGTCCGGCGTAATCACGCCCAAGTCTTCGGCGATGATGGGGAGGTCGCCCAGCGCGCCTCTGATGGCGGTGAAGAGTTCGCGGCCCGGCGCGTCGACCCAGCGTCCGCGCTCGGCCGTCTTGTCGCCGCCCGGAATCTCCCAGCAGGCGGCGAAGCCGCGGAAGTGGTCGACGCGGATGACATCGACTATCTGGAGCGTGCCGCGCACGCGCTCTACCCACCAGCGGAAGCCCTCGCGCCGCATCCGCTCCCAGTCGTACAAGGGGTTGCCCCAGAGCTGGCCCGTCGCGCTGAAGTAGTCGGGCGGGACTCCGGCGACGACCGTCGGGTTGCCCGCCTCGTCGAGCTTGAACTGCTCGGGCGCGGCCCACACGTCGGCCGAGTCGTGCGCGACGAAGATGGGCACGTCGCCGACGATCTGGATGCGCCGCTCGTGGCAGTAGGAGCGCAGGGCCGACCACTGTTTGAAGAAGAGGTATTGATAGAACTTGTGCGCGACTATCTCCTCGCGCAAGCCTTCGCGCGCCTCTCGCAGCGCCTGCGGGTCGCGGCGCGCCACCGGCGACTCCCACTTGTTCCACGCGACGCCGCCGCGCGCGTCCTTCATCGCGCGGTAGAGCGCGTAGTCTTCGAGCCAAGCGGAGGCGTGCTGGTTGAAGGTCTCGAAGTCACCGCGCAAGGACGTGTCGGTCGTCCGCCTGAAGTTCTCGAAGGCGCGGCGCAGGAGTTTCGTCTTGTACGTGATGACCTCGCCGAAGTCGACGCGCTCGGCCGCGAAGGCGGGCGGGTCGGCGACGTCGGACGCGGAGAGCAGACCTTCTTTGACGAGCCGCGCGGGGCTGACGAGCAGGGGGTTTCCGGCGAAGGCCGAGAAGCACTGATAAGGCGAGTCGCCGTAGCCGGTCGGGCCGAGCGGCAAGACCTGCCAGAGGCTCTGCGCGCTCGCGGCGAGGAAGTCGACGAAGTCATGAGCCTCGTCGCCCAAGTCGCCGATGCCGAAGCGTCCCGGCAGAGAGGTCGGGTGCAGAAGGATGCCGCTCGATCTGGGGAAGCTCACGTCGCCCTCCGTCTTCACTGCTGAGTGTTGACCAACTTGTAAGCGACCGCCGCGCGCGCCGGGACTTCGAGCGTGAGCGCGCCGGAGGCGAACGCCGGGCGCGCGTTCGACTCGGCGACGAGCGGCTCGAAGCGCGCGCCGTCGGCGAGGTTTAACTCGTCGGCCCTGACGGTGACGGGCTTCGGCGCGGCCGAGCGGTTGAAGGCGACGACGACCGTCTCGCCTTCGTGACGACGCGCGAAGGCGTAGGCGTCGTCGTCGAAGAAGAGGTCGACCGTGCTGCCGCGGCGGAGGGCGACTTGCGCGCGGCGGAGCGCAATCCACTTTCGCGTCCACTCGAACATCCTCTGCTCGCGGTCTGTCCGGCCCGCGCGCTCGAAGGCGTTGCGCGCGTCGCCGGCGAAGCCGCCCGGGAAGTCGCGCCGGTTGTCGGGGTCGTCGCCGCCCTCCATCGCTATCTCCTCGCCGGAGTAGAGCTGCGGCGTGCCGCGCACGGAGAGCGTGAAGGCGACGTGGAGCATCGCGCCTTCGAGCGTCGCGCCTTCGAGCGACATGAAGCGCTTCACGTCGTGGTTGTTCGCCATCACGACGAGGCGCGAGGGGTCTGCGTAGAGCGCGTCGTACTTGAGCGTGTCGCGCAAGTGCCGCGCGGGCTTCTTGCCGGTGAACACGTCGAGCGAGGCCTGCCAGAGCGGGAAGTCGAAGACCGAGTCAAGCTCCGTGTCCATGCCGTCCCAACCCGTGCGGCCGCCGAGGAAGAAGGAGGTGTGCACGGGGTCGCGGTCGAAGACCTCGCCGACCATCCAGACGCGCGGGTACTCGCGACGGAGCGCGCGGCTCAAGTCCCTGATGAAGGGGCGCGGGATGTACTGGATGGTGTCTTGTCGTATGCCGTCGATGCCGGTCGCGCCGACCCACCAGAGCGCGTTCTGAATCTCGTAGCGCGCGACCTCGGGCTCGTCCTGATTCATGTCGGGCATATCGTCGGAAAACCACCCGTCGAGCGTCGGACGCCGCGCGGCCTCCGAGGCGTTGGGCGAGAGCAGGAGGTCGCCGCGGAAGGGGTTGAGCGTGTGGCGGGCCGTCGTCCCGTGGAACCAGTTGTCGAGCGGCGGGCGCTCGGCCCACGGGTGGCGCACGACGACGTGGTTGGCGACTTGGTCTTGGATGACCTTGATGCCGAGCGCGTGGGCGCGCTCGACCAGCTCGCGCAGCGTCGCCATGTCGCCGAAGCGGTCTTCGACGCCGTAGTAATCGACGGCGTGGTAGCCGTGGTAATAGGTGTTCGGGCACCACGGCTTGTCGCAGCGGTTGATGCCGTTCCAGTTGTCGTGCCACGGGTTGAGCCAGACGGCCGTGACGCCCAACTCCTTCAGGTAAGGCAGGCGCTGGATGACGCCGCGCAGGTCGCCGCCGTGCCACGCGCGCGGGTTGCGCCGGTCGTTGGCCTCGGGCGGCGCGTCGGCGGGCGCGTTGCGCGAAGGGTCGCCGTCGGCGAAGCGGTCGGGCATGACGAGGTAGATGACGTCGTCCGTCGTGATGCCCTGAAAGTTTTTCGCGCGGTCGAGCGGCGCTTCGACGCGGAACGGGTGCGGGGCGCGGCCCGTGCCCGAGGAGAAGTTCAGCCTGTAGTCGCCCGGCCGCGCCGCCGGGTGGATGCGCAGGTCGACGAAGAGGTAGCGGCCTTCCCTCTCCGACCTCTGCTGGACGATTTCGAAAGGCGCGCCCGCTTCGACCGACACGCCGCGCAGGTTCCTGCCGCGGACGAGGAGGCGGACGGGGTTTATCGAGTGGCCGGCCCACCAAGAGGGCGGCTCGACCTTCTCGACGACGGGGACGTGGTTCTGCGCCGCGGCCGCGCCGTGGCAGAGCGCGACGAAGACGAGCGCACAACTCGCGGAGAGTACGAATTTTCGCATAGCCAAAACTTTTCCGGCCGCGGCGGCCCGAAGCGACGCGCGTGCGGCGTGGCCGCGCGTGCGCGCGCGTGTCAGTCGCGCGGGGGCTTAGAGGGCGGCGCGTCCGTGACCGACTGCGGGAGCGCGACGGCGTCCGCGCCGGCGGCGGCGGCCGGGGGCTTCGCGGCCTCGCCGCCGAGCGGCGTGGGCGCGTGCTTGCGCTCCTCCTCGAACTTGCGGAACGTGGCGAGGGCGCGGTCGGCCTCGTCTTTGCGGCGCAGTCGCGAGTAGGCCGTGAACAACTGGTAATAGATGCCGGGGTCTGACTTGTTGAGCGCGACGCCGCGCTCAAGGACGGGCAGCGCCTCCGCGTAGCGACGGAGCTTGACGAGGAGCCGGCCGAGGTCGTGGTGCGCCGGGTAGTTGTTCGGGTCTAAGGCGATGGCGCGGCGCATCAGCCGTTCGGCCTCCTCGTCGCGCCCGCGCTGGCTGGCGATGTAGCCGAGGTTGGCGATCACGTCCGGGTTGTCGGGCCGAAGCTTCAGCGAACGCTCGAAGGCGACGACGGCCTCGTCGTACAAGCCTTCGGCGCGCGCGGCGTCGCCGGCGAGGTCGTGGAGCGTCGGGTCGTCGGGGTGGCGTTCGAGCCCGCGCGCGAAGGCGGCGCGGGCGGCCGGGTAGTCCGTGGCGCGGAAGTGGGCGACGCCGAGGCGCAGGTGGTAGACGAGCTTCTGCGGGTCTTGCGCGACGGCGCGCTCGTAGTAGGGGACGGCCTGCTCGAAGCCGCCCTTCTTGAACAGCTCCTCGCCGATCATGAAGTTGGCCTCGGCGTACGAGGGACGGAGTTCGAGCGCCTTGAGCCAGAGGTTGATGGCCGAGCGGCTGTCGTTCCGGGCCGACATGATGAGGCCGAGCCGGTAGTAGACCTCGGGCTCCGCGGGGCGAAGCTCCGCGGCCGAGCGCAGGACGCGCGTCGCGTCTTCGAGCCGGTCGAGGTTGTAGAGCGCGACGCCCAAGTTGTAGAGCACCTCGAACGTGTTCGGGCGGAGCGCGTTCGTCCGCTCGAACAGGCGAACGGCGCGCTCGTACTGGCGGGCCTCGGCCAGCGCGAGCCCGAGCGAGAAGAGCGTGCGCGGGTCGTCGCCGGCCGCGCGCTCGACGCGCTCCGCTAAAGAGGCGGCCTCCGCGCCGCGCCCCTCGTGCGCGTAGGCGTTGATGAGCGTGAGCAGGAGCGCGGCGTCGGACGCCTGCCCGGCCGCGCCGTTGTTGGAGACGCCGGCCGCGCGTTCGAGCAGGGGGACGGCGCGCTTGTAGTCGCCGCGCGAGGCGTAGAGCGCGCCGAGGTTGAAGACGGCCTGCGGATGCGCGGGCGCGAGGCGGAGGACGGCCTCGAAGGTCTCGACCGCGAGGTCGGCGCGCGAGGTGCGCGCGAGGAGGACGCCGAGGTTGGCGAGCGCGGGGACGAAATTCGGGTCGAGCTTGAGGGCCTCGCGGAACTCGCGCTCGGCATCCTCGACGCGCCCGCGGGTGTCGAGGACGACGCCCAAGACGACGCGCGCGTCCGGCTCGCGCGGGGCGGCGGCGGCGGCGCGGCGCGCGACCGTCTCGGCCTCTTCCAGACGCCCCGCCTGAAGAAGCGAGGCGGCCTCGCCCAGCATTCGCGTCACGTCGTCCGGCGCGCCGCGCGCGGCCGACGACGGCGCGCTCGCCTGCCGCGCGTTGCGCTGCGCGCGCGCGGGGCTTTCGACGGCGGCGACGAGCGTGAGGGCGAGCGTCGCGTGGGCGAGCGTCACGAGCGCGGGCGCGAGCGCGGCGCGCCGGCGCACGGCGTCGGCCCTCGGGTTCGTCTGAACACTCGTCATGCGCGTCGTCATCGCGTCATCATACAGCGCCGCCGGTCGGCGGGGGAAACGGCGCATAAAACAATCGAGTGGCGCGCGTCAAGACGGCCCGCCACTCGAAGAAGGGGTTTACGAACACGGCCGCCCGCGGCGGTTAGAAGATGATCTTCAGCGCGAATTCGAGCTGACGCCGCCGCTGCTCGCTGCGGTCGATGCCGAAGTCGGTCTGGTTGTCGAAGTTGGTTTCGGGTCGGAAGCGGTTGACGCGGTTGAGGACGTTGTAGGCCGCCATCCTGAACTGGATGTTGAAGTCCTCGCTGATCTGCCGCACGCGGAAGTTCTTAAAGAGCGAGGCGTCCCAGTAGAACTGCGGGTCGCCGCGGAAGACGTTGCGGCCGAGCGTGCCGATCTTCGGCCCGGCGGGGTCGTCGGCGAAGACGGGCGTGACGGCCGGGCGGAAGGCCGCGCGGTTCAACTGACGGCCGGCGGCGCGGTCGGCCGCCGTCGGCGACGGGTCGCCGATGAGGTCGACGCGCCCGCCGCCTGAGGTCACGCTGTAGACCGGGCCGCTCTGCGCGAAGACGGTGTTGTTGAGCTGGAAGCCGCCGAGGAAGAAGTCGACGACGCGCGGGATGTCGCCGCCGAAGCGGCGGTCGCGGCCGAAGGGCAAGTCCCACACGTTGGCGAACGTGAAGCGGTGGCGGATGTCGGTGTCGGAGTTGCCGCGTTCGAGCTCGGGCCGCAGGGGGTTGTCCGGGCCGCAGTCGCGCGCGCTCGCGCCGGCGGTGCAGATGCCGCCCGGCGAGTCGTCAATCGCGTGCGCCCAAGTGTAGGACGAAAGGATCGAGAGCCCGCGCGAGAAGCGCTTCTCCAGCTTCGACTGCAGGGCGTTGTAGCTTGAGCTGCCCTCGTAGCGCGACGTGATGATGGAGTTGATGCCGCGCACCTCGCGCGAGCCGGGGCCGCCCTGATCGCCCGCGTCGCCGATGTTGGTGACGGTCAGGAGGTTGCGGCCGGCCGAGCCGACGTACCCGACCTCGGCCAGCCAGTTCGGCCAGAACTCGTACTGGACGGTCAGGTTGTACTGGTGGTACATCGCGTCCCGGCGGTTCGGGTCGTGGTAGAAGATGGTGCGGTCGGTCGGCGCGGCGAAGCGCGAGCCGGGGCCGGCGACGATCTGCGTCGGGATGAGCAGGCCGCGGTCGAGCGCGTAGCGCGCGAGCAGGTCGGCGGGGCAGCCGCCGGGGTTCGTGATGGGGTTGCAGCCGTAGCTCGTCGCGCCCGTGCCGGGGTTGGCCGTCAGGGGCTGCTGGCCGCTCACGTCGGTCGAGTAGAGCAGGCCGTAGCCGCCGCGCAGGACGACCTTGCCGTCGTCGCGGAAGCCGCTCCACGCGAAGCCGATGCGCGGGCCGAAGTTGTTCATGTCGGTCTCGGCGAGGTCGCGTCCGCCCGGCGCGCCTTCGCCCGCGACGATGATGGTGCTCGTCGCCGGGTCGAAGTTGCTCTGGCGGTCGAAGCGCTCGGTCGGCGCGGTGAAGATGTCGTAGCGGAGGCCGAGGTTGAGCGTCAAGGTCGGGCTCACCTTCCAGTCGTCTTGGACGAAGAAGGCGATCTCCTTGTTCGACTGGTAGTAGGGGCCGCCCGGGTCGCCGCGGCTGATGAAGCCGGGGCGGTAGCCCAAGAGGATGTTGGCGAGAGCCGAGCCCGAGTCGTTCGCGCCGATGCCGTTGTAGTTGCCGGAGACGAAGCCGCCGTTGACGGCGTTGCCGTTGCCGGGGTTGACGCTGCCCTGATCGGTCGTCCCGTACTGGAGGTGGCCCTTGATGCCGCCGTTGCGGCCGCCGTCGAAGTTCGAGTTCTGGCGGACGCGCAGGTCGCCGCCGAACTTGAACGTCTGGTTGCCCTTGACGACCGTGACGGTGTCGGCGAAGTTGTAGTTGTTCGAAGTGAAGTAGAACGGGCCGCCGTCGCCGACGAACTCGACGGCGCGGTCGTCGCGCCCGATGTTGTCGACGATGCCGAGCAGCGTGATGCCGGTCGAGTTCGCGCTGAGGTTGATGTCGGGCGCGCCGAGCTGCGTCATGATGTCTTCCTCGAAGCCGCCCGTGCCGTTGACGCCCGTGTTGAAGATGCCGATCTCGACGCGGGTCACGCCGAAGCGCGCGTCGTTAATCACGTTGGGCGAGAAGACGTGCGTGTCGCCCATCGTGAAGCCCTTCGAGTTGCCGAACTCGTCGCCGGCCGAGGGCCCGGCGGGGAGGTCGTTGTTCGTCGGCGACGCGCCGAGCGGGAAGAAGTTGCTACGCGAGCGCGCGGTGTCGGACTTGCTGTAGCGCGCGAAGAAGCTGTTCGCGCCCGTGAAGCGGTGGTCGATGCGCACGTCGTAGCTGTCGACGTCGGCCGTCTCCGTGCGGTTGACCGCGAAGTTGCGCCCAATGCCCGGCAGGTTCGGGAGCGGGAAGGCGTTCAAGAAGGCGAGTCCGAACGGCGAGAGCGGGCCGCACGCGCCGCACAGACGGAGGTCGTTACCGGGAATCGGGTTCCCGTTCGGGTCGAAGAGCGTGCCGCGCGGGGCGGCGACGACCCGCGTCGTGCCGTCGGGGTTGCGAATCTGGTAGTTGATTATCTGCGCCGGGTTGAGCAACTCGCCGAAGTCGCCGACCCGCATCCGGGCGGTCGGGACGGGGACGGCCGAGATTCCTTCGCCGCCGCCGAAGATGGGCGTGTTGCGCCGCTGGCCGGCGACCGAGACGAAGAAGAAGGAGCGGTTGCGCCCGTCGTACCAGAAGGGCGTGCCCTCGCCGGGGCGCGGCAGGAATATCGGGCCGCCGACCGTGCCGCCGTAGTTGTGCGTCACGTAGTTGGGCGGCTCGGGCGAGTTCGCGTCGTCGAAGCGGCCCGAGGCCGCGCTCAAAAAGCGCCCCTGATACTCCTCGAAGAGCGTGCCGTGGATTTCGTTGCCGCCCGACTTGAAGGTCGTCGAGATGATGCCGCCGCCCGCACGGCCCGACTCGGCCGACGGGACGCTCGTCTCGACCTTGAACTCGGCGATGGCGTCGGGGTTCGGGTAGATGGCGATCTGCCCGAACTGCGACTCGTTGTTGTCCACGCCGTCGAGCGTGAAGTTGTTGTTGGTGGCGCGCGCGCCGTTGACGACTAGAACGGAGCCGCCCGACTCGCGGAAGCGGGTCGACTCGGTGTTGTTCTGGCCGACGCCGGCCGGCGCGTTGACGAAGTTTCCGCCGCCGCCCAAGAGGCCGAGGTTCGGGCGCGTGACGCCGGGCGAGAGCGCGGCCAGCAGAGTGAAGTTGCGCTGCGGGATGGGGAGGTCGACGACCTGACGGCCGTCGATGACGTCGCCCCTCACGCTCGTCTCCGACTCGACGAGCGGCGCCTCGGCCGTCACCGTCAGAGTCTCGACCGCCGTGCCGGCGACGGCGAGGTCGACGTCGACGGGCTGGCGCGCGTTCGTCTCAAGCCGCACCGGCTCGATGGTCGCCACGGCGAAGCCGGCCGCCTCGACGTTGACGCGGTACTCGCCGGGGTCGAGGGCCGGGACGGAGTACGTGCCGTCGTCGCTCGTCGAGGCCTCGCGCGTCTCGCCCGTGGCGAGGTTCGTGACGACGATCTTAGCGTCTTTGACGACCGCCCCGTTCGGGTCTTTGACGGTGCCCGTGATGGTGGCCTTGTTGTTCTGCGCCCGCGCGACGCCCGCGAAGGCGAGGCAGCAGAGGGCGAAGGCGACGACGGCGCGGACGTAGCGCGCCTCACTCTTAAATCTCTTCATGAATCGGCCTCAGGATGTGTTGGCAGTGTGAACGTGTCGGCGAACGCGCGTTCCCCCGACAGTGAGACGGGGAGTGACCGGGGACACCTTTGACGCCGCCCCGAAGTGGCGGCGGCGCGCGATTTTCTTAACAGCTTGATGGCGGAAGGTTGGGAACGAGTTTGTTGCCCATCCGAACGAAGTAGACTTTTAATACAGATTCACGCAACTGTCAATCTAAATTTAGGTAAGTTAATTTACCTTTCTTCGCCGCCCGCGCCGCCGAGACGCCTCTTCGACTCGTCGATCAGTTCGTTATTGCGCTCGTAGCTCAACTCGCCGGGCCGGAGCCCTCCGGCCGCCGTCGGCGGGTAGACGTGCTTCGCGTAGACGGGGTAGGCCTCCGTGCGCAGGTGCGCCTGCGTGTGGTGGCCGCGGCGCGTGGCGCGCTCGTGGCGGAGCGCCGTGATGTCTAGGGGCGCGACGACGATGCGCTCGCCGGGGCCGGGCGAGGCTTCGGCGAGGATTCGGCCCTCGAAATCGACGACCATGCTGCCGCCCGGCCACGAGTAGGGCGGGTAGTGTTTGAGGCTCGCGCCCTGATTGGCGGCGACGACGTAGGCCGTGTTCTCGATGGCGCGCGCGCGGTTGATGACCGTCCACCAGTCCATCGGCGGGGTCGCGCCCCACGGATCCATGTAGGCCGAGACGCGGATAAGCACCTCCGCGCCGTTCGCGGCGAGCTGACGCATGGCCTCGGGGAAGAGCCAGTCGTAGCAGACGGCGCAGCCGAGGCGTCCGATCTCCGTGTCGGCGACGGGAAAGAGCGGCTCCGCGTAGTCCTCGACGTCGTGCGGGCTCGTGTTGACCTCGAAGGGGATCCACGTGT
Organism: Pyrinomonadaceae bacterium; assembly: GCA_035634035.1. GTDB lineage: Bacteria > Acidobacteriota > Blastocatellia > Pyrinomonadales > Pyrinomonadaceae > DASQDT01. The sequence continues at coordinate 36,847 of DASQDT010000034.1, read as the reverse complement.
TCACCTTGCGGTACTTGTAGAGGACTCCGGGGGGGCCGACGAGGCACGTCGTGTTAAAGACCGCGCCGGGGTGGCGCGAGTCGCGCTCAAGCATCGTGCCGGTCTGGATGTAGACGTTGTGCTCGCGCGCCTTCTGCTCCAGCCGCTCGGTGTGCTCGTTAGGGATTTCGACGGCGAGCTTTTCGCGCAGCTCCCGAATGGTCGGGAAGACGGGCGCGGAGTGTGCGAACTCGGGGAAGACGACGAGGCGGACGGGCAAGAAGGGCGCGGCCCCGACGACGGCCGCGTCTATCATCGAGAGGACGCGGTCGGTGTTGCGCCGCATCTCGCGCCGCTCGACGGGGTTCGGCATATCGGTCTGGCAGGCCGCGACCGAGTATCGTATGTGCTCCATAAAACCTCTTAACCTCCGGGCCGCCGCCCGTCGTTTACGGCCGGAGGCCGAACGCCCCTCCGGCGAGCTGTCGGACGGGAGACGCGACGAGGCGCGTGTTGTACTGCTCGACGTAGGCGCGGTGCGCGGGCGTCGAGGGGTAACTTTCGGGCGCGGCGTAGGGGTAGCTCTTCATCGCGTGGAACGGGAGCGGCGCGACCGCGTCGGGGCTCGCCGAGTTGATGTCCATCTCCTTGCTGAAGCCGTCGGCGTAGAGGAGGAACGTGCGCGTCCACCCCGGGGGGAGCGGGGCGAGCCGTCGCGCGTCGAAGGAGACGGCCATCTCGTCGCCGGGTCGCGAGACGACGAACATATCGTCGGTCGCCAGAAGCAGCGGGCGCACGTCGCCCTCGCGCGTGTAGCGGCCGGTCATCGTCTTCCACGGCGACGTGTAGGAGACGCGCGCGTAGTCGTAGCCGTAGGGCTCGCGGCCGTCGGGCGTCGTCTCGGCCGAGAACCCGCGCCAGCTCAAATCGGCGCGCGACGCTTCGAGGCGCTCGACGCGCGGACTCAATCGCGTGTCGCTCTCGGCGACGAGCGCCTGATCCCAGTAGATGCGCATGTTAGTCACGACGCGCACCTCGCGGCTCTCGGAGAGGAACTTGTTCGAGAGGTCGACGGCGACCGTCTGCGGGCGGCCGACGGGGATGCCGATGCCCTCGATGACCGTCCGCCACTTCCCTTCCCGGTCGCGCACCTGAAGCGCCGGCGGACGCAGGCTCATGCCGGCTTGCGAGGCGGCGACGTTGTCGCTCGAAAAGGCGTAGTCAGTCCAGCCGGTGAGGAGGAGGAGGGCGCGCGTCGCGTCCGTCGCGCGGCCGAGGTCGAGCGTGAGCGCGTGCTCGTCGGCGTAGCCGCGTATCGGGCGGAGGCGGAAGCCGTCGGGGTAACTCCGGTCGAGCTTCGTGAGGCGTGCGAGCACGTCGCGGCCCGCGTCGTCGGCGGCGGCGACGGGCGGGCGGAGGTCGCGCGCCGCGTAGAGCTTGCTCGTCGCCGAAGTCGGGTTACCGAGCCCCTCGTTCGGGAAGACCTCGACGCCGACCGGGTGCGCGACCGCCAAGAGTTGCAGCCTGTCCATGAAGAGGACTTCTTCGAGCTCGTTCGTCACGCGAATCTCGAAGCGGCCTTCGCGCTCCTTCAACTGCTCCGCGCGGATGCGCACGTACTCGTCCGGGTCGGGCGCGGCGCGGACGCCGGGCGCGACCCAGTAGCCCAACTCGCCGCCGCCCATGAAGTCCGTGACGAACTCGTAGCGCTCGCCGTTCCAAGTGAAGAGGTAAGGGCAGGACGAGGGCTTGCGGTCGAGCTCGGTGACGGTCATCGTCGCGCCCTGCGGCTTCGGCGTCGCGCCCGCCGATTCGGTCTCGGCCTGCACGACGCCCGCGGGCCAGATGACGCGCACGGCGTCGGCCGCCTGACGGCTCCCGAGTCCGAAGACGACGTCCGACGGCGCGGGGGCGGGCGTGGCGGCGTAGGTTTCGAGCTTCTGCATGAGGCTCCCGGCGCGCGCCTCGATCTTCGCGCCGACGCCGCCGCGGTTGCTCACCTTGCCCGCGAGGCGCAGGCGCACGGAGCGGTTGCGACTCCCCCCCTCGTTGCGCGCGAAGAGGAGCGCGCCGCCCGCGCGCCGCAGAATCAAGTCGGTGTCGCCGTCGGCGTCGAGGTCTGCGGCGGCGAGGTGGCGCGGCGCGGCGGGCGCGTTCTGCGCGGCGGCGAAGAGTTTTCCGGCGGCGCGCTCTGACTGCGCGTCCCAACCGTCGCCGACGTTGCGCAGGACGCGCAGACGGCCGCCCGCCGTCGAGGCGGAGACGCTCACGAGGTCGAGCAGGCCGTCGTTGTCGTAGTCGAGGAACTGCGAGGCCGGACGAGAGGCTTGCTGGGCGGCCGTCACATCCGAGGACGGCGCGGCCGAAAGGCGGAAGCGGCCGCGGCCGTCGCTCGCGGCGAAGCGGCCCGCCGAGTCGGGCGCGGCGAAGAAGAAGTCGGTGAAGCCGTCCTTGTTGAAGTCGCCGGCCGCGACGCTCGTCGCCGCGCCGGCGTCACTGAGGCCCACTTCGGCGGCCACGTCCTTGAAAGTCCCGTCGCGCAGGTTTTTGTAGAGCGCCGGACGCGCGTTGAATTGCGCGACGAGCAGGTCAACGTCACGCCGGTTGTCGTAATCGGTCGGCACGACCGAGGTCGCGTAGTTCGACGCGCCGCCCGCGACGCCCGCCTTCGCGGTGATGTCGGTAAACTTGCCGTCGCCGTTGTTGCGGAGCAGAAGATTGGGCGCGCCCTCGAAGTCGAGCGGGAAGTTAAGAGTCTGGGCCGACGCGGCGGCGGCCTTGCGCTTCGAGGGGTTGGCGAGTCCGGCGACGAAGATGTCGAGGTCGCCGTCGTGGTCGGCGTCGACGAGCGCGGCCGAGACCGTCGCGTAAGGGTAGGCGGGGATTTGCGCGGCCGAGGTCGCGTCGGCGAAGCGCCCGCCGCCCTCGTTGCGGTAGAGCGAGAGCGCGCCCGCGCGGAGGACGAGGAGGTCGGCGCGCTCGTCGTTGTCGTAGTCGCCCGCGACGGCCGCGACGCCGTTGGCCGGGCCGGGTTTCGCGAGCGCGCCCGAGGCGGCCGTCACGTCGGTGAACTTGCCCGCGTCGTTGCGGTAGAGGAGGTGGCCGCCGGCCAGCGTGGCGAAGAGGTCAAGGTCTCCGTCCGCGTCGAAGTCGAAGAGCGTGACGCCGCCGGGCGTCGCAAGCATCAACCACACGCGCATCTCGGAGGCCGCGTCCGAAACGATAGGTTGACCGAAGAGTGAGGGCACTTCCGAGTCCGCGCCCGCGCCGGGCGTTGATGGGAGCGCGGCGGACGAGGCGTCAACGAAGGCGACTTCGGGCGCGGCCTTGTTGACGAGTCCGGCCTCCGCGCCGGTCGAGGCGACGGCCTCGGCGTAGCGTCCCTGCTCCAAGTAGTTCTGGCCGATGGTCGTCGCCGCTCCGCTCTGACGGAGTTCCTGAAAGCGCGTCATCAATCGCTGGCCCTCTTCGCGCTGGCCCGAGCGCAGGAGCGCCGTCGCCAGACCGTAGAGCGCCGTGCCGTTGTAGGGCTCTTCGTCGAGCGCGACGCGGAAGGCGGCGACGGCCTCGGCGTACTTGCGCTGCTGCGAAAGAAGCTGGCCGACCTGCACGTTCGCGCCCGTGTCGCGCGCGTCGAGGGCGAGCACCTTGCGGAAGTGCGTGAGCGCCTCGTCGGCGAGGTTCTCGGTGCGCGCGACGAGGCCGAGGACGTAATGAGGTTGCGGCGCGCGCGGGTCGGCCTGCGCGGCGGCGGCCGCCTCGCGACGAGCGCCCGGAAGGTCGGGGACGTTAAAGAGCGCGATTGCCAAGTTGACGCGCGCAATCGTCAGGCGCGGGTCGAGCTTGAGCGCGCGGCGGAAGGCGTCGGCGCCCTCGCGGTGTTTGAACTGTTCGAGGAGCGCCACGCCCATGTTGTTCGCCCGGTAGGCCTCCTCGCGCGCGTCGGCCGCCGCGCTTTGCGCGCGCGACGCGTCGGAAGGCCGCGGCCAGAAGGCGGACGAGACGGCGAGTGCGCAGAGTGCCGCGACGGCGGCGATGTGCTTGTGCGTTTTCATTCGTCGAAAAGCTCTCTACTGTGCGGGCGTCGGGGTCGGCGCGGCCGGGGGCATACGCGCGAAGATGACGGGGTCGGCCTTCGTGATGCCTTGCCCTTCGGTGACGACGAGCGACTGGTTGGCCTTCACGTTCTCGATGGCCTCGCGGCGTCCGTTCGGCCACGCGACCTCGACCGTCAAGACCTTCTCGGCCGCCTCGGGCTTGCCGAGTCCGAACGTCAGCGCCAGCTCCGACTGCGACGCGTAGCTCGAACCCGTGCGCACCATGTTCCACGCGCGGAAGTTGTTCGGGCCGCGCACGGCGACGCGCGCGCCGACGCCGTCGCGGTTCGAGCCTTGCCCGACGAGTTTGATTCTGAGGAGGTCGTTCTGGTTGGCGTTGTCGTTGCGGTACAGGCGCGCCGGGCCGTTGTTGGCGGTGACGATTAAATCGAGGTCGCCGTCGTTGTCGATGTCGCCGTAGGCCGCGCCGCGCCCGACGACGGCCCGGCCCAGAGCGCGCCCGACGCGCGCCGTCACCTCCTCGAACTTGCGGCGGCCGAGGTTGCGGAAGAGGTGCGGCGGCTGCGCGTAGCGCACCGTCGGCTGCGTCTTCTGGATGTCGTCGGAGACGTGGCCGTTGACGGCGAAGATGTCGAGGAGCCCGTCGAGGTCGTAGTCGAAGAAGAAGGTCGCGAACGTCAGAGACTGTTCGGACATCTTGCCGATGCCGGACGAGCCGGCCTCGTCGGTGAAGAGGCCGCCGCCCTCGTTGCGGTAGAGCGCCATGCTCTCGCTCGTGAAGTTGCCGATAACTAAACTCTGGCGGCCCGAGCCGTCGTAGTCGGCCGCGTCGACGCCCATCCCGGCGCGCGGCGTGCCCGACTCGCCGAAGGCGACCCCGGCCGTCAGGGCCTCGTCGGCGAAGGTGCCGTTGCCGTTGTTCTTGTAGAGCTTGTTCGGCTCGGTGTCGTTGGCGACGAAGAGGTCGAGGTGGCCGTCGTCGTTGTAGTCGAGGAGCGCGATGCCGAGCGCCTTGCTCGAAGGGTCTTGGAGCCCGGCGCGCTGCGTGACGTTCTCGAACGTCCCGTTCCCGCGGTTGCGGTAGAGCGCGGGCGACTGCCCCTTGTACTTCTGCGGCGTGCAGTAAGACTTCGTCGTGCCGTCGAGCGTGCAGAAGACGTCCGCCTCGGGCGACCACTCGACGTAGTTGGCGACGAAGAGGTCGAGCCGCCCGTCGCGGTCGTAGTCGAGCCACGCGGCGCTCGCGCCGAAGCCGGCGTCGGCGACCCCCGCGCGCGCCGACACGTCTTGGAACTTCCCGCCGCCCGCGTTGCGAAACAGCTTGTCGGGGCCGACGCCCGTGACGAAGATGTCGGGGAGGCCGTCGTTGTCGTAGTCGGCGACGGCGCAGCCGATGCCGTAGGTCTCGACGGCGAGGCCGGCCTCGCGCGTCGTGTCCGTAAAAGTGCCGTTCTGGTTGTTGCGGTAGAGCGCGTGGGTCGTGCGGGGCCCGCGCTCGCCGGGCCAGCTCGTCGAGTTGACGAGGAAAATGTCCTGCCAGCCGTCGTTGTCGTAGTCGAGGAAGGCCGCGCCCGCGCCCATCGTCTCGGGCAGATATTTTTTGCCGGCCGCGCCGCTGTTGTGCTTGAAGCGGATGCCGGCCTCGTTCGTCACGTCGGCGTACTCAATCGCGCCGGACGGGCGCGGCGCGGGCGTCGGCGTCGGGGTGGCCGCCGGGTCGGGCGTGGCGGAAGCGTTGACCGCGGCGTCCTGCGGCGCGACGGTGGCGGTCGTCGTCGGGTCTTCTTTGCAGCCGGTGAGCGCGGAGGTTAGAAGGAGCAGACAGATGGCCGTCGACAGTTTGCACATCTTAAGAAAGAGCACCTTTGGATTTTCTTACCGGGCGCCCGCGGTCGCGGGCGTCGCGGCCCGCCGCGCGCGGCGCGAGGTCAAAAGGATTTCTATGAAGTTCGAGACCGGGCCGACGATGAAGAGCGCGTAGTAGGGCGCGTGCACGTTCTCGAAGAGACGCAGAATCATCTCGACGAGCGCGACCGCGAAGGCCACGCCCGCCTGCGCCAGACGCGACGAGCGCACGGTCGTCTTCGGGTCTGTGATCATGAAGAAGATGAAGAGCTGGTACATCGGCCCCGTGATGGGCGCGACCTCGGCGAGAAAGGCGTGTCCCGTCCAGAGGCTTCTCAGAAACGAGAAGAGGAGGAACGACGCGACGTAGGTGAGCGTGATGTGGATGCGCTTGACGTGGTAGGTGATTATCGCGCCGAGCGTCCAGATGACTAAGACCGGCCAGAGGTTGTTGCCCCACTGCACGCTCAGGGTCGAGTAGGCCCACGGCGCGAGCAAAAGCATCACGCAGATGCCGAAGTTCGAGGGGTTCCACAGGTGTCGGTCGCCGACGCGCAGGACGTATTTAGAAGTAATCGAGATGGCGCTCGTCAGCGCGAACGGCCAAGCGTAAGGCGAGCGCGTCAGGATGCCGACGCTGATGCCGGAGATGTAGGCGCTCGCGAGGTGCGGCCAGCGGCCCGTGAAGAGTCGGCCGAGAATCAGCTCGAAGGCGACGGCCGTGACGATGGCCAGCACGGTCATCGCGTAGGATTCGAGGATGCCGTAGGTGAGCTGGCCGACGAGCAGGATGAAGGTGATGAAGATGGGCGCGATGAAGCGGCTGTCGAGGCCGAAGAGTTTCGGCTGCGGCTTGGCCTCGCCCGCCGGCGCGGCCCGTTCGACCGTGGGGACAGTGGTTGCGCTCATTCGTCTCGTACCTTCGTCGCCGGGAAATTTAACACACGCGGCTTCCTCACGCCTCGCGGACGCGGTGGACGCGGCCGGGCTCCGGGGCGTCGAGCGTCTGGACGCGGCCCGAGGGCCAGCGAATCTCGACGCGCTCGGGGCGCGCGCCGCGGCCCAGACCGAAGTGGAGGCGGCGCTGGTTCTGCGCGCAGAAGCCCGTCCCGCCCGAGACCTCCTGCACCTGCTGCTGCCCCGCCCAAAAGACCCGCACCTGCGCGCCGATGGCGGAGCGGTTGCTCTCCGCGCCTTCGAGGTCGAACCCTATCCAAGAGTTTTCGGCGCGCGCGGTGTTGCGGTAGACGAGCAGCGGCCCGCGCTGGTTGGCGACGACGACGTCGAGGACGCCCCTGTTCCAAAGGTCTGCGAGGACGACCGAGCGCCCGTCGAACGTGTCGCGCACGCCGACCGTCTGCGCCACGTCGACGAAGCGGCCCGCCCCGTCGTTCACCCAGACGCGCTTCTGCTGGAAGCCCGAGAGGCTTCGGTTCTCCATCGGCGGCCAGTTGGCCGCGTCGCCGATGATGGTCGAGTGCCCGCCCGCGATCTTCGAGAAGTCGTACCAGTAATTCGTCCCGCGCTCCAACGAGACGTAGCCGTTCGTGAGGTAGAGGTCGAGCGCGCCGTCGTTGTTGAGGTCTCCGAACTGCGCGCCGAAACTCCAGCCGCCGAGCTCGACGCCCATGTCGGCCGCGAGGTTGTCGTAACGGAGGCCGTCGCCCTCGGTGCCCTCGCGCGGAACCCAGAGGTTGTTGCCCTGCACGAGCACGCTCTCCTCGGAGATGTTGGTGACGTAGACACTGAAGCGGCCCGTGTTGAGGATGTCGCCGAAGGCGACGTTCATCCCGCTCTTGGGCGCGAAGCCGACGCCCGTCTCCTCGCCCGCGTCGCGGAAGCGCCGGCCCCCGTCGTTGACGTAGAGCTCGGAGACGCCGTAGTCGTTGGCGATGAAGATGTCGGGGTAGCCCGTGCCGCGCAGGTCGGCGGCCGACGCGGCGAGCGCCCAACGCCGCGTGTCGATGCCGGCGCGCTCGGTCACGTCCTCGAAACTGCCGTCGCCGCGCCCGCGCAGGAGGTACTTGCGCCCGCCGTTGCGCGCGTACTCGAAGCTCTCCGGCATCATCTTCGTCGATTCGAGACGCCAGAGGTTGACGGTCTCGGGGTAGTAGCCGCCGACGAAGAGGTCGAGCCGCCCGTCGCGGTCGTAGTCGAGCCAGACGGCCGTGTTGGCGTTGACCCACGCGGGCAGCCCCGCCCCTTCGGTGACGCGCGTGAAAGCCTTCCCGCCGTCGTTGTGGAAAAGCTCGGGCCGCCCCCACTTGTAGACGAAGAGGTCTTCGTAGCCGTCGTTGTCGTAGTCGCCCCAGACGGCGCCCATCGAGACGCCCGTCTCGGCGCGATTGAGGTCTGCGACGCCGAGCGCGGCGGCGACGTTCGTAAACGTCCCGTCCGCGTTGTTCTTATAGAGAGCGTTCTGACTGCCCTCGCCGCTGTTGGTGACGTAGAGGTCTTGCCAGCCGTCGCGGTCGAAGTCCGAGACGGAGACGGCCGCGCCCATCGAGGCGACCTGCGGCATGATGTGGCCGAGCTTCGGGTCGAGCGTCGGCGCGGTGTGCGTGAACTCTATTCCGGCGGCCTTCGACACCTCTTCCAAGTGGAAGCCGTGGCGCGCGACCGACGCGTCGCGCTCGGCGGACGTGTCCGCGCCCGTCTGCGCCGCGTCGTCCCCGCGCCCCCGCCAGCGGCGGAGGACGAGCGGGGTGGCGAGCAGCGCGGCGAAGAGCGCGACGAGCAGGAGGCGAGGGATGAAACTTTTACTCATTGACGAAAAACGGCGACGCCGACTCGAAGGCGCGCGCTACTCCGCCCAGAGAGCGCCGTTGAAGTTGCGCGGCGTGACGTAGCGCGTGTGGAAGTTTTGCCAGTCCGCGGGGTGACGGCGGAAGACCGGGTCGTCTTCGAGACGTGTCGGAAGCGAAGTGTAATACTCCCGGTCGCGCGACGGCAAGGGGAGCACCGTTTTCGAGAACTGCGAGTTGTAGTCACCGTCTTTAATCCACCCGTTGCCGATGAGCACGTAGTCGCGCGACCAGCCGGCGGGCGGCGCTTGCCTCGCCGGGAAGCGCAGAACCAACTCGTCGCCGCCGTTGGCGATGACGACGCGGTCGTCAACCCCCGCGAGCAGCTCGCGCACGTCGCCGAAGCGCGTGTAGTAGCCGACGAGGTCGCGCCACTTCTGCCCCGTGGAGGCGAGCCGGTCGTAGTCGGGCGTCTCGGGCGAGGAGGCGTCCGACTGACGCATCTCGGAGAAGCCGCGGAACTGTAGCTCGGCCGTCGTCGGGTCGAGCCGCTCGATTTTCGTCGCGGCCGCCGCGTCGCCCCCGGCCGCTTCGGGCTCCGTCGCCCATTCGAGCGCGTCCCAGAAAATCTCCATGTTCGTGCGCAGGCGCGCGCGGCGCGGCGCGCCTTCCTTAAAGACGCCATTCAAATCGACGAGAATCGTCTTGTTCTTGCCGGCGGGGAAGCCGAGGTCTGGGCGCGCGACCGTCCAGCCGCCGCGGCCGTCGGCGACTTCGAGGCTCAAGCCTTTGGGCGCGGGGTTCGCGCCCTGACTGATGGCGACGTTGATGGAGGCGTCGGTCGGGTGGAGCCAGCCGTGCGCGACGAGCCAGAGCGCGCCGTCGCGCGGCGCGTCGTCGGGCAGCTCGACCTCGACGAAGTGGTCGCGCGTGACGCCCTGATGAGAGCCGCGGCCGAAGTTGTCGAGGTGGCGGCCGTCGCGGCGCATGACAACGTCGCGGACATCACGCCCGTCGTCGTCGCGCGCGGAGGCGAACGCGCGCGGCGTCTTCAGAGTGTAGACCTTGAGCGCGGGCGGCGTGTTGGCCGTGCGCTCGTCGACGAAAACCTCCGTGCCGGGCGCGTGGTCGACGACGGCCAGAGCGTAGTGGTCGAGGTAGTAGGTCTCCCAGAGCTCGGCCGTGATGCGCAAATCATAGAAGCCTTCGCGCGGCGCGAGCCGTTCGCCCGGAATCTTGACCCACTCCTCGGTCTGCTGAACCTTGAGCGTCTGGTAGTTGTTGATGCGCAGACCGATGGCCGGGCTCCACGGCGCGCAGTCTTTGACGAAGCTCATCCGGCTGCCGTCGTACGCGAAGAGTGACGGGCAGGAGCCTTTGAGACGCTGCTCGGCGAGCACCGACTCGTCGGCCTTCAGCTCGAACTCGGCGCTCGTCGAGCCGTTCGGCCAGATGACGCGCGCGACGTCCGTCTGCGTCTGCTCGCCGAGCCCGAAGTGGACGACCGGGCCCGCTATCTGCTGCTTCTGCGCGAGCAGGGTTGAGCGAATCTCTATCTCGCCGCCGACGCCGAAGGAGTTTATGCGCTGGTCGCCCGTCGCGTTCGCCGCGCGCGGTCGAATCACCTGCCAGTGATAATTTTTCGTCCCGCGCGACGCGGCCGCGAGGGCCTTGCCGTCCGCCGTGACGCCGACGAGGTCGAGACGGCCGTCCGTGTTCGTGTCGGCGATGGCGAGCGAGCGCGAGCCGGCGGGCGCGTCGCCCAAGTTGAGCGGGCGCAGCTTCCCTTCCGCGTCGCTCAGCCACGCGCGCGCGCCGGAGGCGGTCGAGACGAGGAGGTCTGTGCCGCCGTTGTTGTCGAGGTCGGCCGCGCGGACGCGCGCGCCGCCCGGCGCGAGTCCGGGGGGCAAGCCTTCGGCGCGCACCACGTCGGCCGCGTCCCACGCCGCGCCCTCGTCCCTGTCCGAGAAGCGTCGGAGGAGTCCGTCCGAGGCGAGCGTCAGCAAGTCGAAGCGGCCGTCAGAAGTCACGTCGGCGACGCCGAGTGCGGCGAGCGTGGGCACGTCGGCGGGGGCCGTGCGCGTGCGGAACTGCCCTGTGCGCTCGTTGGTGAAGAGGTGGATGCGCCCTTGCGCGTCGAGGAGCGCGGCGTCGGGGTCGCCGTCGCCGTCGAAGTCGGCCCAAGCGAAGTCGCGCAGGGCGTTGACAGGCTCGAACGGGCGCTGCTCGGCGAAACTGCCGTCGCCGTTGTTGCGCAGGACGACGGGCGCGCCGTCTCTCGGGGCGAGGAGGATGTCGAGGTCGCCGTCGGCCTCGATGTCGGCGGGCCAAGCGCCCCACGCGGGCGAGTTGACGAGAGCCGCGCTGAGTTTCGTCGTCGCGGTCGCGTCGGCGAACGTCGTGGCCGTCTCTTGTTTGAAGAGTCGGAAGCCGGCCTCGCCCGCGAGCGCGAGGTCGGTCTTGAAGTCGTAGTTGTAGTCGAGCGCGGCGACGCCGTGCAGGGCGGGCGGAGTCGCGGACGCCCCGCCGGGGAAAGGTAACGTCACGTCGCCGGAGAGGCGCACGTCGCGGCCGTCGGCGAAGACGAGCGCGGGCGCGCCCTCGCCCGTGAGCGACAGAGCGCCGGCCCACGCGAGCGCGTTCGAGTCGTTGGCGAGCGGCGGCGACTCGACGCTGTAGGTCAGACCTTCGTCGGGCGCGGCGCGGCGCGGCTCGGGCGACTCAAGCAGAATGAAGCGCGTGAAGGGCTGGCCCAAGACTTCGGGCGGGTCTTGGACGGCCAAGCGGCTCTGACGAAACTCGGGGAGGCGCACCAGCACGTTTCTCAAGAACTGCACGCGCGGCGCGGCGGCGCGCAGGTTCGCGGCCGAAGCCTCCTCGACGGCTCTTAGCTGCTCCTTCGCCTCGGGCGGCCACGCGGCCGACTGCTCGGCGAAGCCCGCCTTGAGGCGGTTGAAGAGTTCGGCGTCGCCGCGTTTGGCGGCGAGTCGCGCGGCGTCGAGCTGCACGGAGAGGTTGCGCGGCGCGGCTTCGAGGACGCGCGCGAGCTGACGCGCCTGCTCCTCCTCCTGACCGGCGCGCTCGGCCTCGGCGGCGAGCGCGTAGACGGCCTTCAAATTCTTCGCGTCCAACTCGGCCGCGCGGCGGAACGACTTGACCGCCTCGTCGTAGCGCCCGCGGCTGCTTTCGAGCTGGCCCGCGAGGAAATGCACGCGCGAGTTGTCGGGCGCGAGCGAGAGGGCGCGCGTGACGACTTCGGCCGCGCGGTCGAACTGCCGCTGCCGAAGGTAAAGTAGTCCCAAGTTGGCCCAAGCCGTCGGCTCCTCGGGCGCGAGCGCGGTCGTCTCTTTGAGCTTCTCCTCGGCGCGCACGTCGTCGCCGACCTGTAGCGCCGAGAGCCCGACGTAGAAGGCCGCGACGACGCGGCGGTACTCGGGCGAGTCCTTCGCCGGGAGGTTCGCGGCGCGCTGGCACGAGCAGAGCGCGGCGAGCGCGGCGGCGAGGGCCGCGGCGAGCGCGGCGCGGCGGCGCGGGAAAAATCTCTTCATGGGTTCGGGTTCGATACGGCCTTTCTGCGGCTGGACGAAGGGGCAAAATATATCATAACCTTTCCCACGTCACCCCGAAGAGACGCTCTACCGCCGCAGAGACGCCCGCCGCCCCTGAATCGAGGTCGCGCCGCGCGCGCCTGCGGCCCGGCGTCGCGCCAATCTTCGACACTCAGGAGTCAGACCAATGTGCAAACGTCCGCGCGCCTCCCGCTTGCTCGCCACGCTCGTCTACGTCGCCGTCCTTACCGGCGACACGCTTCCCACGATGGCACAACAAAGAAATAACTCGGCGGCCGCCGACGCGTCTTTCGAGTCCCTGACGCCCGGCAAGGTCGTCAACGGCTTCCGCGCCGAGGCCGTCTACACGAACGACTCCGACCGCCCGATGGGCGCGCGCCTCCGGCACGTCCGCACGGGCTTCACGCTCGACTACCTGCAACTGCAATCCGTCCCCCAGATTTTCCTCTGGGTCAACTCCTTCCCCACGTCCGACATGGGCGAGCCGCACACGCAGGAGCACCTGCTGCTCGGCAAGGGCAACGTCGGCCGCGCCCATTCGAGCCTCGAAGGAATGTCGCTCGTCGGCTCCTCGGCCTTCACGATGCAGTGGCGCACCTGCTACTTCTTCCACACGGCGGCCGGCCCCGAGGTCTTCTACAACCTCTTCGAGAGTCAGGTGAACGCGCTGCTCCACCCCGACTACACGGACGAAGAGATCAGGCGCGAGGTGATGAACTGGGGCGTGGCTGTGAACCCGGCCGACAAGACCCTGCGGCTCGAAGAGCAGGGCACGGTCTATCAGGAGATGGCCTCGACCTACGACCGCCCGGCCTCGCGCCTGTTCCGCGCGGTCGGCCACATGCTCTACGGCGAGACGCACCCGCTCGCCGTCTCTTCGGGCGGCTGGCCCGCCGACATCCGCCGCATGAAGCCCGAGCACATACGCAAGTTCCACGCGGACACGCACCACCTCGGCAACATGGGCATGGTCGGCTCGTTCCCGCGCGAGATGCCGCTCGCGCAGACGCTCGCGCGCCTCGACGAAATCTTCAAGCGCCTTGAGCCGCAGCCCGTCAAGATGAAGTTCCCGACCGAGGCCGACCTGCCCGCGCCGAAGGGCGCGCCCGCGGGCGAGATTCGCGTCGTCGAGTACCCGCACCGCAACGAGCAGCAGGCCGGCACGCTCCTTCTCGCGTGGCCCGCCCGACTTAGTCTTTCGCCGCAGGACGAAATCCTCCTCAGCCTCTTCCTCGAAAACTTCGCGGGCGACCCGACGACGAACCTCTACAAGAAGTTCGTCGACACGAAGACGCGCGAGCTCGACATCGGCGCGAAATCCGTCTTCGGCTTCGTCGACGAGGATCAGGGCAACCCCGTCTACATCGGCTTCGGCGACGTGCCGCCCGCCAACATGACGCGGGAGAAGATCGCGCAGGCGCGGCAGAAGGTTCTCGACGAGATTCGCCGCGTCGCCTCGTTCGCCGACGGCTCGGCCGAACTCAAAGAGTTTAACGACCGCCTGATGAACCGCGTCATCCAGCGCCGCCGCGACCTCTCGAAGTTCGTCAACTCGCCGCCGGGCTTCGGCTTCCGCAACACCTCGGCCGCGTGGATGTCGCACCTCCGCAGCCTCGAAGAGGTCAAGGGCTTCCGCAAGTCCGTCACGCTCAAATCCGAAATGGCCGCCGTCGAGCGGCAGCTCGCCTCCGGCAAAAACTTCTGGCGCGCCGCCGTCGCCGGTTGGAAGTTGGCCGACACCGTGCCTTACGCGGCCGCCGCCAAGCCGAACCCCGAAGTCATCCGCCGCGACGAGGCCGAAAAACAGGCGCGCGTCGAGGCCGAGACGAACCGCCTCAAGGCGCAGTACGCGACGCAGGACGCGCAAGAAGCCCTGCGCCGCTACAAGGCCGACTACGAGAAGACGACGGCCGAGCTTGAGCGTCAGGCCAAGCAGGCGCAGACGCCGCGCTTCATCGACAACCCGCCGCTCACGCTCGACGACCAGCTCGACTTCCAGACCTCGACGCTCGCGGGCGGCGTGCCGATGGTCACCTCGACCTTCGACAACATGACGAGCGCGACGACCGGCGTCGCCCTGCGCCTCGACTCGGTCACCGAGGACGAGCTCGTCTACCTCTCGCTCCTGCCGTGGCTCATGCGCAACGTCGGCGTCGTGCGCGACGGCCGCGCCGTCACCTTCGAGGAGATGAGCGAGATGCTGCGCAAGGAAGTCCTCGCGCTCGACACCTACTACAGCACCAACTTCCGCACCGGGCGCGCCGAACTCGTCGTGCGCGGCGCGGGCAACGACGTCGAGGAGTCGAAGCGCGCGCTCGCGTGGATGCGTCTGCTGCTGGCGAGCCCGAATTGGCAGCCCGAAAACCTCGCGCGCATACGCGACGTGGTCGACCAGCAGCTCGGCAACCTGCGCAACCGGATGCAGGGGTCTGAAGAGTCTTGGGTCAACGACCCGGCCGACGCCTACTGGCGTCAGGACAGCCCGCTCCTGCTCGCCACCTCCTCGTTTCTGACGCGCACGCACAACGCGCACCGCCTGCGCTGGATGCTCAAGGACGCGGGCGAGCACCGCGACGCGCTCTCGAATTTCCTGACGACGCTCGCCGACGCGGGCGCGAAGGCCAAGCGCGAGGAGTTGAAGACGCTGCTCGGCGCGATGCAGGGCGACGCCGAGATGCGGTCGAAGATTCCGGCCTCGCTCGCGCCCCACGCCGAGGCGTTCACGCGGCTGCCGCAGGGCGCGGGCGCGCTTGTGGTCGAGGCGGCGAAGGACTTGGATCAGACGCTCGCGGATTTGCCCGACGCGTCGCTCGCGGCCGATTGGTCTTACCTCGTCCGGCAGATTCGCCATGACCTTCTGACGCCGCCCGACAAGGTGCTCGCAGACCTCAACAACCTCCGCCAGCGGCTGCTCAAGACCGGCAACGCGCGCGTGTTCATGACGGGGTCGCGCGCCTCCCAAGAGGCGCTCGCGCCGGGCGTCCGCACGCTGCTCGGCGCGCTCGATGCCGCGCAGCCGACGCCCGCCAAGTACGCCGACACGCGCCTCGTCGAGACGCGCCTGCGCTCGCGCCTGCCGGGCGCGAAAGAGCCCGTCTTCGTCGGCCTGATGCAGCCGAACCTTCAGAGCGGCGTCTTTCTGAACTCCGCGCCGGGCGTCACCTACGAGACGACCGACCGCGACGCCCTGCTCGACTACCTCGCCTCGCGCCTCTACGCGGGCCGCGGCGCGCACGGCATCTTCATCAAGACTTGGGGCGCAGGGCTCGCCTACTCGAACGGCTTCCGCGGCTCGGTCGGCACGGGCCGCCTCGGCTACTACGCCGAGCGCACGCCCGAGCTTCCGCAGACCTTGACGTTCGTCATCGGGGAGCTCAAGCGCGCGCCGCGCGACGAGAGTCTGACGGAGTACGCCATCGCGCAGGCGTTCGCCGAGTTCCGCTCGGCCTCGCCTTATGAAGTGCGCGGCGAGGCGATGGCCGCAGACTTGGCCGACGGCGTCACGCCCGACGCCGTGCGCCGCTTCCGTCGCGCCGTCCTCGACTTGCGCAAGACGCCGAACCTCGCCGACGAGTTGTTTAAGCGGATGGGGAAGGTCTACGCGCGCATCCTGCCCGGCTACGAGGGGCGCGCCCGCGACGTGCGCGGCGGCGTCTACTTCGTCATCGGCCCGGAGAAGCAGATGACGGCCTACGAGACCTACCTGAAGACGGTCGAAGGGCCCGACGCGGAGGTCTACCGCCTCTACCCGCGCGACTTCTGGATTCCGATGCGCGACTTCTGGATTCCGATGCGCGACGCCGCGCCCGCGTCTCCGGGCGGCGGGCGGTGAGCCGATGACCCGACTCGAAAGGCGGCTGCGCGCCGCGCCCCTCGTCGCGCTCGCCCTCGCCGCGCTCCTGCTCCCGTCGCCGCGCGCGCGCGCGCAGGAGCAGCAGCCGCAGCCGATGGGCGGCGTCTCGACGGGCGCGGCGCGCAGCTACGCGACGCGCCGCACCGTCGAAGTCACCGACCCGCAAGCGCCGAAGGTCTTTGAGGACGTGACGGCGCGCACCGCCCTCGCCTCGTTCCGCATGAGCTCGGGCGGCGGCGCGAAGGACTACATCGTCGAGACCGTCTCGGCCGGCGTCGCCGTCTTCGACTACGACGCGGACGGGCGGCCCGACATCTACCTCCTCAACGGCTCGTCCATCGCCGCCGAGCAGGGCCGAGCCCCGCGGCCGCGCGCCGCGCTCTACCGCAACCTCGGCGACTGGAAGTTCGAGGACGTGACCGAGCGCGCGGGCGTGGCGAACGAGCGCTGGGGCATGGGCGTCGCCGTCGGCGACTACGACAACGACGGCGACCCCGACATATTCGTCGGCAACTACGGCACGTCGCGTCTCTACCGCAACAACGCGGACGGCACTTTCACCGACGTCGCCGCGAAACTCGGCGTCGCGCGCAGAGGCTGGTCGACGGGCGCATCTTTCGGCGACTACGACCGCGACGGGCGACTCGACCTCTTCGTCCCCGGCTACGTCGATTTCGACCTGACGAAGCTCCCGCCCAACCCTTCGGACGCCGACAAGCCCGCGGCCGCGGGCGTCGGGCGCAACTTCTGCCTCTTCCGCGGCGTCCCCGTCATGTGCGGCCCGCGCGGGTTGACGGGCGAGCGCGACACGCTCTACCGCCAGAAGCCGGACGGCACTTTCGAGGACGTGACCGACGCCTCGGGCGTCACCGACGAGGGCAACTACTACGGCTTCTCCTCCGTCTGGGCGCGCATCAACGACGACGACCTGCTCGACCTCCTCGTCGTCAACGACTCGACGCCGAAGCAGCTCTACATCAACTTGGGCAACGGCAAGTTCGAGGAGACGGGCTACCCGGCGGGCATCGCGCTCAACGAGAACGGCCGCGAGCAGGCCGGCATGGGGCTCGCCGTCGGCGACTACGACAACGACGGCCGCCTCGACTTCTACATCACGAACTTCTCCGACGACTCCAACACGCTCTACCGCAACGACGGCGACGGCATCTTCACCGACCTCACCTTCCAGACCGGCCACGGCGAGCCGACCATCCCCTTCCTCGGCTGGGGCACGAGCTTCGTCGACTACGACAACGACGGCTGGAAGGACGTGGTCGTCGCCAACGGCCACGTCTACCCCACCGTCGATAAACAGCAGTGGGGCACGTCCTACGCGCAGCAACTTCTCCTGTTCCGCAACGTCGAGCACCCGGAGGCCGCGCAGTCGCGTCGCGGCGCGCGCTACTTCCAGCGCGTCCCGGCCGCGCCCGACTCGGGGCTCGCCCGCCCTTACGCGGCGCGCGGGCTCGCCACCGGCGACCTCGACGGCGACGGCCTGCTCGACCTCGTCGTCAACAACATCGACTCCGCGCCCGCCGTCCTCCGCAACGTCACCGCTTCGGCGCGCGCCAACCGCTGGCTGCGGGTGCGCCTCGTGGGCGACGTGGGCAGACGCAGCCCGCGCGACGCGACGGGAGCCGTAGTCTTTCTCACCGCGGGCGGGCGGCGGCAGCGCGCCGACCACTTCAGCGGCGCGGGCTACTCCTCGCAGAACGAGCCCGCCCTCTACTTCGGCCTCGGCGCGTCCGCGAAGGTCGAAGACCTCGAAGTCCGCTGGCCCTCCGGCGCGGTCGAACACTTCGACGTGCCCGCCCTCGACCGCACCGTCACGCTCGTCGAAGGCAAGGGCCGCAAGTGACTAATCCGCAATCCGCAAACCATTAGACATTTACTAGGCGCGTACAGATAAAGAGCGCCGCCTGCCCCGGCCGGCCAGAGTCCGTCGCAAGGACGCGGACGGGTCTGCCCGCGCGGTCGCCTCCCCTTATTCCGAGTTTCGCCCCGTGACCCGCGCCATCCTCATCTCCGCCGCGCTTCTGCTCGCACACGCCTCGGCGCGCGCGCAGACGAACGAGCCCCGCGCCCGCGCCTACTCCGCGAAGGCCGCCGAGATTCTCGCGCGCCTCGACGAGTTGCTCTGCCCCGCGGGCGCGGGACTCGACACGCGCGACGACGGCGCGCGGCGACACAAGCTCAGCGCGTCTCTCAGCAAAAAGCTCGCGCCGCTCCGCGAGGGCGACCTGAAGACCGACCTCGCCGCCGCGCTCAACTTCTACCAGCAGTCGCTCGACGCGGCCGACGAGGCGCGCCCCGCGCGCTGCGACGCCGAGCGCCCCGGCGCTTACGCCTCGCTCTGCGAGCGCGCGGGCGGCTCGCGTCGCGCTCTGCTGCTCGCGAAGTCGCGCCTGCGCGCGTCGTGGGCGCGCGCGGCTTTGATGAGAGAGAGCGGCGTGGGCGTCGAGTCGTGGGCGGGCGTGTTGAGTGAGTCGGACGCGGAGCGCGCCTCCGAGCGCGAGATGGCGGCGGAAGCGGTCGCGCGCCTGCAAGGGCTCGGCGCGCGCGTCGTCGTCTACGACTCGCTCGCGGAGTTCGAGGACGGGCGCGAGTTGGCGCGGGTCTCTTACGAGCGTTTCCGCGCCGAGCTGGACGAGGCGTCCGCGCGCCTGCGCCGCATCGTCGCGTGGCTCCCGCCCGGCGCGACGCGCGAGGAGATACGCAAGGCGACACAAGCCTACCTCGACGGCGCTTGGTGGTGGTCGCAGACGCGCCGCACGAACGTCGTCCGCGTCAGCGCAAACTCCTTCGCCGAAGAGACGCCCGTCCGCCCCGTCGCCGACGCGACCGCCCGCTACACCGTCGCCCTCCAATGGCGGCAGGCGCGCGACTACACGCGCCGCGCCGCCTCACTACTCGCCGCCGGCCGCTGACTACTGCTGTTCGGCCAGCCCGAATTTTCTCGACAGGATGAGGCTGATGGCGCCCATCAGCGTCGGCTGCCCGCCGAGCGTTGAGGGGACGATGCGCGCCGACGGCAGGCCGCGCCGGACGCTGCGGTGAATCGTCTCTTCGAGCGACGGCGCGACGAGCGACCACGCGCGCGTGATCTTCCCGCCGACGACGACCGTCTCGGGGCTCAGGCCGACGATGATGTTCGAGATGCCGATGCCGAGGTAGTGGGCCATCTCCGAGAGCGCGTCGATGGCCGCGCTCTCGCCGCCGAGCGCGCGCTCGACGAGCCCGTCGAAGTCTATCGCGCCGCCGCCGTCGCCGCCCGCCGCCGCGTAACGCCCGAGCGCCGCGCGCTCCGAGGCGAACGCCTCCCAACAGTCGCGGTTGCCGCAGGAGCACTTCACGGGAGCCTGCTGCCCGACGATCATGTGGCCGAACTCGCCGGCCGCCCCGCGCTCGCCGCGGTAAATCTGGCCGTCGAAAACTATCCCCGTGCCGATGCCCTCGGCGACGAGCACCATGATGAAGTCGCGCGCGTCGGAGATTTCGGGACGGCCGAACCAGAGCTCGGCCGTCGCCGCCGCGTTCGCGTCGTTGTCCACGCGCACCTTCAGTCCGGTCGCCGCCTCGATCTCTTCCGCGATGGGCCAGTCGCGCCAACGGAAGAAGGGGATGTAGAAGGCGCGCCCCGTGTCGGGGTCGACGAGTCCGGGCAGGCTGATGCCGACGCCCATGAACTCGCCGCCCGTGTTCGCCTCGGCCACCGCGCGCACGCCCTCGACGACGCGCGCCACCATCTCGTCGGGCCGCGGCACGTTGTCGAACTCGCGCAGTTCGAGCACGCGGCCCGCGAGGTCGCTCGCCGCGACGGTCGTCCGCGAGGGCGTCATGTCGACGCCGATGGCCGTCGCGCCCGCGGCGCGGAGCCTCAAGAGCGTCGGCCGCCGCCCGCCCGTCGACTTGCCCGCGCCGATCTCCTCGACGAGCCCCTCGCCCTTCAGCTCCTCGACGATGGTCGAGACGGTCGAGCGCTGGAGGTTGGTCTCGCGCGCGATGTCGGCGCGCGAGATGGGCTCGCGCTCGCGCACGTAGTTGAGGACGATCTGGCGGTTGATGTCGCGGATCGTCGAGGAGCGCGCGGCCTGCGCCTTCTTTAGGTCAATGCGTCGCATCGGGGTTGCTTGGGCTCAGAGTGTGTGGGGGTCGCGGCCGTTCACTTCGCCGCGGCGCGGGGCGTCGGATGCCGACTGTCTATTACAGCCTTCCCCGCCCCGCGTCAACATCTTTCGCGCGCGCCGGAGACTTTGAAACCTTTCGCGCGCGCCCGCGTGTAGTGTTTGCGTCGCGGGGGCGCACAATCAGAGCGGGCGGCCCGACAAGACCGCGCACGCGTGTCGCGCGCGCACGCGCCGCCCCGTCCCGAACGTCAGACCGACCGACACCCACAGGAGGACTTATGTTTTCAGTCAGGAACGGGCGCGTGAGATTCTTGGCGGCCGCCGTCTGCGCGATTGTTTTCGCGGCGGGCGCGAGCGCGCAGGAGTCGGCGACGCCTTCGCAGCGTCAGGAGTCAGCGGGCGCGCGGGGCAGTTTCCGCACGCGCATCTTCGAGGTCAAACACCGCAACCCCGAGACGCTCTACAGCGTCTTGCAGGTGCTCGGCAGCGGCGCGGGCGGGACGGCGATCACGACCAACCGCGAGCTGCGCACCATCGCCGTCCGCGACTTCCCCGAGAACCTCGCCGTCATCGAAGAGGCCATCCGCCGCCTCGATATGCCGGAGCCGGCGCGGCCCGACATCGAGCTGCGCGTCTACATCCTCATCGCCTCGAACACCGAGGGCGCGGGCGGACAACTCCCGCCCGAGTTGAGCGACATCGCGCGCCAGCTCCAGTCGACGCTCTTTCACAAGAACTACAGCCTGATGTCGTCGCAGCTTCTGCGCGCGAAGGACGGGCGGCAGGGCCTGAGCAACAAGGGCGTCGCGGAGTTGAAGCTGGCCGTGCCGACGGCGCCGACCAACACGCCCATCTTCTACAACTACGAAGTGGGCCCGATCACCGTCGAGGACGCCGGGTCGGCCGCGCCGAAGGTGCAGATCGCCAACTTCAACTTCTCCATCCGCGTCCCGCTCTCGCTCGGAGGGCAGGAGGTGCGCTTCGAGAACGTCGGCTTCAACGCGCCCGTCTCCCTGCGCAGCGGCGAGCGCATCGTCGCCGGCACGACCTCCATGCAGGAGAAGAGCGTCGTCGTCGTCCTCGCCGCCAACGTCGCCAAGTAAGTAAATAGGCGAAAGGTAAAAGGCAAAAGTGGAAGGCGCGAAGCCGCTCCCCTTTTGCCTTTTACCTTTTTACTTTTGCCTTCCCGTCAGTTGCGGTCGCGTTCGTTGTGCTTGGCGCGGTAGATGTGGCGGCTCGACTGGTTGAGCGCGCGGTGCAGGCGCGCGCGCTCGCGGGCCGTCACGTCGCCGTCGCGCTTGGCGCGCCACTCCATGCGGGCGATCCGGGACTGCTCGCGCCCGAGACGCCGCGTCTCGCGCCGCGTCAACTCTCCCGACGCGACGCCGCCAAAGATGCGGTTCTGCTGCCGGCCCTGACGCGCGTTGACTCGCGGCGTCCGGCCGCCGCACCTCGTCGCCGCCCCCACGTCGACCACGGCGGCGAGCGCGAGGCCCGACGCCAACGCGAGCGAAAGTAACTTTCTCATGACCCTCCGACTCCTCCTTTCAAAGTCGAACGGGAGAGCACGCACTTTAGACTTCGTCGAGGGCGCGGAGGTCTGAAAAAGTTTCGCCCGGCCGCTCTCGTCAGGAGTGCGGCCGGGCGTGTCTGAAAACTAGCGCGCCGGGAGGCGCGACGCGTACTGCACGATCGGGTGGCCGCCGCCGCGGCTGTGGTCGGCGGTGCGGCGGTAGAGCGCGCGGTCGTTGTGGTAGAGCACGATGTGCTCGCCCTCGAAGCGCGTCACGTCGCGCACGCGCCCCCAGTCCCTCTCGTGCTCGGCGATGACGAACGCGCCCGGCTGCATCGAGAGCACCATCCCGGCCGCGTAGACGAAGCCGCCCTGATCGTAGACGCTGCCGGCGTACTGCGCCGCGCCGACGGCGATGTCGGGCGAGTAAGCGCCGCTCGCGGAGTGGGTGCGGTCGGGCCGCCCGATGAAGATGGTGTAGTCCGAGTGGTTGAGGCGGTTCGAGTAGCCGCGGCGGCGCGCGACGGCGAAGAGGTCGCTGAGCCCGCTGTCGATGGCGCGCAGAGTCTCGACGCGCGGGCGCGCGACGGCGTAGACGCGCGCGCCGCGCGGCGTGACGGCGTAGACGCGGAACGAGTCGCCCGTCACCGACTGCGCGCGAGACAGTAACCTGCTGTCGACGCGCCCCTGCGCGCGCGCCTCGGTCGCGGGCGCGGGGACGAGCGCGGCCGCTCCGAACAGCACGGCGAGCGCCGCGGCGATTCTCAAGAGCGACGCTCTCAGAAACGTCGGCGATGCTTTCGTGAACATGACTCCTTAAACCCTCCCCCTGAAAAGATTCGGGCGCGCCCTCGGTCGGGACTCCTCATCCCTTCCGGCGGCGCACCCGCTTTGCGACTCCCTGTCGCCTGAAAAATTTTACGACGTGCTCGCGGGCCGCCCGACTCACTTTTCGTCCGGCTTCCCCCCGCGACGCTTGTCGTTGCCGCCGCCGCGGTTCTGGTTCTGGCCGCCGGAGTTGTTGCCACCGCGCGGCGGGGGCGGCTGCTTCCCCGGAGCGCGAATCTCTTTGTCGGGCTTCTTCGGCGGCGGGTTACCCTTCTGAGGGTCGTAGGCCAGCGCGCCCGCCGCAAGCAGCGAGAGCGTCAACGCCATCCCCAGAATTCGCTTCAAGTACTTCATCACTTCCTTCGGGCCTCCTCATGTCCCTTATTTAAAAGGTCGCGCATGGGAGGAGAGGAGAGACGCGCGAGTCTCGCCATTTGTCGTGGCAAGACCGATGCCACAGACGCCCGCCCCGTATACTAAAGCTTTACAGCACTTAGTTTACGGCCCGGCGGGGGCGACGCACCGGATGGGGCGCGTCGGGGCACGGTATGGTGTAACAAAACCGTCCCCGGCGGTGTCCCCCCGCCGCCTCAGCGGCGGACGACGACGCGCGCGCTGCTCAAGTTTCCGCTCGCGTCGAAGGCGCGCAGGGAGATGGCGTGCTCGCCCGCGCCCGAGAGCGGCAGGTCGAGCGCGAACGTCTCGCGCGGGCTGTCGGCGATGCCGTCCTCGGGGAAGACCGCGCGCCACTCGCCGCCGTTCACGCTCACGTCCGCTCGCTTGACCATCCCGGCCGGGTCGTCGACGACGAAGCGGACGCGCACGCGCCCGTCCGGGGTGACCTGCGCCTGACCCTCGACGCGCACGGCGGGCGGCCTGTTGTCGATGTCGACGGGCTCGCTCGTCCGCTCGCCCGTGAGCGCGAGGCCGACGGCGTTGTCGGGCGCGTCCGACGCCACGACGCGGAAAATGTAGCGGCCGTCGCCTAAGGCCGCGCCGTCGACCGCGTAGAAGTTCTCGCGCAGGTTCTCCTTGAGCAGGTGGAAGTCGTTCTCGCCGGCCGCGCGGTAGTAGACCGAGTAGGCGAGCTGGTCGCCGTTGCGGTCTTCGGCCTGCCACTGTAGAGAGACCGCGCCGCGCTGAAACGCCCGACGCGGCGGCACTTGGACGGGCGCGCCGAAGAGCGCAGGGTCTAGCCCCGCGGCCTCCGCGTTCGGGTCGACCTGAATCTGCACGGCGGGCAGGAGCGCGATGCCGACGGGGAAGGTCTGAATCGCCACGACCTCGGGCGCGACGTTGCGCGGCAGATAGGCGAGGCTCACGTCCTCGATGCGCGCGTCGGCGTTGCCCGCGATGGCGACGCCCGACGGCGCGCGCAACGAGGCGCGCCACTGTATGAAGCGCGCGCGCGGGCTCGCGACTTGCGTGCCCGCCGCGTCGCGGTAGGGCGCGCTCCAATCGCTCCAAGTCATGTCGGGCCGCTCGGTGTTCCCCGTGCGCGTCTGAAGCTCGACCTGCCCGCGCCCGCGCCAGCGTATGCGCCCCCACGTCGCGACGAGCCGCGCGTCGCGCACGGGCGACTCGTAACTCCCCTCGGCGACGGGCTCGGCCGCGAAGCGGAACAGGCGTCCCTGATTGCTCGACGCCGCGTAGACCTGCTGCCCGCGCACGACGAACGACGATATCTGATCCTCGCTCGACTGGACGAGCAGAGTGTCGCGCCCCTCGTCAGTCACCGAGTAGATGCGGCCCTTGTCGGCCGTCCCGACGAGCACCGCACCGCCCTGCGGCGCGGGCGCGACCGCGAACGCCGTCACCGTGTTCGAGCTCCACAGAACGTCGGAGCCGCCCTCGGCCGGGATGCGGAAGACCGCGGAGCGCGCGTTCTGAAGGTCGTTGCGGCTGCGCTCGGGCTGCTGCGGCTGGCCGGGGAACTGCTGCGCCGCGCCGCCGTCGACTATCTCGCCCGACGTGACCGTGACCGACACGGAGCCCCCGCCCGACGTGCTCGTCGTCTGCGTCTGCGTAGTCGCGGGCGGGCGCGGGCCGGAGGCGGCGTCGCTCAGGGCGAGCGCGTAGATCGAATTGTCGGGCGCGACCGCGAGCGCGTGAATCTCGCGCAGGGGCGAATCGAGCAGCGCGAAGACCTTGCCGTCGGGCGAGACGCGCAGGACGAGTCCGCCGGGGTCTGTGCCCGCGATGAGGTTGCCCTGACGGTCGAGCGCGAGCGAGATGACGTGCGTCTCGTTGATGTCCGCGAGCACCGACTCCTCGGGCCGCGCGCCGGCCGCGCGCACGCGGTAGAGCTTTCCGGTGTCGCCCGTGCCGACGGCCAAAGCGCCGTCCGCCGCGACGGCGAGCGACCAGATGTATTTGTCGGGCGGGTCGAAAAAGACCTCGGCGCGTCCGTCGGCGCTGACGCGGTAGACCTTGCCTTCGGGCGACGTGCCCGCGTAGAGCGCGCCGTCGCGCCCGACGGCGAGCGCCGTCACGTCGAGTTCGGCCGCGTCATAAAGAAGCGCGCCGCGACCTTCCGGCGAGACGCGGAAGATTTTCCCGTCGTGCCCCGTGCCGAGGTAGACCGCGCCCGAAGAGTCGGAAGCCGTCGACCAGACGTAGGCCTGCTCGGTGTCGAAGATTTGCGTGAAGCGCGGCGCGAGCATGACCGCGCCCGTGTCCGTGATGGAGACGCCGCGCGCGTCGCCGCCGAGCAGGTCGGCGCGCGAGTTGGTCTCCCACACGACGGGGCCGCCCGCGCGCGCGCGCTCCGGCGCGAGGGCGAAGAGGAGAAATGAGGTCAGGAGTGAGACGAGTGCGAAACGGGTCGGGCTTGTTCTGCTTGTCATCAATTAAGACCGGCTCATCAGATTTGCTTACGGCGCGGCTGACTTCGCGCGCGATTCAATATAACCCGCCGGGGCGGGCGCAAGGAAATCGCAAGGGCGACGACTTGTTGATGACTCGGGGCGTGTCGCGAGTTGCCGAAGGCGCGGTCAGTTGCCGACGTAGCGGGCGTAGAGCGTGCGCGCGGTCGCGGCGTCGTCCGTGCCGCGTATGATGGCGCGCGCGTCGGCGAAGACCGTCAGCTCGTAACGGCCCGCCCGCAGGCGGACGAGGTAGGGGTTGACTTTAACCTCCCCGGCGGCGCGCAGACGCGCGGCGAGGGCTTCGAGGTCGAGGCGTGCCGACGTGCGAGGGCTTATCTGCACGGCGTCGCGGCCGCAGAGGACGGCCGCGAGTTCCCCGGCTTCGGCCGCGAGCGAGTCGAAGCGGCCGAGCGCGCACGCGGGACAGTCCGGCGCGCGCTCGCCCGAAGAGATGCGCCGCCACTCGTTCTGCCACACGTCGAACTGCATGAGCGCGCCGTGCAGACGCTCCGTGCGTCCCGTGATGAGCTTGAGGGCCTCGCTGACCTGCACGGCCGCGACGACGGCGATGACGGGCATGATGACGCCCGCCGTGTCGCACGTCGGCGCGGAGCCGGCGGCCGGCACTTCGGGGAAGACGCAGCGCAGGCAAGGCGTCGTGTGCGGCCGCACGGTCATCGTCACGCCGTAGGAGCCGACGGCCGCGCCGTAGACCCAAGCGATGTCGTGCTTGACGCACGCGTCGTTTATGAGGAAGCGCGTCGTGAAGTTGTCGGTCGCGTCGAGCACCACGTCGCAGCCCTCGACGAGACGCTCGACGTTCGAGTTGTTAACGTCCGCGACTTCGGCCTCGACGCGCACGTCAGAATTTATCTCCGAGACGCGGCGCGCGGCGGCCGCGGCCTTCGGCATTCGCTCGCGCGCGTCGCGCTCGGTGAACATCGTCTGCCGCTGGAGGTTCGACTCCTCGACGAAGTCGCGGTCGGCGATGCGAAGCCCGCCCACGCCCGCGCGCGCCAGCATCTCGACGTGGGCCGACCCGAGCGCGCCGCAGCCGATGACGGCCGCCCGCGCGTCTCTTATCCGCCGCTGGCCCTCGCGGCCGATGCCCTCGAACAGAATCTGTCTGCTGTAACGCTCGTCCGTCTCCACTTACTTCAAAGCCTCTTCGGCCGCGCGTCGCATCACGCCGGCCGGCGCGTCCTCGCCCGTCCAGAGCCGGAACTGCTCCTCGCCCTGCGCGACGAGCATCGCGAGGCCGCCCAACGTCTCGCACCCGGCCGCGCGCGCCTCGCGCATGAAAAGCGTGTCGGTGGGATTATAAACAAGGTCGTAGGCGAGGCGCGCGCCGCGGAGTTGTTCGGCGTCGGCGGGCGTCGACTCTTCGAGCGGCCCGCGCGTGCCGAGCGGCGTCGCGTTGACGACCAAGTCGAAGCGCCCGAGCGACGCGCCTTCGAGCGGGGCGGCGTCCGCGTCGAAGTCAGAGGCGAGAGAGAGCGCGCGTCCGAGGTCGCGCGCGAAGACTGTGACGCGCGCGCCGCGCTCGCGCAGGGCCCACGCGGCGGCGCGAGCCGCACCGCCCGCGCCGAGGAGGGCGACGCGCGCGCCGCGCAGCGCCGTCAACTCGCGCGGCCAAGACGAGTCGCGCAGGGGCGCGGCGAAGGCTTCGGCGTCCGTGTTGTCGCCGGCGAGCGTGCCGTCGGATTCGACCGTGACGGTGTTGACCGCGCCGACGAGGCGCGCGCGCCCGGTCGTGCGGTCGAGCAGAGACATGACGGCCGTCTTGTGCGGCGCGGTGACGCTCAGCCCGCGCAGATTCCATTCGAGCTCGCGCGTGGCGGGCCGAACCATGCGGCGCACGAACGCCTCAAGGTCTGTGACCTCGAAGGGCAGGTAGACGGCGTTCAGTCCGCGCGCGGCGAAGGCGCGGTTGTGCATGACGGGCGAGAGCGAGTGTGTGACGGGCGAGCCGACGAGGCCGTTGACGAGCGTCCGCGAATCCGTCGAGTCGAGGCGGTAGAGGTCGCGCAGTTCTTGAGAAGTTAGCTGACCGGGCGCGGTCGTGTTCTCGGCGTCGAGCGCGGCGTAGGTGAAGGGCGCGCCGCGCGAGGGGCCGAGCACGCGCGTCGCCACGCCGGCCCGCCCCATCGCGACGGCGACGAGCTTGCGGCGCTCCGTGCGCGCGCGTTCGAGGAGACGAAAGACGGGGACGCAGTCGGTGGCGTCGCGGGCCGTGACGGCGAGCTTGAGCGCGTCGGCGTCCGTCGCGGCGAGGCGCTCGTAGAGGCGCGTCAGGTCTTGCGCGCCGCCCGCGAAGTCGTGATGCGAGCGGATGATGCGGCAGACGCGTGCCAGCCCGGCGCACGTCTCGGCGGACGGGCCGCCGTCGAGTTCGAGGTCGGCGTAGTGCCTGAGGCGTCCGCGTTCGTGTTCCGGGTTAGCGCCGGACGCGTCCGCGTGACGCCGCATCTCGCGCGCGAGGCGACGCCAGAAGTGCTCGCGCTCGTCGTCGGCGCTTTCGCGCGCGCCGCCCTGCTCTCGCGGGCGGAGGGTGAAGACGAGTGTCGCCGGTGAATCGAGCAGAGGCGCGACGTGAGCGGGTGCGGCTTCGAGTTCGGCGGGGTCGAGGTGGTCGAAGCGTATCTCGACGAGGTCGGCTTCGCGCGAGGCGCGCGCGACAGCCTCCGCAATCTCCGAGGCGCGGCGCGGGCGGACGGGGACGCAGATGCGCGCCGTGTGGCGCGCGTCGTCGGCCGTTAATTCGTTTCGGGAATCGTTCAAGCGGTCGCGGCTCGCGGCGGCGCACGCGTCGCGCGTCTAGCGCGCGGCGTCGAGGTGGCGCGTCGTGCCTTCGGTGACGCTCGGCGGCCGCCCGGACATCTCGGCCGTGTCGCGCGCCGCGAGTTCCGCTTGCGGGCGCGCGTGCGGGAGCGCCGCCTCGGCCTTCGGCGCGGGCAGCTTCGCGAGCGTGCGCGCGCGCGCAATCTGGCCGATGCCTTTGCCCACGCAGCCGAGCGCGGGGATGATGGCCCAGACCCAGATCATGATCGCGCCCCAGAAGTTGAAGTAGCCGATGAGGAAGATGACGAGGAAGGCGACGCCCTCGAAGACGCTCTCCAGACCCTTCTCGATGGTCGGCGGCTCCTTGAACTTGTACTTCCTATCCTTGCGCCCCTTCTCCTCCTTCTCCTCGACCTCGACGACGCCGAACGCGCCCTCCGGAATCTTCCCTTCGAGCGCGCGCGAGACGAGGCTGATGTCGGCGCCGCAGGCGCGACAAAATTTCGCGTCGTCGAAGTTGTGTGCGCCGCACTTCGGGCAGTACATACTTTAGTCCTCGGAGGCCGTCGGGGCGTTCAGACGTCTTTCGGCCCGCGCTCGACGGGGACGCCCAAGTGGCGAGTCGTCGCCTCGGTCACGCTCGCCGGCTGCTGCACCATCTCGCCCGTGTCGCGCGGCGGGAGCGCGCTCGCGCGCGGCGGCTGGTTGAGCGAGGTGGTCTGCGCGGGCGCGAACCGCGCCGCGGGCGCTTGCCGTCGCTCGTTCTGCCTGAGGCGGAGGTACGTGCCGACGCCGTCGCCGAGGAAGACGAAGGCCGGGATGAACATCCAGAACCACCAGTTGGAGCCGCCCGGCAGCCACGTCCTGACCGCGAAGGCGATAAAGACGAAGGCGGCCGACATGAAGAGGCTGCGGACGGCCTTGTCGATCGTCGGCGGTTGATGCTTGCCGCCACCCATCATGGGCGCGAGGGGGGCGCACGTCTCCCCGCCGCCCGTGTCGAGCCGTTCGGCGAGCTGGCCGGAGACGGCCTGCGAGACGAGGCTGATGTCGGCGCCGCACGCGCGGCAGAACTTCGCGTCGTCGGCGTTTTGCGCGGCGCATTTTGGGCAGAACATCGTTTGGCTTCCCTCCTCAGTTTTCGGCGCGGCCTTCGTCGGCCCCGCCGACCACCTCTTTCGATTCGCGCCTCTCATTATACGCGGCGCGCGCGGCGGCGGTTCGCTGCCTGACGGCCTCGTAGAGGACGACGGCGGCCGCGACCGAGACGTTGAGCGACGTGATGCGCCCGCGCAAGGGGATGCGGACGAGCACGTCGCAGCGCTCGCGCACCAGACGCCGCAGGCCCGCGCCCTCGCCGCCCAAGACGACGGCCGAAGGCTGACGCCAGTCCCATTCGGTGTAGTCGAGCGTGGCCTCGGCGGCCGTCCCGACCGTCCAGACGCCGCGCGCCTTCAACTCCTCTTGCAGCCGCGCGACGTTCGCGACGCGCGCGACGGGCACGTATACGAGCGCGCCGGCCGCAGCCTTCGCGACCGTCTCGGTGAGCCCCGCGGCGCGGCGCTCGGGGACGAAGACGGCGTGCGCCCCGGCGCACTCGGCGGTGCGGATAATCGCGCCGAGGTTGCGCGGGTCTTCGACGCCGTCGAGGACGAGCGCGAGCGGCGCATCATCCGTCCCGACGCGCGACGAGAGCGCGTCCAAAAGTTCTTCGGCCGCGCGGTAGTGGGCCGCGCCGACGTGCGCGACGACGCCCTGATGGTTCGCGCCCGCGCTCAGGCGTTGCAGCTCTACGCGCGGCGCGCGCCGGACGGGCACGCCGCGCTCTCGCGCCAGCTCCAGCAACTCTTTCAGGCGCGACTCGTGCGCGCCCTCGGCGACCGTCACGCGCTCGACGGGCCGACTCCCCGCGCGCAGGGCTTCGATGACCGGCAGCACGCCGTACATCAAATTCTCGGCCGCGCGCTCGTGACTCTCGACGCGCGCCCCTTCGTGAGTCTCGCCGCGCGCGCGCTCTCCGCGCTCGTCATGCGCGCGCTGGTCGCGCCCGTCGTGCGAGAGCCGTTCACCGCGCTCGCCGTAAGCCCGCCCCACGCGCTCGCCCGGCGCGCGCCCCCCGCGTTCGTCGCGCGGCCGTTCCCCGCGCTCGCCGCGCCCGGCCCGCGCGTCCGGAGCGTGACGCCGATTTCTGTCGCGCCTCGTCACGCCGCGCCCTCGCGCCCGCGGCGTCTGAGTTCGAGGTGGTAGCGCAGCCGCGCGTAGCGCGTGAACTGCGCGTCGTTCGTCAAGACCGTCACCGACTCCGTGTTGAACTTGCCCGGACGCGCGCGCCGCAAGCCGCCCGACTCCGTGTGCTCCGCGAGCGGCCACGCGTGCGCGAGCAGGTGACGCACGCGCCCGTACTCGTCGTCATAAACCGCCGACGCCGCGCGCCCGCGCAACGCTTCGGCGAGCCGCACGAAGTTCTCGCGCGCGAGCAGACCTTTCGCCGCGCCGAGGCAGGAGTAGTCGAAGCCGTCGGCCGTGACGCGCCAGCCCGCCGCCTCGCCGCGCGCGTAGATTTCGAGGGCCGGCGTGTCCGCCATCGTCTCGCGCGTCTCGACCACGTCGTCCGTCCGGCGCGCGAGCGCACTCCGCTCCTCGACCTCGACGCGCCGCGTGAAGATGCGCCCCGACGCAATCAGGACGACGTCCGGCCAGCGCAGCTCTCGCGACGCCTCGCCCGCCGCCCAACCCTTCACGCTCTCTTCGCCGAGTTCGAGCTTGCGCACCTGCACGGGCCGCGACGCCTCGGCCGCGAGCAGTTCGTCCGCGAAGATTTCGACCGTCAACCCGAGCGACGCGAGACGGCGCTCGACGAGCGCGGCCTCCTCCTCGCCCGACGCCCGCGCGACCGGCAGGGCGAGCCGCGCCGTCGTCATCTCCCACAGGCGCGCGCCGTCCATCTTGAGGAAGGCGGCGGCCTCGGCCACTTCCTCGCGCGTCACCTCCGCGCGACGCTCCGGCATGAGGACGACGTTCAGCCCGCGCTCCCAACCTTCGAGCGGGCGGAGCACGGGGCGGCGCAGGCGCTCGCTCTCGGCCGTCGCGGGCAGCGCCGCGCCGCAGTAGATGCAGCTCATGCGCGTCGGCGCGTTCGACCGCGCGCAAGCCTCGCACGCGACGAGCTCGCCGGGCGCGAAGCCGCGCGGCGCGGGGCCGGCGCACTCGCCCGTCAGAAACTCATCCTCGTCGTCGAAAAATTCTTTACGGCTCTCGGCCAACTCGTCACTCCGCTCTCGCTTCCCGCGCGCCTCGCCGAACGTTTCCGTTGCCACCGCGACGCGTTGCAGTATAATCCCTTTGTCCCCCGCGAGAGTTAAATTTTGCCGACTGTTCGGACACTTCTTCCCGACGACAACCACCGATGAGCCGAGCGTCAGAACATCCGCGCCGCGCACACGCGAACGCGCACGCGTCCGTCGGCACGCCTGTCATCGCCGCGCGCGCGCGCTCCCTTCTCCTCATCGCGCTCTCGCTCGCCGTCACGTCCTGCGCGGGCGCGGGAGGCGTCGAGACCGGCAGGCCGCGCCCCTCCGACGTGCCCTACCCGGCCGTGCTCGGCTCCTCCGACGAGCGTCGCGCCAAAGCTCTCGCGGCGTGGAACGCTCTGGCCACCGCGCAAGGCGCGACCGCGCCGCTCGTCAGCGTCCCCGAGATAGACCCCGCGACCGGCAGCCTGCGCGCCCTGCCCGCGAACGCCTCGGTCGCGCTGCGCATCCCCTTCGTCGGCGCGCCGGGCAAGACCGAGATGACCGAGGACGAGGAGCGCGAGTCCCTGCGACGCTTCATCGCCGAGCACTCGGCGCTGCTCGGCGTCGAGCCCGCCGACCTCTCGCTCGTCGAGCACGCACGGCCCGACTCGGGGCCGCGCGTCGCGCGCTACCGCCAGAGCCCCTTCGACTTCCCCCTGCGCGGCGACTACGGACGCCTCGAAATCGCCTACGACACCGAGCGCCGCGTCGTCTCGCTCACGAACACGTCACTCCCCGACTCCCCTCAGCTCGAACGCGCACTCTCGGGCGCGCGCACGCTCAAGGCCGACGAGGTCGTGCGCACGCTCGTCGGCCGCAACGTCGCGTTCACGGGCCGCGACGGGCGGCAGCAGACGCGCGCCGTCACCTCGGCCGACGAAATCTCGCTCCGCGAAATCGTCGTCTACCCCGTGCGCAACGAGGCGGGCGCGCCGCTCCTCGCGCTTCATCTCGCTTGGGAGGTCGTCGTCTGGCAGGACGCGCCCGTCCACCTCTACCTCGACGCCGTGACCGGCGCGCAGCTGGCCGCCGCGCCCGCCGACCCGTCGTAAATCACGCGCCGCCGCCGCGCGCGACTTGACCTCGGCCGCTCGCTTCGGCATCCTAAGGCCACAGCTATTTGAAATCGCATCTTCGAGACCTTAGCGGAGCAGCAATACGCTTATGCATTTTGATCCGACGAACAACATTTCGTGGCAGTTAGGGTACAGAGGCAGAGTCGCAGTTTTCATCGACGGTAACAACCTTTTTCACGCGGCCCGTTTCCACAACATCGACATCGACTACAACAAACTCCTGCGCGTCCTCCTCGGGGACGGCAGGCTCCTGCGCGCCTTCTTCTACACCGGCGTCGATGTCGGCGCCGAGCGTCAGCAGGGCTTCCTCCTCTGGATGCGCCGCAACGGCTTCCGCGTCGTCCACAAAGAGCTCAAGACCTTCTACGACGGCACGCGCAAGGCGAACCTCGATGTCGAGATAGCCGTCGACATGCTCTCGCTCGCCGGCCGCTACGACACGGCCGTGCTGGTCTCGGGCGACGAGGATTTCGTCTACGCCGTCAACGCCGTCGCCTACAAGGGCTGCCGCGTCGAGGTGGCGGGCTTCCGCTCGAACACCGCGCCGAAGCTCATCGACGTGGCCGACTACTTCATCGACCTCGGCGACATCGCCGACAAGGTGCGCAAGGAGCCGAACCACACGGCGCGCTACTACGGCCACGACGCGCACGACGAGCAGCACGCCCCCGCCCAACAGTTCGCCGGGCAGCAGGAGCACGCTGGCGACGCGCACGAGGGCCACCGCCCGCACCAGCGCCAGAACCACCAGCACCAGCAGCGCGACTCGAACGGCGGCTCGCACCGCGAGCCGGCCGCGCGCAACGCGGGCGCGCCCGCGCACGACATCGCCCCGCACCCCGCGCAGGACGACGAACGCTTCAACGCGCAGAACGACTTCATCCGCGTCACCGACGACCAATGAAATGAAGCTCTTCAGCGTCGAGGAGGCCAACGCACTTCTGCCGACGGCGCGTCGCATCCTCGGCGGGCTGCGACGCTCCTACGCGCGCGTCACCTCGATGCGCGACGACGCCGTGCGCGCCTCCGAGGGCTCGAAGGCGGGCGGCGGCGGCATGGCGCGCGGCCCCGACTACATCGCCGCGCTCGCGCGCCTCGCCGAGTCGGCGGCCGAGATCGACGCGCTCGGCATCCAGCTCAAAGACTACGAGCGCGGCCTCATCGACTTCCCCTCGATGCGCGACGGCCGCGTCGTCCTCCTCTGCTGGCAGTTGGGCGAGGGCGACCGGATCGAGTGGTGGCACGACATGGAGGCGGGCTTCGCCGGCCGGCAGCCGCTCTGAGACTTCCCGAACGTCTTAAGAATGACAACGAAGCCGAAGGGCACGGACGAGGAGGGCGCGGCGGGCGAGGTCGCGGCGGGCGAGCGTCCGCGCCGCGGCATCCTGCGCGAGTACTTCGAGTCGGGCGTCGTGACGGTCATCATGGCGCTCTTCTTCATGACCTTCGTCGCGCAGGCGGCGGCCGTCCCGTCGGCCTCGATGCAGAACACCATCTACGTCGGCGACCACTTCCTCATCAACAAGTTCATCTTCGCGCCGGGCCCGCACACGCCGCTCCTGCCGCAGCGCGACATCCGCCGCGGCGACATCGTCGTCTTCAAGTACCCCGCGCCGAGCATCCCCGAGGAGAAGATCTACCAACACAAGACGCTCTTCATTAAACGCGTCATCGGTCTGCCGGGCGAGACGGTCGAGGTGCGCGGCCCGCAGGTCTTCATCGACGGCCGGCCGATCCCCGAGTTCCCCGTCACCGCGCAAGACCCGACGCTCGGCAACGACAGCGCCGAGCTCAAGGCGCTCAAGTACACGCGCGCGCCCGGCGAGGAGCCTTACACCGTCTACTACTCGCCCGCCTCTCTGTCCACGCCCGGCGCGCCGTCGCGTCCCGCGCGCGACGGCGAGGTCAACGGCGTCGGCGGCCCCTTTCGCATCCCCGACGGTCAGTACTTCGTCATGGGCGACAACCGCGACAACAGCAAAGACAGCCGCTACTGGGGGCCCGTCCCGCGCGAGCTGATGGTCGGCCGCGCGCTCTTCGTCATCTGGTCTTACGACGAGGCCGCGCCCAAAAGCGACACCCCCCTGCTGGGCCGCGTCGTAGACTTCTTCCGCAACACGCGCTGGCGTCGCACCGGCACGCTCATCCGTTAACCCTCCCGGAACTTTCATTTCAGCCCGCGCCTCCCTTCAGATTTTCGGCCTGCTCTCCCGCCGCCCGTCCCGTATCTTGTAGCCCCCCGTCGTCCAAATACAGCGCCTTGTATATTTTCTGGTTGACGACTTAAAGTAACTTCTGATAGCATCCGCCGCGACTCCGCAAAGGGCTTGGGTTTACCGGCCGCAGCCCTACGTCCCGATAAAGTGAAAATCTCGAAATCCGAGAGGCTGTCCGACCCGACCCGACGCCGAAAGCAGCGCGCGACGGCGGGCCGACGACGAAGGCCCACGTTCGCCCGGGAAATTGCTTCGCTATGACCAAGAAAGAGAAGAGCGTGCTCGTCGCCGACGAGTTGTCGGACGAGGCGACGACGGACGCGACCGCCGAGGCGGAAGCGCAACTACCGGCCTCGACCCTCATCGAGTTCCCCGGCTCGGGCCGCCTGCCGCCGTGGCGCAAGGAGTTGAGCGAGCGCGTCCGCGAGATTCAGGCGCGACGCGCGCGCGAGGCCGCGCTCGAAGCCGAGGAGGCCGCGCGCCGCGACGGACACGCGCCGTCGCTCAACGCTCAGAACGCGGCGCAGACGGCGCACGGCCTCGGCCTCGTCCCGCAGCCCGAGACGCCCGAGATCAACCCCATCGTCGCCGCCGCGCTGCGACGCATCGAGCGCGCACGCCAGCAACAGCAGCAGCCGCCTCCCGCCGCGCAAGCGCCGTCGCCGACGCTCGCGCCGCGCCCCGTCGCCGCGCCGCCGAAGCGCGAGACGAGGACGGCGCAGTCCCGCGCCGCCAACGGACGCGCGCGCACGCACGCCGAGTCCGACTCGCACGCGAAGCCGCTGCTGCCGCCGACTCCCCCGCCCTCGACGCAGACCGCCGACGCGCAGACGAAGACCGACGAGGCCGTCAAGAACGCGGAGGGCTTTAAGACCGAAGAGACTTTGAAGTCCGAGTCGGCGCAGGCGAAGAGCTTGGTCGCACTGCCTACGCAGCCCGCGACAGACGAGTTCGCGCCGCCCGACAGGGAGACCGTCGATAAGCTCGTCACGCCGAAGGTCGAGGACGCGCCGAGGTCTGAGACGACGACCGCCGCGCAGCTTGACGAGTCGGCCGACGAGCCTTCGCTCTTCGCCGACGCGACCCCGGAGGCGGCCGACGCCCCGGCCCCGGTCGAAAACACGCCGGCCTTCGAGACGCCGGCCGCGAGGCTGCGCGCGTCGGCCAAGCCCGTCATCGACGACTCTTGGCTCTCGCGCCTCGAAGACGAGATTCTGCCGAAGCCGCAGACCCCGCAGCGCACGCCCGACGACACCGCGCCGCCCCGGCCGCGCGCCGCCGCCGCCGCTATAGACCTCCTGCTCGTCGGCTTCCTCTCGTCGCCCTTCGCCGCCGTCATCGAGTTGACGAGCGGCAACTGGTCAGACCCGCGCGTCGCCGCCTCGATGGGGGGCATCGTCCTCGTCGTCATGTTCCTCTACCTGACCGGCTCGACGGCGCTGGCCGGCCGCACTTGGGGTATGTCGCTCTTCTCGCTCCACGTCGTCGACGCCGAGACTGCGCTCGCGCCCTCGGTCGGGCAGTCGGCGCGCCGCGCGCTCGTCT
Organism: Pyrinomonadaceae bacterium; assembly: GCA_035634035.1. Classification (GTDB taxonomy): domain Bacteria; phylum Acidobacteriota; class Blastocatellia; order Pyrinomonadales; family Pyrinomonadaceae; genus DASQDT01. Next base: position 553 of record DASQDT010000034.1, on the reverse strand, counting down.
ACATGGTCTCGCTCGCGACGCTCTGCGTCGGCATCATCTACGCTCTCTTCGACGCCGAGCGCCGCACCGCGCACGACCACCTGTCGGGCACGGTCGTCGTCCGCGAGTAACAACCGAGCAGACGCGAACCGCACGGGCGGGAGGCCGAAAGTAAGGAGCCGGCTCTTTACTTTTGCCTCCCGCCTTCTTACTTTTCCGTTACAGGTCGTGAACGAGGCTCTCATCAAACGCGTGGCCGAAGAGCTCGCGCCGCTCCTCTCGGGGCGCGCGTGGGGCAAGGTCTTTCAACTCGCGCGCGCCGCGCTCGCCGTGGATTTCAGGACGGGCGACGGCCGCTACCTCCTGCTCTCGGCCGAGCCGAACGCCCCGCGCCTCCACATGATCTCGCGCCCGGTGCGCGAGCTTGAGAAGTCTTCGCTCCCGCCCTCGCCCTTCGCGCTCGCGCTCAGAAAGCATCTCGGCGGCGCGACGGTCGCGTCAGTCAAGAAGGACGAGGGCGAGCGCGTCGTGCGCTTCGCCTTCGACGCGCTCAACGAGGTCGGCGGCGCTCACG
>DASQDT010000033.1:0-4956 GCA_035634035.1 Pyrinomonadaceae bacterium | reverse complement strand
GCGCGCGCGGCCTCGCCGCGCAGCCAGCGCGCCAAGAGCAGGAGCCCCCACGCGCCCGCCTCCGCGAGCGGAGGCTCGGCCCCGGCCGCCGCGCGGCCCGCGCCGACGTGGTCGCCCTCGGCGTGCAGGAGCTGCGCCTCGGTGAGTCCGACCGAAGCCTCGCCGACGCGGTTGCCCTCGGCCGCGTAGAGCGAGCGCGCGGACGCGAGTTGCCGGTGCGCCTCTTCGGCGCGGCCGAGCGCGATGAGGGCGCGCCCCCAGTTGGCGAGCGCGCGCGCGTGCTCGGCGCGCATCCCTGAGGCGGCGAAGACGGGCGCGGCGCGCTCGTAGGTCGAGACGGCCTCGGGCGCGAGGTTGAGTTCGAGGTAGGCGTCGGCGAGTTCCAACTCGGCGACGGCCGACTGGTGCGCCATGCCGAGCGCGGCGTAGCGGCGGCGCGAGCGCTCAAGGAAGTCGAGCGCGCGGTCGTAGCGCCCCTGAAAGAGCGCGAGGTTGCCGACGCTCGCCTCTATCTCGGCCTGCGTGACGGTGAGCCCGGCCGTCTCGGCGTGGCGGAGCGCGCTCTCGTAGAGGCGCTCGGCCGAGCGGAAGTCGTGTTGGAGCGCGTGGAGGAGTCCGAGCGAGTTGTCTACTTTGGCGAGTTGCAGCTCGTCGCCCGCGGCGAGGAAGCGCTCGCGCGCGGCGAGCTGGAAGCGCTCGGCCTCGCGGTAGCGGCCGCGCCGGCCGTAGAGGTTGCCGATGTTCTGCTCGACCTTGCCGGCCGCGAGCTCGTCGGCGCGCGCGAGGAATACTTCGCGCGCGCCGAGGCCCGCTTCGATGGCCTCGTCGTAGCGGCCGAGAAGCGCGAGCGCGTAGAGGCGGCTGACCTGCGTGGAGGCGGCGGCGTGCGCGAGACCCGAAGCGGAGAAGCGCGCGGCGGCGTCGTCGAGACGCGCGATGGCGCGTTCGAGTCGGCCCTCGACAATCGCGGCGACGCCCGCGGCCCAAGCGGCGTGGGCGGCCGTCTCGGCGTCGCGGTTGGCGCGGGCGAGTGATTCGAGGGCGCGGGCGGTGGCGACGGCGCGGGCCGGCTCGGTGCTCCAGACCTCGTGGCAGATGTCGCGCAGCGAGCGCGCGAGCGCCGAGTCGGCGAGCGCCGCGTGCTCGCGCAGGAGTCGCGCGCGCCCGTCGTCGTCGGCCTCGACGAGTCGCGCCGCCAGCTCGGCCCGATCCAGCACAGCTCCTTTAACGGCCTTTCAGTCCCGGAGATTGATGAGAGCGTGGCCCGCGAAATTTTAGTTCATGCGCGAAAGAAAAGTCCCGCCCCCTTGTTCCCTTTCCCCCTTGAACTTTTAAAACTCTTACGCCGCGAGCACTATCTCGGGCACTTCGATCTCCGCGCCGCCGAGCACGAGACGCAGACGGTAGACGCCGTCGGGCACGGGCGCGAGCGTGAACTCGCAGAGGTCGTTCATCGAGGCTTCGGCGCGCGCGTCGCCCGCCGTCGCCTCGACCGTCACGCGGCCGCCCGGCGCGCACTCGCCGAGCACCTGTCCGGCCAGAACCCATCCGTCGCCCTCGCGCGCGAGACGCAGGTCAATCTCGGCGTCGCCCGCGGTGAAGATCATCTGCCGTGCTGACTCGGCCGTCGCCGCCGAGCGCAGGCCGAAGGCCGGCGCGAGCCGCGCGCTGTCGAACGAGAGCGCGGCGAGAACTTTGCGCGCGAGCGACGGGCGCTCCCCGGACGCCGCGCGGCTCGCGCGGAACATCGAGACCGTCTGGGCGAGCACGTCGCGCGGCGCGTCCTCGGACGCGTCGGCGCGCATGAGGTCGAGCGTGCGCCCGATCGTGTCGAGCCGTGCGGCGCAGCGCGGGCAGGAGGCGACGTGGGCCTCGGTTTCGGCGCGCGCCGCGTCGTCGAGACGCCCCTCGGCCATGTCGGCCAAGCGCGCGAAGGAAATTTTGTGCGACGGCAATGTCATCTTCTTCTCCCCGCAGGAGCGCGCCGCGTGGGCGTCCGCTCAACCCAACAGTGCCGCGCGGGGGCGCGGAAATACAAAGAAAGTGGCGGGACGTAAACCGCTGCGCTAAAAGCCTTTCTTGTTCAAGACCTTGAGAAGTTTCTGAAGACAGCGGGCGCGCGTCGGGCCGATGCTGCCTTCGGTCGTGCCGAGCCGGGCGGCGATTTCGGAGTAGGGCAGCGGCTCGGAACGGTAGAAGAGAATCGTCAGAAGCTTCCGGCATCGCTCGTCCAACTCGGAGAGCGCGGCGCGCACCAAGTGCTGCTGCTCCAACTGTTCGAGCGCCGCGTCGGGCAGCGCCGACTCGTCGGCGACCGAGTACATCTCGTCCGCCGTCTCGTCGTCGCCCTCGCCGAACGGGCGCGACGAGCGCTCGCGCCGGATGAGACGCCACGTCTTGCGCCGCGCCGTCGTCACGAGCCACGCGTGCAGGCGCGAAGGCTGTTCGATGGAGTCGATGTTCTGAAGCAGGGTGGCGAAAACGTCTTGGAAGACTTCGGCGGCGAGGTCTTCGTCGAGGCCGGCGCGGCGCGGGATGGCGTAGATGAGGCGCTGATAGCGCGCGACGAGAGCCTCCCACGCGGCCTCCTCGCCGCGTCGGCAGGCGAGCAGCAAAGACTCGTCGCTCTGTTCTTTCAGGTTCGCCATCGCGGGGCAGCCAAAGGGGTTGCCAGCATAACCCGCGGGGCCGTCAATCAGCAATCGGCTTGTAATCGAATTACAACAGGGAAACAGGAGCGCCGTCCGCAACCCCCGCCACCATCAACTCATCACACACGACACCCCGACCGACAATCTCTGCCGCACTTCGCAACCATGAAAGACGAGGGAGAGTTTTAACTTATGACGAGAAGAAACCTTTTGCTCCTCACCGCGGCGCTCGCCTTAACGACCTTCGCGTCCGGTTCGGCGCGCGCGCAGGACGCGCGCGCCTCGGCCCGCGGCGACGCCTCGGCCCGTGCCGACGCGCGCTCGCTCGACATCGAGTCGGGCACGCGGCTCGCGGCGCAACTCCAGCAGACGCTCGACGTGCGCAACGCGCGCGTCGGCGACCGCGTCGTGCTCAAGACGACCGAGGCCATCAGGTCGGGCGGGCAGACCGTCGTCAAGAAGGGCTCGCGTCTTCTGGGCCGCGTGGCCGACGTGCAGCGTCAAGGGCGCGGCGCGGCCGAGTCGAGCCTGACGCTCGTCTTCGACCGTCTCGAAAGCGGCTCGCTCGCGACGCCCATCACGGCGACCGTCAACTCCGTGACGCAGGCCCGCGCCCAAGCGCGCCGCGACGACGACGACGAGACCTCGCTCGACGCTTCGGCCCGCAGCGACGCGCGCGCGCAGGGCTCGACGCGGCAGGGGAGCGGCGGTCTGCTCGGCGACCCGCTCGGCGCGGTCGGCGGCGTCGTCGACTCGACGACGCGCGCGGCCGGCGACACCGTCGGGGGCGCGACACGCACGGCCGGCTCGGCGGTCGGACGCCTCGGCCGCATACGCGTCACCGAATCACTCGACGCCTCAATCTCCGGCGGCTCGACCCTCTCGCTCGCCGGCGGCGACCTCCGCCTCGAAAAGGGCACCACCTTCAACCTGACGCTCAGCCAGTCGGCCACCGTCGACAACGAAGACAACGACTGAAGTCGCCCCGTGCGACGAAGGGCGCGAGGGCGGCGGCCGCGTTTGACGCGCGCCGCCGCCCTCGTTTGTTGATGAGAGCCGCGCGGGCGCGTTAAAGTAGGGCGTTAAAAATTTTAGACGCGGGCCGCTAAGATTTAGACGCGAAGCACGATGAGCCGCTCAGTTCACACGCCCACGAAGTCAGCGCGCGCGCGCACGCCGGCCTCCGAGCCGGCCGTGCTGCGTCGCCTCGCCGAGATCGTCGGCGCGGAGAACTTGCTCGTCGACGAGGAGCGCGTCGAGCCCTACGCGCAGGACGCGGTCAAGGAGAAGTTCCCGCCCGAGGCCGTCGTCCTGCCGCGCACGGCGCGCGAGGTCTCCGAGGTCTTGCGCCTCGCGAACGAGTGGCGATTCCCCGTCACGGCGCGCGGCGGGGGCGTCGGCTACACGGGCGGGGCCGTCCCGGTCGAGGGCGGCATCGTCGTCGGCACCGACCGCATGAACCGCGTCCTCGAAGTCAACGCGGAAGACCTCTACGCCGTCACCGAGCCGGGCGTGACGACGCACGCGCTGCAGCAGGAGGTCGAGCGCGTCGGACTCTTCTACCCGCCCGACCCGGCCTCTTACAAAAACTCATACGTCGGCGGCAACATCGCCGAGAACGCGGGCGGGATGCGCTCGGCGAAGTACGGCGTGACGAAGCACTACGTGCTCGGCCTCGAAGTCGTCCTCCCGACGGGCGACATCGTGCGCACCGGCGGGCGCACGACGAAAAACGTCGTCGGCTTCGATTTGACGGGCCTCATGTGCGGCTCCGAAGGAATGCTCGGCGTCATCACGGAGGCGACGCTGCGGCTCCTGCCGCTGCCCGCGGCGACGCGCACGGTGCGCGCGACGTTCCGCACGATGCGCGAGGCGTGCGCGTGTCCCCCGGCCTTCACGCGCGCGCGCATCACGCCGACGGCCGTCGAGGTCTTAGACCGCAACGCCATCCGCGCCGTCGAATCCGAGTTCGCCTTCGGGCTCGGGGACGAGGCGGGGGCGCTCCTGCTCGTCGCGGTTGACGGCGAGGCGTCGGAGGTCGAGCGCGCGTCGCGCGTCGTCGAGAGCGTCGTGCGCGAGCAGGGCGGCTACGACGTGGTGCGCTCGCGGACGCGCGAGGAGGAGGAGAGGCTGTGGGACGTGCGTCGCGCGCTGTCGCCCGCGACGCGCAAGTTCGGCACGCTCAAGCTCAACGAGGACGTGGTCGTGCCGCGCTCGCGCGTGCCGGAGTTGGTCGAGCGCGTCGAGGAGATCGGACGGCGGCACGGCACGTTCGTCGTCAACTTCGGACACCTCGGCGACGGGA
>DASQDT010000032.1:0-4488 GCA_035634035.1 Pyrinomonadaceae bacterium | reverse complement strand
AGTCCCGGCGACCCGCCGCCGGCGGCGGGCGATCATGTCTATCGTAGTGAGGGCCGTACCGCTTCTCCCTGCGGCGAAGTTTCGACGGGGGGCGAAGATGATTTATTACGCGAAGGCTTTAACGGGGATGAAAAGCTTGCGGCGGGCGGCGGCCGCGGTGCTCGTCGTGTGCGCGTGCGCGGGCGCTGTCGCCGGGCGGGAACGCTGGTCGGCGAAGCTGGACGGGCGCGTGCGGTTTTATCAGGCGACGGAGTTGGGCGTGCTCGTCGCCGGGACGCAGGAGTCGCTCTACGCGCTCGACGCGGAGACGGGCGAGGTGCTTTGGCGACGCAAGGGGGCGCGCCTGTCGGAAACGGAAATCGCGCACGTCCCCGGCACGGACGTTCTGCTCGTCTCCGCCGAGCGCGGCGAGCGGACGCGCGTCGAGGCCGTCGACTTGATGACGGGCGCGGGGCTGTGGCGTGCAGAGCGGGTGCGCGGCGCGGTGATGCAGATGGCTTTCGAGCCGGAGACGGGGCTGCTCGCCGTCGTCTTCGCGCGCGACGCGCGGGGGCGTGCGCGCGCGGGCTTCAAGCGCAAGCCTTACGTCTACGTCTTCGACGCCGCGACGGGCCGCGAGCTTTGGAAGCGCGAGCTTGAGAGCGAGGTCGAGATGATGCCGGCCGTGGCGGGCGGCGGCGACGACGACGACGAAGTCGCTTACACGCTCGACAACTACCGCGCGCCGGCCTTCTTGGACGGCCGCCTCTATCTTTTCTACGAGGGCGTCACCTCGCTCGACGCGCGCAACGGCGACGAGCGCCGGCGCGAAAAGTTCCGCGTCAACGAGGAGGGCTTGGCGCTCACCGAGGCCGACCCCGTGGCCGACTCCGCGCGCGTCTACCTGTCGGGCCGAGGGCGCGTGCGCGCCGTCTCGCGCGCCGACGGGCGCGAGGCTTGGGAGTCGAAGGACTTGGGCCTGACGCCCGAGATGATGCTCGCGCGCGGCACGCTCTACGTCAGGACGGGCGGCCACTTCGCGCGCACGACGGGCGAGGCCGAGCCGTCCGAGCGCGGGCCTTACGGCGTGAGCGCCGTCGAGGCCGAGACGGGCAGAGTCCTGTGGCGCTACAAGGGCGCGGACAAGGGCATCACGAACATGGCGCTGCCCGACGAGGCGACCGTGCTCGTCGCCGACCGCGACGACCTCATCTTCCTCGACGCGGCGACGGGCAAGCGGCGTCTGAAGATTTCGCACAAGGTCGAGCGCGCGTCGTTTCTGCTTCTGAACGAGGCGGGCGAGGCGGTCGTCGGCGGGCGGAACGAGTTGGCCGCCTTCGACGCGCGCGACGGGCGCGGGCTCTGGCGCGCGCGACACAACCCGCCGGGGCGCGGAATCTTTCGCACGGTCGGCGCGATTGCGGCGCGCGCCGCCTCACTTTACTTCCGCTACGGCGGCACGGCGACGACCGCTTGGCGCGGCGCGCGACTCGCCACCTCGCTCGGCTCCCTGCGCTGGTCGGGGCTCGCGGCCCACGCGACCCTGCCCGACCTCGCCGGGTTAGCCTCCGACTACTCGCGCGCGCAACTGCGCGAGCGCGTCGCGGCCTTCGGCGTCTTGGGCCGCGCGCGCGAGCTTTCGTCCGTCTCTCTGCGGAGGCCGAGCCTGCCGCGCCCGTCCGTCGACGTTGACGTGCAGGAGCGTCTGCTCGACCGGCTCGACCCGGCGAGTCAGTTGGAGAAGCTCTCGCGCTTCCTTTGGCGCAGGCGTCGGCTCGCGGCGCTGCGCGGCCAGTGGATGTACTTCTACACGGAGCTGAAGTCGGGCGGGCGCGGGCTCGCCGGGGTCAACGTCAACACGGGCGAGGCGGCGCGCGGCGTGCGCCTCGACGACCCGGACGAGCGTTTCATCAGCGACGAGACGACGGGCCTGCTCTACACGGCGAAGGACGGCCGCCTGCGCGCCTACGCGCTCGACGCGCGCGAGTGAAACGAGGATGAAGGATGAAGGCGGAGGGGTGAATTGATGGAGCGAACGTTTCTCGTCTTGGGCGCGGTGTCGGCGTTCGTCGGCGTGGCGGCGGGCGCGTTCGGCGCGCACGGACTCAAGAGCCGGCTCGACGCGGAGATGCTCGCCGTCTTCGAGACGGGCGTCCGCTACCAGATGTATCACGCGCTGGCCCTGCTGGCCGTCGCGTGGGCCGCGGCGCGCTGGCCGGGCGCGCTCACGAACTGCGCGGGCTGGCTCTTCGTCGCCGGGACGATTCTCTTCTCGGGAAGCCTCTACGTTTTAAGTCTCACCGGCGTGCGCTGGCTCGGAGCCATCACGCCGCTCGGCGGATTAGCCTTCCTCGCCGGCTGGGCGTGTCTCGCCGCGGCCGCGCTCAGAAGTTAAACGAAGCTCAGGACATGAAGCCGAGGTTCGGCGTCGCGAAGCGGCCGACGAAGGGGAAGACCGCCGCGAGGCTCGACTGCGGCAGCCCGAACCAGAGCGCGAGCGTGGCGGCGAACTGGTCGGTCGAGGTCGTCGGTATCCACACGCCGCGCTCGAACGCGTCGTCGGGCCCGCCCAACGCGAGCGTCGGGTAAGTGCCGTAAAAGTCACCGCCCCTGACGGCGTCTCCCAAGATGAAATGATGGTTGCCCCACGCGTGGTCGCTCCCGACGACCGCGCCCGCGCCCGACGGCTCGAAGGTGCGGCCGAAGTCGGACAGCGTGAAGGTCGTCACCTGCGAGGCGACGCCGAGGCGCACGGTCGCGTCGTAGAAGGCTCTGAGCGCGCGGCTCAGTTGGAGCAGCAGCACGTCTTGGCCGAACTGCGTGTTGTGCTGGTTGAAGTGGTGGTCGAAGCCGAGGAGGTTGCAGAAGAAGACCTGACGGCGCGTGCCCACCTGCTCGCGGATGCTGATCATCTTGGCGACGTGGCGGAGCTGGCGGCCGATTGACGTGTCGGGGAAGTCCGACTGCCCGGCTTGCGGGGGCGGGAGCTGCGGGTCGGCCGTGATGGCCGCGCCCGCGCGCATCGCCTCGTTGAGGGTCTGCGAGACGGTGAGCGCCATCGTGCTTGAGGCGTCGGCGCGGATGCGGTCGAAGGCCGCGCGGCGCGCCGCTTGGGAGCCGGGCGGGAAGTCGCCGCCGACATCGACGCGCAAAGACTCGTTGATGCGCCGCTCGGGGTCGAGGACGAGCTGCCGCGTGCGCCCGCCCGTCGCGAAGAGCGTCGCGCCCGCCGTCGAGACGCACAGGGGGACGGGCGACGCGCCGTTGGCCGCCGACATCAGGTCGGAGAGACGACCGGCCCAACCCGTGCGCGCGGGCTCCGTCGGGAAGACGGTCTGCTGCTGCTGAATCTGGTCGGAGTGTGAGAAGAGTTGATAAGGGTGGCCGACGCCCGCGCGGTAGAGCGGGCGCGTCAGGGGCTGCACGAGCGTCCCCGTGTTGCACATCACGGCGAGCCGGCGCTGGTTGTAGAGCGCCTGAAGCTCAGGGAGGTTCGGGTGCAGACCGAATTTTAACGACTGATGGCTCGGCGCGGTGACGGGCAGGAGTTGGTCGCGCGGGACGGCGAGGCCGGAGGAGGTGCGGACGGAGGCGTAGCCGCCCGCGGCGTTGTAGTCGTCGAAGGGGACGACGGTGTTGTTGCCGTCGTTGCCGCCGTCGAGGAAGACGCAGACGAGCGCCTTGTAGTCCGTCAGCGTTTGCGGCTCGGCGAGCGCCAGCGCGCGCACGAAGCCGGCGCGCTCCTCCGCGGCGGCGGCGGCCATCGCCCCGGCCACCGCGCACGCGCCCTTTCGCAGAAAGCTTCTTCGCGTCTCACGCATTTTCGGCTCACCTCTGAATCTGATACTGCGGCGAAGAGAGGACGAGGAACAACGCCTCGCGCGTGCGGTCGCGCAGGTGGTTCGGGTTCGACACCGGCACGGCCTCGACGCCCTGAAGAACGGCGGCGCGCATCTCCGGCGACATCGTGCCGTGGAGAAACAGCGCGTCGAGCGCGGCGACGAGGCGCGGCGGGTCGGCGGCCAGAGGCGTGAAGGCCGAGTGGTTGAGGAACGTCCCGCTCGCGATGTCGGGCGTCGTGAACCTCTGCACGCCGCCGTGATAGAACATCTGCGCGACGAAGGCGACGCGCGCCAGCGCCGTCGAGCTCGACATACCGCCGAACTCCGGCCCCTTCAGCTCCCCCGCGCCCGGTATGTCGTACTCGGCGGGGAAGTAGCCGAAGACGGTCGGCGGCCGGAACACGTCCTGCTGCATACGCACCGAGAGGTGGTTGACCACGCCGTCGCTCTCGCCCGAAGGGTTGCCCGGCCACGTCGCGCCGACGGCGCGGACGGCGCGGCCCAAGCCCGCGATGAGCTGCGCGGGCTCGCGCAGGCGTCCGTAAGACGGGTCGGTCTTGAAGTCGCCGCGCGCCTCGGGGTCGAGCAGGATGGCGCGGAGCGTGGCTTTCAAGTCGCCGCGCTCGCCCGTGCAGTTTGAGTCGGGGTAGAAGCCCGCGCAGTTGTT
>DASQDT010000031.1:0-10106 GCA_035634035.1 Pyrinomonadaceae bacterium | reverse complement strand
GGCAACACGCGCCGTCGTCAGCAACCTGACCGTCTGGGACACCTACGGCAAGCTCGCCCGAACAGCGCCCGCGCCCGACGCGTTGCGCGCGCGCCTCAAGAGCACGCGCGGGTGGGGCGCGTACCTCGTCCTCGCCGGCTTAGAAGAAGAGGGCGCGCGGAGACTCCCGGCCGAGAGAGTGCTCGCCTTGAGCGATTGTAATGAGGGCGCGGAGTTCGACGCCGAGGAGTCGCTTCTGATGTTTTCGTCCGCGCCCGAGTGGGACGCGCGCGCGCCCGGAGGAGCGAGGGCCGCGACCGTCTCCGTCTTCACGGAGGCCGAGCGCTGGTTCGCGTTTCACGAGGGCGAGGAGGAGCACGAGGCGCAAGACCAAGCGGCGCTCGAACGCCTGTGGGAACGTCTGCACGCGTCGATGCCGGAGTTGGGCGCGTCAATCGAGGTCGTCGAGACGGAGACGCCGCGCACCTTCTACGGGCGGACGCGCCGCCGCCTCGGCATGGTCGGCGGCGCGTGGCAGACGCCCGACGCGCTCACGCACGAAGCCCTCACGCACCGCACGCCCGTCCCCGGCCTCTACATGGTCGGCGACACGGTCTTTCCCGGCAACGGCGTCGCCGCCGTCACGCACGCCGCCCTCGCCGCCGCCGACGACATCGCGCCGAGGTGAGGACGGTTTTCAGTCTTCACTTTTCAGTTGAGTAAATGAAAGAGGCCGGGCGGCAATTAAGGTTGCCGCCCGGCCTCTTGTTGTTTTCTGAAAACTGAAAACTGCTTACTGGTCGCGCCGCGTGGCCGCGCCGCGCGAGTGGCCCGAGGGCCGCTCGGCCGCGGGGCGCGAGTGGGTGCGATTCGGCGCGGGCGCGGTCTGCCGCACGCCCCTGTCGACGGGCGACTGGCGCGGCGTCGAAGGGAAGTTCGGACGCGCGACGGGCTGCCGTCCGCCCGTCCCGCCCGTCGAGGGCCGCCGCGGGCTGAGGTAGCAGCCGGGGCAGTTGCCGTTGTAGGGCGCGAACCACCGGCTGTCGTAGTAAGAGCCGTAGGGCGAGCGCCAGTAGCCGTAGCCCATCAGCGGGACGAAGGTGTAGAAGCCCGTGCGCGGGTTGAAGACCCAGACGCCCTGCGCGAAGCCGAGGTCGGCGCGCGAGCCGTTGTAGAAGAGGTCGTCCCAGCGGTCGGCCAGAAGCGTGCGGACGCTGCGGCTCGACATGTCGCGGTTGGCCTCGGCCAAGTCGCCCGCGCGCTCCTTGCTCCACAGGTCGAGCTCGTCGCGACGCTTCTTGTCGTACTTGACGACTTCGACGCCGGCGCCGCCGCCGACGCGCGCCACCTTCTCGCCCTTGACGAGCGTGCCGCCGACGTTGGCGCGGCCCTTGATGACGGAGACTTCCGTCATCCCGCCCGCCAGCACGTCGATGCGGTAGACGCCGCTGCGGAGGACGACGACTTCGGTCTGCGGCGTCGTGACGGTGATTGACGGGTCGAGGTCGTCGTAGCCCGTGGCCTCGACGAGGACGCTGCCGCGCGTGACGCGCACGCGCACGGCGTCGAGCGACGTGTCCGTCATCTCGAACTCGGTCTGCTGTCCGGCTCTCATGTAGGAGCCGGGGTTGAGCAGGACTTCGAGCCGCCCGCCCGCGCCGGTGCGCACGGCGTCGCCGGAGTTGAGTTCGTGTGAGGTGTCGAGCGCGCGCCAGTTCGCCTCGCCGGCCGTGAGCACGCGCGCCTCGCCCGCCACGTAGTTGATGCCGCCGGCGCGGGCCGAGACCAGACGCAGGTCTCGGCTCTTTGCCTGCTGCGCGGACGCGAGGCCGGCCGCGAGGGCGATGAATGTGAAGACGCAGAGAGACCGTGCGAAGGTTCTGCACAACTGTCTCATGTCTGGAACTCCTCTCAAGTTGGAAGCCGACTTCGGCGGGCGAAGTCTCAGCCGGGGCTAGGTGGTTACAGAATACGCCACGGCGGCCGAAGCCGCAACCGCCTCAGTCGCCGCGCGCGATCCGCGCGGCCGAAAAGACGTCGTCCTCCGCGCCGCGCAGGACGAGAACCGCGTCCGCTTCGAGTCTGACGAGGACGACGAGCGCGCCCTCGCGCCAGACGGTCTCGCGCGCGACGCCCGACGCCTCGCCTCGCGGCGCGCCCGTCTCGGTCGGCTCGGCGCGCGTCGTCCGTCGCACGAGCGAGTTGTAGGCGCGGAAGAACTCGGCGGCGTCGGCGGGCTTGTCCCAGAGCGTCCGCCAAGCGAAGAGGGCGGGCGAGCCTTCGCGCTCGAAGACGTAGGCGCGGTCGCCGCCCCAACCCGAGGCCGCGCGCTCGGCCTCGGCCGGAGAGACTCCGGCCATGAGCAGGCCGCGCACGCCGACCTCGCCGAGCGGCGTCGAGGCGGGCGCGCGCCAGCCCTCGCTCGCGAACGCCGGCTCATCCAGCGCGGCCTCGCGCGGCGCTTCGCCCGCGAGATACTTCTCGGGGTGGAGCACCTGCTCGGTCGAGGCGGGAGGGCGTCGGAACAACTCGTTGGCGGCGTCAGCGCCGGGGCGCGCGCGGCGGACGGCCTCGACGAAGCGCAGCCCGTCGCGGTAGCGGAAGAAGAAGGTCTCCGTCAGGAGCGGCGGGAAGAGCGCGCCGACCTGCCGTCGCGCCTGCGCGAACCGCGCGTCCTCCTGACGCCAGATGTCCGCGAGCGCGCGCCGCCCGAACGCGTCGCCCTCTTCGAGCCGGCGCTGCACGTTGACGGCGTCGCCCTCGACGACGGCGAAAGCCGCCTCCGTCCGGTCGAAGTTGTAGGGGCGCGCGAGGAGCATCCGGAGCAGGTCGAAGTGCTGATCCTGAAGCGCGTGGACGTGCTCGTGCGTGAGCAGAGAGTGTCGGCGCGCGGAGTCTTTCGCGTCGCCGCCGGAAACCAAGAGCACCTGCTTGTCGAGCGGCGAGTAGGTGGCGTCGGCGGCGACGGCGGTGAAGGTCGAGGCGAGCGCGGCGAGGTCTGTGCCGGCGGGGAGGATGCCGCCGGCGACGGCGAGGCGTCCGAGGGCGGCGAGGTCGTCGCCGCCGAGCACGCCGGCCAGCTCGCGCGTGCGCGTGCCGTACTCCCAACCCGACAGTTCCGTCATGCGGACGGGCGCGACGTACGAGAGCCCGCGCAATCGCTCGGCCTCGCCGGCGGCGCGCGCGCGCTCGGCGTCGAGCTTGGGGGAAAGGGGTCGTTCGGGCAGCGGCGGCAGGGTGCGCGCGGGCGGCTCGACCGCGGGCGACGCCTCGGCCGCGCGCTCCACCGACCCGCCCCGCCGCGCGCCCTTCTCCCCGCACCCCGCGAGCGAGGCGACGAGCGCCGCGCCCAACACGAATGAGAAAACCAGATGTCGTCCCTTTGTTCGCATGACGAAACCTTAGACGCCCCAAAGACCCCAACCGATGCCGCCCCGTTTTGCGCAGTTGAGCCGCGAAACCCGCGCGGACTAAAGCCGGTCGATTTGCTATACTCGGCTGATTAAGACCTACACGCTCTAAAACGTCCCACACCGAAACTCTTTTTTCGCGGCGGCCCGTGCGTCAGCTCGCGCGGTAGCGGCTCTTGCCGCGGGCGATGGCGCCGGGGTGGCGTGGGAGGCGGATGCGTATGGCGCGCCAGCGGCTGTCGCGCTCGCGGTTGGTCGGCCGGTAGGAGAGGCTGTAGAGCGTGCCCAAGTCCTCGATGACGCGCTCGTAGGCCCCCGCCAAGTCTTCCAGCCGCTCCACGTCGTAGAAGACGCCGCCGCCCGCCTCGGCGAAGGCCGCCATGCGGTCGTGCGCGAGGTCGAAGGTTTCGGGCTGGATGTCTTTGGGGCTGAAGGCCTCGTACTCGGTGCTCGTCCAGATGGTGTAGACGACGCCGTCGAACTCCTCGACGCGGCGGCGCACCTCGTCGAACTCAAGCGTCGAGCCGACGCCCGTCACGTTCGGCATCGTGCTGTCGAGTCCGTCGCTCATCAGGATGACGGCGCGGCGTCGCGACGCGGCGGCCTCGCGCTCGTAGAACTCCATCGCCGAGTTGACGGCGTCGTAGAGTCTGGTGTGGCCCTGCGGCGGCTCCATCGCCGAGACGGCCGCGCGCAGCCTCTCGCGGTCGGACGTGAGCGGCGAGACGACGCGCACGTCGCCCGCGAAGGCGAGCACCGCGACGCGATCCTGCGGGCGCGTGGCGTTGACGAAGCGCAGCGCGGCGGCGCGTATCAGGTCGGTGACTTTGCCGGTCGAGCCGGAGAGGTCGACGAGGAGCATCAGGTCGAAGGGCGCGTCGGAGGCCTCGAAGTGCTCGACCTGCTGCTCGACTCCGTCCTCGTAGAGGCGGAAGTCTTCGCGGCGCAGGCCCGTGACGCCGCGGTTCGTCTCGCGGTTGACGACGCTGAAGTTGACCGTCACGAGGTCTGACTCGACGCGCACCACGTCGTCCTCGTCGACCTCCTCGGGCGTCGCCTCCGGCGTCGGCTGCGGCGTGCGCGCGGCGCGCGGCAAATCGCCCGTCAGCTCGTCGCCGAGCGGCCGCGGGCGTCGCGCCTCTTCGCGCGGCGCGGCCCCGTCGTCCGCGCTCTCGTCGCGGAAGCCGATCTGGATTCGCCCGCGGCCGGAGAAGAGTCGGGCGGCGCGCTCGCCCGCGCCGAGGCGCGTCTGGAATTTGCTGCGGACGACTTCGCGCGGGCGCGCCGAGTTTTGCGAGTCGGAGAAGATGACCGTGCCGTTGAGCGAGTGCGCGGTGAGGTCGGCGGAGGCCGACGGGTCGAGGTCGAGGCGTATGTCGCCCGAGACGGTCTGGGCCGAGAGCGTCACGGGCAAGCCGCGCGCGAAGACCGCGCCGTCGGACGTGAAGACCTGCACGCGCGCCGACGCGGGCAGAGACACTTTCAAATCGACGCGCGCGGCCGTCGCTTGCGCGGCGCGCGCGACGACGACCGAGAGCAGTCTCTCGCTCCTGACGATTTCGACCGGAGACTTGGGCCGCGCGGGCGCGCGCCGGCGCGACGCGGCGCGGCGTCGGCCCCTCGCCGGCGCGGGAGTCTCGGCAGCGCCCTCGCCGCCCGCGGCCGAGACCGCGACGTACTCCTCGCCCCACACCTCCAACTCGACGCCGCCGCGGTAGTTCTCGACGCGCACCTCGCCGCTCGCGGGCAGGTTGAGGCGCTGCCCGCCGGCTTGAGTCTGTGACGTTTGGGCGCGCGCCGCGGGGGGGGCCGTTGCGAGGAGTGATGACGGCGCGGCCGTTGCGAGGCAGAGCGCGAGCAGGAGGGGGCGTCGGAGAAGCATACCCTGTTGGATGCCGCGGCGAGGGGCGTGCGGTTGCCGCGAAAGGCGCGGCCTTTACTCAATCATGTCGAGCATCGAGCCGGAGCGCTCCGTCTCGGACTTCTGCGCGGGCGGCGCGCCGCCGAAGTCCGCGAGGCGCAGTTGCAGGTTGCCCTGATTCGAGGCGTAGTGAATCGCCTCGTCGCGGTTGACCACCCCGTCGCGGATCATCCTTTCGATGACCGAGTCGAAGGTCTGCATCCCCTCGATCTCGCCCTGCTCCATCGCGTCGATCAGCGACCGGCCCTCGCTCTCGCCGCGCTCCATGTAGTCGCGCGTGCGCGACGTCGCCTTCAGAATCTCGATGGCCGCGACGCGCCCGCGCCCGTCGGCGCGCGGCAGGAGCCTCTGCGAGACGATGAAGCGGAACGTCTGCGCGAGCCGCGCGCGGATGACCTGCTCCTCGTTCTTGGGGAAGACGCCGATGATGCGGTCGACGGTCTTCGACGCGTCGATGGTGTGCAAAGTCGAGAGCACCAAGTGCCCGGTCTCGGCGGCTTCGAGCGCGACCTCGATGGTCTCGCGGTCGCGCATCTCGCCGACGAGGATGACCTTCGGCGCTTGGCGCAGCGCGGCGCGCAGGGCGCGCGCGAAGTCGGGCGTGTCCGAGTGAAGCTCGCGCTGGTGGATGGTCGAGCTCTTGTGCGCGTGGAGGAACTCGATGGGGTCTTCGATGGTGATGATGTGGTAAGACTTCGCCTCGTTGATGAGGTCGATGATGGCCGCTAGGGTCGAAGACTTGCCCGAGCCCGTCGGGCCGGTGACCAAGACGAGGCCGTTCTTTAACTCGACGATCTCCTTGAGCACCGACGGCAGGTTATAGTCCGCCCACTGCGGCGGGCGCGGCGGGATGACGCGCATCACGATGGCGTGCGTCCCGCGCTGCTTGAAGATGTTGACGCGGAAGCGCCCGAGCCCCGACACGCTGAACGAGAGGTCGGCCGCGCCGAACTTCTCCAAGTTCTCGGCGGCCACCTGCTGCGCGCCGATGATGAGCTTGGCGAGCGCGGCCGTGTGTTGGGGGAGCAGTTTTTCGAGGCCGGGGACGGCGACCGCCTGAAGCTTGCCCATGAACTCGACCTGCGGCGCGCGGCCCGGCGAGAAGATGAGGTCGCTGATCTTGTCGGAGACGGCCAGCATACGCTGGAGGACTTCGGTGAGGTTCATCGGCGCGCCCGCGCCGCCCGGCTGTTGCGGGGCCGGGGGCTGCGGCGTCGGCGGCGTCTGCGCGGTGTCCATAAGGCGGGGGTTTTCCTTTTCGACGAAATGAGGGCGGTCGGGAGGCGGCGCGGCGCGGCGCGGCGCCGCGTCGCTCAAATGTAACCGATTAGGCGCGGGGCGGCAAAGCTTCCGACACGCCTCGCGACGGAAAAGAAATCGCGCGGGCAAACAACCGCGCCTAATTTATCGTACATCAGAAGGGTGTCGGGGGCGGACGGTGCGGCCGGCGGGGCTCTACGGGATTTCGGCCGCGACGCGCGCGCCCGGCGCGAACAAAGGGGAAGGAGGCGCTTTAAAGGATGGCGACGTACAGAGACCCGGTGCGTGTCTTCGCACCTCTGGAAATGGTCGAGCGTCTGCTGGAAATCCGCGCCGAACTCGGCTACTCTCCCGCGATCTTCCTGCGCTCGGCCGACGACATGGCCGAGTACTTGGACGCCTACGGCTTCGACGTTTACGCGTTCTCGGACGCCGAGGCAGCTTTCGAATACGGCAAATACCGCGCGCCGCTCGCGCCGGGCGGCGACCACGCACACTGCTCCGTGACTGCGCACTGAGAAGTTCGCAGTCGGGGACACAACAAGCGTCTGAAAAGCGGAAGCCCGGTCACGACGGCCGGGCTTCCGCTTTTGACTCCTGACTCGGGACTCTTACAGCGCCTTGATGACGACGAAGGTCACGTCGTCGCCCGCGCCGCGGCCGTCCGTCCACTTGAGGATGTCGTCGTAGATGAAGTCGATGAGGTCGCGCGCCGTGTGGTCGCGCCCCTCGCGCACGACGCGCGCCAGACGCTCGCGCCCGTACTCCTCGCCCGCCGCGTTCGCGGCCTCCGTCACCCCGTCCGTGTAGAGCACGAGCAGCTGCCCCGACTCGATCTGCAAGTAGTACTCGTAATAGCGCGCGTCGCGGAACATCCCCAAGGGGAGGCCGCCGCGCTCGATGAAGCGGGCCGCGCCGTCCGCGCCGAGCAGCAGCGGCGGGTTGTGTCCGGCGTTGGCGTAGGCCAGCGTCTTGTTCGTCGAATCCAGAACGCCGTAGAAGGCCGTCACGAACTGGTTGTCCTCGATGCTCTCCCACAGGAGGTAATTTATCTTCGCCAGAGAAATGTTCGGCGCGTAGCCGATGTGGATGGCGGCGCGCAGAGAGGCGCGCAGGAAGGCCATCAGGAGCGCCGCCGGGACGCCCTTGCCGGACACGTCGGCGATGGCGAGCCCCAAGTGATCCTCGTAGACGTTGACGAAGTCGTAGTAGTCGCCCGAGACCTCCTCGGTCGAGAAGTTGTAGGCCGAGATGTCGAAGCCTTCGAGGTTGGGGTCGCGCGGCGGGAGCAGGGAGAGCTGGACGTGGCGCGCGACTTCGAGCTGCGCTTCGAGCCGCTTCTTCTCGACGAGCTGCTCGTGGAGCATCGCCTTCTCGATGATGATGGCGACCTGCGAGGAGAGGAGCATCAGGATCTGGCGGTCGTCCTCGGTGTAGGCGTCCGTCTGGTCGCTCTCCAAGTCGAAGACGCCGATGACCTCGTCGTTGGCGATGATGGGCGCGGTCAGCTCGGAGCGCGTCTCCTTGCGCGCGTTGACGTAGCGCGCGTCCTCGCGCACGTCCGGCACGATGACGGCCTCGCCGGTCTGGACGACGTGGCCGATGATTCCCTGACCCGCCTTGAGGCGCAGCTCCATCATCTCCTCGATGTCGTAGCCGCGCATGGCCTCGGCGTGAAAGACGGTCGGCTGCTCGGAGGTGTGGACGCCCGCCGCGTCGCCGTCGGAAGACGAAGACGCGTGCGGCGGCCGCGGGGCGCGCTTGATGATGTAGATGCCGGCGGCGTCGTAGGGGATGAGCGAGTCGAGCGTGTCCATCACCAGCACGAGGACTTCCTGCAGGTTGAGCGAGCGGCTGATTTTTTTCGTGATGTCGAGCAGAAGCCGCAGCTTCTGCTCCGTGCTCAGCTCGGCCCTCGCCGCCGACTCTCTCAGCTTATCTGACATGGCGTGATTATAAACGATTTCCGGCGTCGAGCGCCGTCTCGGTCAAAAGCGTCAGTTCGAGCGAGGCCGACGGGTGCTGGCGGAAGAAGTCGTTGACATCGGCCGGCAGCGCCACCGACGCGAGGCGCAGGCCGCGCGCGGCGAACAGCTCCCCGTAGCGCGCCGCGGCGCGCCGGCCGGCCGCGTCCGGGTCGAGGGCCGCGACGACGCGGAAGCGCGCGAGCGGCGCGAGCCACTCCTCTTTGAGCCCGCCCGCGCCGACGAGTCCGACGGCGGCGAAGCCGTGCGTGAGAAGCGTCAGGGTGTCGGTGAAGCCTTCGACGAGGTAGACGACGGAGCCCGACGGCAGACGTCCGAGCGCGTCGGCGTTGTAGAGCGAGGGGACGCCGCCGCGCATGTTGTGCCAGCGCGGCTCGACGCCGGCCGCGGTCGTCCGCGCCTGAAGGTACCGGGCGCGGCCCTCGACGTGGAACGGGAAGAGCAGGCGGTGCCGGTAAAAAGTCAGGTGCGCGCGGCGGTTGAAGAGTCCGGCGCGCTGCAACTCTTCGACGGCGAAAGAGTCGCGCATCCGGCGCATCACCCGCCGGTAGGCGCGGCGCGGGAAGTAGGTGACGCCCGCGCCCCTCACGGTGCGCGAATCGATGCCGCGTCGCGTCAGGTAGTTCAAGCCTTCGAGCTGGTCTTCGGCGCGGCAGACTTCCAAGAACTTCTCGCAGACGGCCTGCATGCGCACGGCGTCCAGAGGCTCGAAAGTCTCGAAGTCGGCGGCTTCGAGGTCGGGCGCGGCGTCGAGCGCGGGCGAGCGGGCGGGCGCGCGCCCGTCGGTCAGTCCCAACTCGCGCGCCATTTCTCTGACGGCGCGGGCGAAGCCGACGCCGTGCATCAGCTCGTAGAAGGTGAAGGCGTCGCCGCCCTCGTCGCGCGAGAAGCAGTTGAAGAGTCCTTTTTGAATGTCAATCGAAAGGCTGGCGTTGCCCTTGCCGCTGTGGGCGTGCGCGGGGATGGGGCAGAGCGAGAGCAGGCGCGCGCCCGTCTGCCGCGCCTCCGGGCAGTAGCGCAGGTAGAAGGAGCGGTAGTCGATGCGACGCTTGACGCGGTCGCGCAAGCGACGCAAATCCTCCGGCGTCGTCTCGCTCTTCTGACTCATTCGGGAAACGCGGCGCGCGAAGGGGCGACGCTGCGGCGCGCGCCGTCAGTCTTTGAAGGGGACGGGCACTTCCTCGTCGCTCGCGGCGGCCGAGGCCAGCGCGGCGGCCCGCGCGGCGAAGGCGTCGCGGCGGGCGGCGCGCGCGGCCTCCTCCTCGGGGTGGCGCGCGCGGGAGTCGGCCCAAAGCCGCGAGACCTGCATGCGGTACTCGACCAGCTCGCGGCTCACGTTGAAGTGGCGCGACATCTCGATGGACGTCCGCCCCTGCTTCAGAAGCCTGCGCAGCCCCGCGTAAGGGACGAGCGCCGCCGCGCCGACGGCGTACGCGGCCTCCTCGTCGGCCTCGTTGTAGTCGCGCGCGACGGTCTTGCCCTGCTTGTTCTGCGCCACGATGGAGAGCCGGTTCGCCTTGTGTCCGAGGAAGACGTGGCAGACCTCCTCCA
>DASQDT010000030.1:0-4811 GCA_035634035.1 Pyrinomonadaceae bacterium | reverse complement strand
GGCTCGGTCGGCCTCATCACCTACATGAGGACGGACTCGACGCGCGTGGCCGACACGGCTTTGGGCGAAGTGCGCGACTTCATCGGCCGCCAGTACGGCGACAATTACATGCCGGAGAAGGCCGTCTTCTACCGCTCGAAGAAGGACGCGCAGGACGCGCACGAGGCCATCCGCCCGACCGACGTCGCGCGCACGCCCGAGTCGGTCGCGAAGTTCCTCAACGCGGACGAATTGAAACTCTACCGCCTCATCTGGCAGCGCTTCGTCGCCTCGCAGATGATGCCCGCGCTCTTCGACCAGACGACCATCGACATCGAGGCCGGGCGCTTCCTCTTCCGCGCCACCGGGTCGGTGCTGAAGTTCGACGGCTTCCTGCGCGTCTACGAAGAGGGGCGCGACGAGAAGGCCGAGGACGACGAGGAGGCGGCGCGCACGCTGCCGCTCGTCGAGCGCGGCGAGGATTTGAGGCTCAACTCCGTCACGCCCGAGCAGCACTTCACGGAGCCGCCGCCGCGCTACACCGAGGCGACGCTCGTCAAGGCGCTCGAAGAGAAGGGCATCGGTCGGCCCTCGACCTACGCCGCCATCATGTCGACGATTCTCGACCGCGAGTACGTCGAAAAAGTCGAAGGGCGTTTCCACCCGACCGCGTTGGGCACGACCGTCAACGACCTCCTCGTCGCGAGCTTCGACGACCTCTTCAACGAGTCTTACACGGCGCGGATGGAGGAGGAGCTGGACGAGATCGAGGAAGGGAAGATGCGCTGGACGGAGGCGCTCGAAGAGTTCTACGGGAAGTTCGCGAAGGACTTGAAGAACGCCGAAGCGTCGATGAAGGCCGCCAAGCAGCAGGCCATCCCGACCGACGAGGTGTGCGAGAACTGCGGCGCGGGGATGGTCATCAAGTTCGGGCGCTTCGGACAGTTCCTCGCCTGCTCGAACTACCCCGAGTGCCGCACGACGCGCGAGGTCGCGCGCAAAGGCTCGGCGTCGTCCGCGGACGGCGAGAGCGCGGGAGCGAAAGCTGCGGCGCAGGGCGGGGACGCCGCGCCGGCCGAAGAGGAGACGTGCGAGCTGTGCGGCAAGCCGATGGCCCTCAAGCGCGGGCGCTTCGGACAGTTCTTGGGGTGCACGGGTTATCCCGAGTGCCGCAACATCCGAAAGATCAGCCGCGCCGGCAAGGTCGCGCCCGCGCCCGTCCCCCTAGAGGGGCAGATATGTCCGACCGACGGCGCGCCGCTCGTCCGGCGTCACGGGCCTTACGGCGAGTTCGTCTCGTGCGCGAACTACCCGACTTGCAAGTACATCAAGCGCGAGACGACGGGCGTCGCCTGCTCGCGGCCCGGCTGCATGGGCGAGCTTCTGGTGAAGAAGTCGAAGCGCGGGAAATACTTTTACGGCTGCTCGGAGTACCCGAAGTGCGACCGCGTCTACTGGGACAAGCCGGTGGCCGAGCCTTGCCCGCGCGGCGACTCGCCCTTCATGCTCGTCAAGACGACGAAGAAGGGGACGACGCGCCTGTGCCCGGTCGAGGGCTGCGGCTACCGCGAGGACACGCTCCCGCCGCAGACGGTCGAAGGCACGCGCACGTCGGACGACCGTCGCGCGGCGCGTTAAGAGGCGCGCCGGCGAACGCCTCCGAAGCGGAGGGACGGAAGGGCTTTCGCGCCTTTCGCCCTCCGCTTTTTGGTCGCGCGCGCTTGAAACTTTCGGCAACGCGGCGGAGTATAACGTGCTTCGTACAAACGTTCTCCCGCGCAGATTCCGCCTTTTGGTTTTTGGTTCACAAAATCATTCAGGAGACTTTTCCGTGACCGCACGACGCGCGACGCTCGCGCTCACACTCTCGGCCGCACTCTCACTCACGCACCTCCTCGCCTTCGCGCAGACCGCAGCGCCCGCGCCCGCGCCGCAGACGGCGACGCCCGCGGCCGACGCCGCCGCGGCGCGCCCCGCGCCGCCGGCCCCGGCCGCCGACTTCGAGCGCATACGCGACGAGGGCATGAAGCGCTCGCAGGTGATGGAGACGATTCGACACCTGACCGAAGTCATCGGCCCGCGCCTGACGGGCTCGCCCGCCGCGCGCCGCGCGAACGAGTGGACGCGCGACCGCCTCACGTCGTGGGGCTTGCAGAACGCGCACTTGGAGGAGTGGGGGCCGTTCGGCCGCGCTTGGACGCTCGAACAGTTCTCGGCGCAGGTCGTCGAGCCGACGAGCTTCCCCCTGCTCGCCTACCCGAAGGCTTGGTCGCCGCCGACTCAGGGCGCGGTCACGGGCGAGGTCGTCAACGTCACGGCGAACAACGAGGCGGAGCTTGAGCGTTACCGCGGCAAGCTGCGCGGCGCGCTCGTCCTCGTCGGCTCCGTCAGGCAGCAGCCGGCCGACTTCACGCGGCCCCGCGCGACGCGCTACACCGACGAGCAGCTCGCGCGGCTCGAAGCCGCGCCCGACCCGGCGACGCTCGCGGCCCGCCCCGCCCGGCAACTGACGCCCGAGCAGCGCGCCGCGCAGGATTTCGCCTCGCGCAAGCTGCGCTTCTTTCAGGAGGAGGGCGCGGCGCTCCTCATCGATTCGAGCCGCGCGGGCGACGGCAGTATGCTCCAGTTCGTCCAGTCGGCCTCAGTCCCGCAGTCGCCGGGCGAAGGCGCGCGCGTCTTCTCTTGGGAGAAGGGTGCGCCGCAGGTCGTCCCGCAGATGAGCGTCTCGAACGACCACTACAACCGCCTCGTGCGGATGATAGAGGCGGGCGAGCGCGTGCGCGCGACCGTCCAAATCGGCGCGCGGATGACCGACGACGGGCGCGCCTTCAACACCGTCGCCGAGATTCCGGGCACGGACTTGAAGCACGAGGTCGTCATGATCGGCGCGCATCTTGATTCGTGGCACACGGCGACGGGGGCGACCGACAACGCGACCGGCGTCGGCATGATGATGGAGGCCGTCCGCATCCTGCGCGCCTCGGGCCTGCGCCCGCGACGCACCATCCGCATCGCGCTCTGGACGGGCGAGGAGCAGGGCTTGTTCGGCTCGGAGGCTTACGTGCGCGAGCACTTCGGGCCGGTCGCCGCCTCGGGCGGGCCCGCGCGTCTGAAGCCCGCGGCCGAGAGTCTGAGCGCCTACTTCAACGCCGACAGCGGGACGGGCCGAGTGCGCGGGCTCTACGCGCAGGGGAACCCGGCCGCGCGCGAGCTTTTCCGGCGCTGGCTCGACCCCGTCCGCGACCTCGGCGCGACCGTCGCGACGCTCTCGAACTCTTCGGGGTCGGACTTCCTCGCCTTCGACCAAGCGGGCCTCAACGGCTTCGACTTCCTTCAGGACGAGGTCGAGTACGAGTCGCGCACTTGGCATTCGAGCGAGGACACGTTCGACCGCGTCATCGAGGAGGACATGAAGCAGGCCGCGACCGTCGTCGCGACCGTCGTCTACTCCGCCGCGATGACCGACGAAAAGATTCCGCGCAAGCCCGCGCGGAGGTAGCGCGGAACTAAAAACGAAAACTATATAAGGCGGGAGGACGAGAGCCGGCGCGGCTCTCGTCCTCCCGCCTTTTATCTTCCCGCTTGCGCCTTCGTTAGTTGCCGAATCTGCTCCGGTACTCGCCCGAGGTGATGAAGGCTTTGACCATCTCGGCCGCGACGAAGTTGCCGTTGAACTCGTTGAGCTTGCCGAGCCAGAACTGGAAGCCGGCCGGGTCGGGCTCTCGCCGCAGGTATCCGAAGTACTGCATGAGCACGAAGGAGCGGTTGCGGTCGGCGATGCGGTACTCGGCGTCCTCGACGACGCGGCGCAAAACGGTCGCGCGCGTCTCGCTCCCCGACCTGAGGCTGTCGATGACGTTCTCGCGCTCGGCCGCCTGAAGCGGGTTGCCCGCGTTGGCGTTCAGGCGGTTGACGTACTGTTCGTTCGTGAGCCCCGCGTAGACGGCGAGGAACTCGGGCCGCATGACGAACTCCTCGTAGTAGCGGCGCGTGTTCTCGGCCAGCACCGCCGCCGCGCCGGGTTGGCCGACGACGTAGCCCTGCCCGAGCTGCTGCGCGTCGCGCAGGAACTCTTCGAGCGTGATGAAGGGCGCGGGCTCGACGTGCGCGAACGCGGCGCGGTGCGCGCGCACGGCGACGTTGCCGGTGTCCTGAAACTCGCCCGAGAGGAAGAAGGCGGCCGACGTCTCGATGCGCTTGCGCTCGCGGCACGCCTGATTCGTCCCGCAGGATTCGATGTTCTGCGTCCAGAAGGCGAGCCCGGCCGCGTCGGGCTGACGGTTGAGGAAGTCGTGGTAGTGCTGGCAGACGAAGGTGGCCGAGTCGTCAATCGGGTTCGCCGAAGGCTCGGCCGCGTCGTCCAAGATGCGTAGCTCGGCCGTGCGCCGCGCGCCGAGGTTGTAGCCGGCGCTCGGGTTGAGGAGGCGCAGGGAGGCGCGCTCCTGCGCGCTCTCGTCGTGCGAGTCCTCGCTCAGCAGCACGGAGAAGCTCTTGGAGGCTTCGCCCGTGTCGAAGACGAGGCGGCCGTAACGCGCCGTGTAGTCGGAGCGCGAGGAGGCGGAGTCGGCGAGCGCCAGATTCAAGTCGCGCGTCTCGAACTCGACCGTCGCCTCGCCCGACAAGTCGCCCGTGCGCGTCACGGTGACGGTCATCGCCGCGCAGTCCTCTTGCGCCGAGTAGGTGTCGGCACTGAACTCGAACGAGCCGCTGATGCCGACGGCCAGCTCGACGATGCGCTTGCGGTCGAGGTTGGGGTCGGCCGACGAGCCGTTAAGGAAGTTCCCGGCGTGGCGCACGTCGGCGTTAGCGAGGTTGAGCGTGTAGAGGCGCGA
>DASQDT010000029.1:0-11517 GCA_035634035.1 Pyrinomonadaceae bacterium | reverse complement strand
GGTCGTTCGAGAAGTGTAACGAGGCGACCGTCTCGAAGGCCGCGCGCAGGCGGCGCACGCTCAGGCGCTCGGGCAGCAGGAGACTCGAAGGCGTCAGCAGACCCTCTTCGCCCGCGCCCTCGGCCGCGGGCGACTCGGCCGCGCGCATCTCGTCGGCGACGCCGCGCACTTCCAAGTCGCGCAGGAGCGCGGGCAGTTGCGCCGGGTCGTCGGCGACCGCCGAGAAGCCCATGCGTTCGAGCGTCGAGGCGTCGGGGCCGGCGTTGCGAGCGTTTGGGCCGCGGCCGTTCGCGGCTGAGTCCTTGCGCCGGCAGGCGACGACCGGCACGCCCGGCCACGCGTAGGCCGCGCGCGCGGCCGACTCGTTGACGGCCGACGGCTCCGACTCCGAAGAGACTTCGACGAGCACGGCGACGGGCGGCGGCGCCGCCTCGTGCGCTTCGGAAGCGGCGGCCGTCGTCGAGACCTGCGGCGACGAGACGGCCGCGGCCGGCACGGCGACGGCGAACAGTCCCGCCGCGCCGAGCGCCTCCAAAAGCGCCTCGGCCGGCGACTCGTGCTCACCACTCAAAAGGACGACGTGCTTCATGCGAAAGCTGTGACGAGTGACAAGTGACGGGTGACGAGTTGAAGACGAGTTAGACGCCGCAGGTTGAAACCAATCATTCAAGCCTCTTGCCCGTCACCCGTCGCGCGTCACTGTTGGAGGGGGAAGCGTTGCGTCGCGCGCGCGCCCTGCGCGCCCTCGGCTTCGAGCGTCACGTCGCGCGCGCCGCGCGGGGCGGAGATTTGGAGTTGGAAGCCGCCGTCGCTGCCGGCGAGCGTCTGGCGGCCGGCCGAGCGGACGGTCGTGCCCGGCTGCGTCTGCCCGCGCACGATGTAGATTTGCCCGCCGACGTGCTCGACCGTCACGTTGGCGACCGAAATCTGCTCGCCGCCGCCGCCCTCCGTGACGACCGAAAACTTCTGCGGGTCGCACCACTCGCTCGCCTGCCCCGAGGGCGCGAACGCGCGGACGCGCCAGAAGTAGTTGCCGTGGCGCAGGTCGTCGACCGTGAAGGCGTTCGACTGTAGCTGGTCGCGCTCGATGACCTTGCCGGCCGGGACGAAGAAGGGCGAGGTGGCGACCTCGACGCGGTAGTGCAGGGGGCTGCCGCCCGACGGGCGCTGCCAGCGCAGAGCGACGGCGGCCGCGCCGCCCTTCGGGACGACGAGGCGCTCAAGGTTACGCGGCGCGGCGGGCTGCGGCGTGTCGAGCAGGCGCTCGCGCTGCGCGATGTTGGCCTGCTGGTTGACGAGCGCGAACTCGCCGTTGGTGAAGGTCGTCCGCTGGCCGTTCGACGTGCTCGTCTCGACCGTGCCCGTCGAGACGCGAATCTCCTCGGTCTTGTCCTCGCGGACGCCGAACGAGGCCGAAGTCTGCGAGGCCAGCTCGTTCTCGGTCAGGGGCGTCTTGACGATGTTCGACGTGCCCTCCTCGCGCTGCTCGGTGCGGACGTTGACGTAGCCGCGGTCGACCGCGACGCGGACGCTGGTGCGGCCGTCGCCGTCGCTGCGCTTGTTCTCGGCGATGGTGATGACGCTGTTGGGCTTAATCAAAAGCGTCGAGCCGTCGGCGAGCGCGATGCGCGCGCGCCCGTCCTCCGCCGTCTGGACGATGTCGCCGGGGAAGAGCTGCGTGTCGGAGCGCGCGGCGAAGGTCTCGCGCGTGGCGGCGCGCGTGACGCGGACGCCCCCCTCGAACGTGTCGAAGCGCGCGCCCTCGGCCGACGCGATGGCCTCGGCCGCGCCGCCGAACGGGTTGCCGTAGAGCCACGCGTAGACGCCGAAGCCGGCCGCGACCAGCGCGAGCAGGGCGAGGGCGACGAAGATGTAGATGTGACGCTTCGAGACGATCCACCATTCGTGGTCGAAGCGACTGACTTTGCTTGACATAGTTGGGAGCGGTCTTTCGGCTTCTGAGGTGAGGCGGGAACGGGAAACCGGAATTTCTGAGTCGGGGCGGGGCGGCCGGGAGACTTTATTTTTGACGAGCGGCGGGCCGAGTCGTCTAAACTTGCCCGCCAAAGAAACTTAACACACCGCACGCCGGACGTTCAAGAAGTAAAAAAAGGGCGAAAATAAAAGGGGAAAAGGCAAAAGTTACGGGCCCGCGCGCGCCCGTGCCGTCGCCCTTCCCCTTTCGCCTTGTCCTCACCCTTCCGCGCCCTGACCGCGCGCCCGCTCGCCTTGCGGCAGTTGCGGGTCTTCCGCCCCGTGGCGGCCGGCGTCGTCGTCGAACGGCGAGTCGAAGCCGGGCGGGAGTTCCACCTCTACGCGCGTCTCGGCGTGCTGCGGCCAAATGAGCGAGGCGACGACCGAGGAGGCCAAGACGACGGCGACGAACGTCAGAGAGCCGATGATGATCGTCTCCTTGCTCAGCCCGAAGCGCCCGCTGATGAACCCCTCGGTCAGCATCTTGACGCCGACGAAGGCGAGCACGATCGAGAGCCCGATCTTCAGGTAGTGGAACTTCTCGACGACGCCGGCCAGAAGGAAGTAGAGCGAGCGCAGGCCGAGGATGGCGAAGACGTTCGACGTGTAGACGATGAACGTGTTGGTCGTGATGCCGAAGATGGCGGGGATGGAGTCGACCGCGAAGACGAGGTCGGTGACCTCGACCGTGATGAGGACGAGCAGCATCAGCGTGCCGACGCGCTTGCCGTCGACCTCGGTGAAGAACTTCTCGCCGTCGTAGTGGCGCGTCATCGGGATGAGGCGCGAGAAGAAGCGGACGAGGAAGTTCTCCTCGGGGTGCGCCTCGGTCTCCTTCTGCAACATCATCCTGACGCCCGTGTAGACGAGGAACGCGCCGAAGACGTAGATGATCCAGTGGAAGCGCTCGATGAGGGCCGCCCCGAGCGCGATCATCGTCATGCGCATGACGAGCGCGCCGAGCACGCCCCAGAAGAGGACGCGGTGCTGGTACTTCGCGGGGACGTTGAAGTAGCCGAAGATGAGCAGGAAGACGAAGAGGTTGTCGACCGACAGCGACAGCTCGATGACGTAGCCCGTCAAAAACTCGACGCCCGTCAGACGCCCCTGCTGCCAGAAGACGAGCCCGGCGAAGACCAGCGCCAGCGACACCCAGATGGCGCTCCACGTCGCCGCCTCGCGGTAGGTGATGGCGTGCGCCTTGCGGTTCAGAATCCCGAGGTCGAGCGCCAGCATCGTCAGGATGAAGATGGCGAACCCCGCCCACGCCCAGACCGGGTAGCCCGCCCACGTCGCGTAAATGAAGTCCATGATGCGTAAAGATATAGCACACCGCGCCCCCTGTTGTTTAGACGCCAGCGCACGCCGGAGACGAAGCGCCCCGCCCGCCGCCCGCCGCGCGGGGCCGCGCCGCACACTTCGCGCGGTTGCGGGCGCGCGCGTGCGTCCGCTACAATCCGCGTTTTGCGAGGCGCGCGTGCCGGCCGTCCTTTCGGCGTGACACGCACGTTTTCGGCCCGCGCCGCCTCCGGCCGTCCGACAACACTTCCGGGAAGGTATTCGCCGCCATGCTCAAGCAGTTCAGCCGTCTGGAGAAGACGCGCAGCGCCTTCATCGTCGTCTTCGCCGCGCTGATGGTCGTCAGCCTCGTCTTCTTCTACGCGCCGACGCGCGACACCGCCACGGCCTCGACCGCCGGCGGGCGCGAGGTGCTCGCCTCGGTGCGCGGCGACGAAGTCCTCGTCGCCGACATGGACGACATGACGCGCATGTACCGCCAGTCGTTCGGGCCGCAGTTCAGCCTGTCGCAGCTC
The DNA here is from genome assembly GCA_035634035.1 of Pyrinomonadaceae bacterium. Lineage (GTDB taxonomy): Bacteria > Acidobacteriota > Blastocatellia > Pyrinomonadales > Pyrinomonadaceae > DASQDT01. The sequence continues at coordinate 7,729 of DASQDT010000029.1, read as the reverse complement.
GGCGGCGGCCGCCGCGTCCTCGACGGCCTCATCCGCACGCGCCTCGTCGCGCAGGAGGCCGAGCGTCTGGGCCTCGCGCCCTCGGACAAGGAGGTCAGCGACAGCATCGTCGAGCGCTACACCGACCCGGCGACCGGCAAGTTCGTCGGCTTCGAGCGCTACAAGCAGGCCATCGTCTCGCAGTTCGGCGACCTGACGCGCTTCGAGCGCGGCATCCGCGACGCGCTGGCCGAGCAGAAGCTGCGCGCCTTCGTCACGGCCGGCGTGCAGGTCTCCGACGAGGAGTTGCAGAGCGACTACGAGCGCAGCAACACCTCTTTCGAGCTGACCTACGTCAACGTCACGCCGGCGGAGCTGGCGAAGGGCATCAACCCGTCCGACGAGGAGCTGCGCAGCTACTTCGCCTCGCACGGCGAGGAGTTCCGCATCAACGAGCCGCAGAAGAAGGTTCGCTACCTCTTCATCGACCAGACGAAGCTGGCGGGCAAGCTCGAAGTCACCGACGAGGAGCTGCGCCGCGAGTTCGACGCGCGCAAGCCGCAGGCCGGCGTGCGCGTCCAGCAGATAGTCTTGAAGGTCGCCGACCCGAAGCTCGACCAGCAGGTCTTGCAGAAGGCGACCGAGTTGGCGGCGCGCGCCCGCGACGAGAAGATGACGGCCACCGAGGAGTCCTTCGCGGAGCTGGCGCGCGGCAACAGCGAAGACCCGGCGACGGCCAAGTCGGGCGGCTGGCTGCCGAACCCCGTCCGCAAGAGCACGCCCGCGGGCCCGAACCAGACGACCGACATCTATCAGGGCGTGCTCGACATGCAGCCCGGCTACGTCAGCGACCCCGTCTTCAACAAGGCCACGAGCGCCTACTACATCCTCCGCCGCGGCGACAACGTGCTCAAGACCTTCGACGAGGCGCGGCCCGAGCTCCTCGCCTCCCTGCGCAACAGCAAGTCTTACGCGGCCGCCGCGGCCGTCGCGCAGCGCGCCGTCGACCGGCTGCGCGAGACGAAGGACGTGGGGCGCGTCGCGCAGGAGCTCGCGGCCGAGGCCAACATGAGCCCGGCCGAGATGGTCAAGGAGACGCCCTTCGTCAAGCCGCACGACAACATCCCCGACATCGGCAGCTCGCCGCAGTTCGAGGCGGCGATCGCGCCGCTCGAAAACCCGCAGGATGTCGGCGACCGCGTCGGCATCAAAAACGGCTTCGCCGTCCCGATGCTGGTTGAGAAGCGCGACCCGCGCGTCCCCGAGTTCGACGAGGCGCGCGAGCGCGTCTTAGAGCGCGTCCGCGAGCAGAAGGCGAAGGAGCAGTTGGAGCAGGCGGCGCGCGAGATAGCGTCGGCGGCCGGTAGCGCCGAGGGCTTGAAGGCGGCGGCCGAGCGTTTCGGGCTGAAGGTCGAGACGCTGCCGAGCTACCGCATCGGCACGCCCGTCGGGACGGCCGGCACCTCGCTCGCCGCCGACGAGGCCATCTACGCCCTGAAGCCCGGCGAGGTGATGAAGGCTCCCGTGAAGGTCGGCGAGTCGTGGGTCGTGGCGGGCGCGCTCAAGCGGACGGACGCCGACCTCGCCGAGTTCGGACGCCAGCGCGCCGAGTTGGCCGAGAGCGCGCTCGACGAGCGCCGCCAGCAGGTCTTCGACGACTACGCCACGACGCTCCGCGCGCGCGCCGACCGCGAGGGCGAGATTGAGATTCACGACGACGTGCTGGCGAAGGTCGAGAAGCAGCAGGCGCCCGAAGTCGCCCCGCAGCGCCCGCGCATCCCCGCCACCGTCCCCATCGCGCCGGGCGAGTAAATAAGGGCGAAAGTAAAAAGGTAAAAGGCGGAAGGTCGATGAGCGCGATTCTCATCGACCTTCCGCCTTTTTACTTTTACCTTCTTACTTCTTCAGAGCACGTTGACGAGCGCCGTGATGTCGGCCTGCGGAACGTCGAGGCGGAGCTGCACGTCCGTCCCCTGCGCCGTGACCCGAAGGCGCTCGGCCGCGCCGCGCGCGACGCGACCCTTCTCGCCCTCGACCTGCGCGAGCAGAAACGGCGCGGTCTGCTTGAGCAGCGCCAGCACGTCGCTCAACTGCTTGGCCTCGGCCGCCGTCGAGGTGCGCAAGGTCGTCTGCACGTCGAACCCGGCCGCGACCATCCGCAGCGCGCCGAACATCTCGCGAATCGAGGCGACGCTGCGCGTGATCTCGGCGTTGCCGAGGTCGATGCCCTCGGTCAGCTCCGGCGGCACGCGCCCGCCGAAGGTGACGAGCGTCTCGGGCGTGCGCGGCTGCGTCATCACCGCGAGGGCCGACGGCGCGAGCGCGCCCCGCCCGGCGGCCGCGTCAACCGCCGCGCGCACCGCCTCGGGCTCTCCGACGGCGAGCGTCCCCGCGTCGACCGCCGCGACGGCCAGCTCGCGCACCCTCATCTTCAGAAGCCCGAACAGCTTCAGCTCCTCTTCGAGCCGGAAGACGTGGACGGTCTTCCCGCCGTGCGTCTGCTCGGTGTGACGGTTCTGCGACGAGGCGCGGCCGGCGGCGACGATTGCCGCCACGTCGAAGCGCCCGCGCCCGACCGCGACGTTGTGGGCGAGCTTCGTCTTCCCGTTCGCGAGCCGCACGACGCGCGAGCCGACGGCCAGCGTCTCGAACTGCCGCGCGTCGATCCCCGTGCGCGCGCGGAACTTCTCCACGTCGGCGTTGACCTCGCCCAGACGCTTGTTATCCGAGGCCAGAGCGCGCGGCACGGCGTCGTTCAAGAGCCGGCGCAACTCGATTAGCGCGACCGCGTCCGAGGCGGGGAGCGTCGCGAAGACGACTGCCGGCGCGGCCGTCGTCGTGCGCGTCTGACGCGCGGCGACCCCGCGCGGCGCGCGCGCCCCGGCCGTCGCGGGCGCAAGCGACGCGGCGGCGAGCGAGAGCGCGAGAAGAGAGGCGTGAGCTTTCTTGGGCATCGATTCCATCAACCTTTCAGAAGCTTCGACCGGCGTTTAAAGGGGAAAACATTTAAATGGGAAAACGTTTCGCGCGAGTTCGGATGCCTCGCGCGCGGTCGGGGGTTGGCCGCGCGTCTCTGACTCAGGGCTTCGCCGTCGCCTCGCGGTACGCGGCCTCGACCGCCGGCGCGACGACGTAGACGCGGAACAGAACGCGCCGGAACTGCGACTCGCCCGCCAGCTGTTTGCGAAACTCTTCGAGGCTCACGCTCTTGCGCGCCTGCTCCAGAGTCTCGCCGCGCCCGACGGCCTCGCGCGTCTGCCGCGCGACGGACGCGAACATCGAGGCGAGCAGTTTAACGTGGGAGTCGTCGCGCAGCACCGGCCCGTGGCCGGGGACGATGATTGAAGGCTTCAGCGCCGCGACGCGTCCGAGCGTCGTCGCCCAATCAGTGATGTGCGACTGCTCGCCGCCGACGTAAGGCACGGGCCAGACGACGAGGTCGCCCGTCGCGACGATGCCCTCCTTCGGCAGATGCACGACGAGGTCGCCGGCCGTGTGGCCGCGGCCCAAGTGCAGAATCTCTATGACGCGCGAGCCGCGGTGGAGCGTCAGGCGTTCTTCGACGGTGACGGTCGGCAGGACGATCTCGGCCTTCGGCCCTTCGTTGACGAAGCGCGTGCCGATTTTGATGTCGTTGAGGTAGCCGGCGCGCTCCTCCTCGGTCAGAGGGTTTCCCGTCAGGCTCTTGTTCTGCTCGACGAGCCCCTGCAAATCTTTGACGAACTGCGCCGCGCCCTTGAACGCCTGCTCGCGACGCTCGCGGCCCAAGCCCGGCAGGTACTCGCGCGTCCGAGCGTGCGCGACGAACTCGACGCGCGGGAAGGCCTCGCGGTAGACCGAGCCGCCGATGACGTGGTCGTCGTGCCAATGCGTGTTGACGACGTAGCTGACGGGCTTCGCCGTCAGCTTGCGCAGCGCGGCCAAGACCTCGCGCGTCGCCGACGGGCTGACGTTCGCGTCAACGACGACGACGTCCTCGTCGTTGATGATGAAAAGGTTGTTGGCCTCGGCCCCCAAGCCGGGCGAGTCCTTGCGGACGGTCGCGTAGACGCCCTCGGCGAGGCGCACGACCTCGAAGTTCTCCGTCTGCGCCGAGACGGCGGGGGGCGCGGCGACGAGGAGTGAAAACAGAAACGCTGTCGGGCGGACGAGAGAGAGAATGGTCTTCACCGGCGAGCCTCTTGAGAAGAAATTTGACGGAGCTTGAGGCGCGCGCGGGTCGGCGGGCGTGTGCGCGCGCTACCGTCTATGAGTGGCGCGCGCGCGGCGCGGGTTGTCGCGCGCCGGCGAAAAAGTCGGACATTGTTCGGGACGCGCGTCCGAGAATTTCGCGCGCGGCCGAGCAGACGCTCACTCCTCGTACTCGTCCGAGCCCTGAACCCAGAGGAACGATTGAATGTCGATCATGTCGCGCGGGCGGAGGTCGCGCTGGTCGCGCCGGACTACGGACGCGAACCGCAGCATACTCGCGTAGGGCTCCCAGTTGGGGCGCGACTTGTAGGGGAGATCGAAGCCGTACTCGCGCGCGGCGGCGCGCGTCACGTTGGGCTTGAGGAAGATGTGGGCGCGCGGCTGCGCGATGAAGCCGAAGACGGTGGCGAGCGGCCACGTCAGGACGCGCGTCTGTCGTCGCGGCAGCGACTCGACGGCCGCGACCCAACCGTCGAAGCGAGTTTCGACGGGGCCGTCGCCGTGCAGGAATTCGTAGAGACCCTCGGCGAAGGTGCGCGCGCCCGCGGCCGACTTGACGGCGTCGCGCAGGGCCATCTTCTCGAACGAGAAGAGCATACTGTGGCGCGAGCGCTGCTCGACGCGGACGGCGCGGGCCGCGATCTCCATGAACTCGCGGCCGCGCAAGAGTCGTTCGTACTCGTCGCGCGCGAGCGCCTCCTGCCAGCGCCCGTGCGTCTCGACCTTGTAGCTGCGCTCCCAGTCGATGTAGGTCTCGTCCTCGAAGCCGCCGGGGAAGAAGCGCAGGAACTTGCGGCGGCAGCGGGCCGCGCCCGCGGAGCTTCCGTCCGACTTCCGCCCGCCCGCCTGTTTCTTTGTAGCCATCCCGCTCGAACCTCTCGCGCCCGACCCCTGTCACGCGCTCAGACGCGCTCGACGAGCAGCGCGACGCCGAGGCCGCCGCTGACGCAGAGGGTCGCGAGGCCGCGACGCGCGCCGCGACGTTTCATCTCGTGGAGCAACGTCGTCGTGATGCGCACGCCCGTGCAGCCGATTGGGTGGCCCAACGCGATTGCGCCGCCGTTGACGTTCAGACGCTCAGCGTCGAAGTGTAGCTCGCGGTCGCAGGCGATGACCTGCGCGGCGAAGGCCTCGTTGAGTTCGACGAGGTCGATGTCGTCGAGCGAGAGCCGCTGGCGCGCGAGCAGCGCGCGGACGGCCGGCACGGGGCCGATGCCCATGACCTCGGGCGCGACGCCCGTGATCTCGTAATCCACGACGCGCGCCTCGGGCTCCGCCTTCGACTCTTTGAGCGCGTCCTCGCCCATGACGACGACGGCGGCCGCGCCGTCCGTGATGCCGGAAGAGTTGCCGGCCGTCACCGTGCCGTCTTTGGCGAAGACGGGCGGGAGCTTCCTTAAAGACTCGATTGAAGTGTCGGCGCGCGGGTGCTCGTCGCGCGCGAAGAGAGTCTTTTCGCCGCGCTTGCCTTCGAGCTCGACGGCGACCGTCTCGGAGTCGAAGCGCCCGCCGTCAATCGCCTCGGCCGCGCGGCGCTGCGTGCGCAGGGCGTACTCGTCCTGCTCGTCGCGCGTGATTTTATATTGGCGCGCGAGGTTCTCGGCCGTCTGCCCCATGAGGAGGCCGGAGAGCGGGTCGAGGAAGCCGTCGCGGTACATGCCGTCGACCAGCTCGGCGTTGCCCATGCGGACGCCCCAGCGCGCGCCCTCCGCGAAGTAGGGCACGCGCGTCATGCTCTCGACGCCGCCCGCGAGCACGGCCCGCGCGCGTCCCAACACGACCTCCTGCGCGGCGAGGATGATGGCTTTGAGGCCCGACCCGCACGCCATGTTGATGGTCGAGGCCGGGACGCTCTCGGGGACTCCCGCGCGAAAACTTATCTGACGGCCGACGTTCGGCCCGCCGCCCGCCTGACGCGCGCACGCCCACAAGACCTCCGCGACTCCGCCCGCGTCGACACCCGCGCGCCGCAAGCTCTCGCGCGCGACGACGACCCCCATGTCGGCCGCCGTCATCGCCGCCAGCGCGCCGCCGAAACGCCCGATGGGCGTCCGCACCGATCCGACCAGATAAACGTCTTTCATAACTTTATGCTGATTGCTGAAAGCTGTTTTGATGTTAGCATACGCGCGCGGCGACTCACGAGCGACGCCGCGCCCACCCGCAACAGGCCCGCCCTTAACGAAGCCGCGCGCGAGCGCGCGCGCCCGACTCGACCTTCTCATGGAGCGCATCGGCGAAACTTCGGACGCCGACGACGCGAGGCGTCGTCGCGCGCGCGTGCTCGACTCGGCGGGCGAGTGGTTCTGCGACGAGGGCGGAGGGAGGCGCGTCTCCGTGCGTCGCGGCGAGTGGGAGGTCGGGGGCGCGGGGCGCGCGGTGCGTCTCGCTTACTGGGGCGAGGCGGGCTTGCGCGTGTGGCGCGTGGCGGCGTGGGAGTGGGCGGGCGGGCGTCTGTGCGTCGAGGCGACGCGGCGCGCGGGCTCTCTGCGCGCGACGCTCGAACTCGTGCCGCGCGCCTCGGCCGCCGCGACGCTGGCGACGCTGGCGGCGGCGCGCGAGAGCGCGTGCGAGAGTCTGGCCGAGTCGGCGCGGGCCTATCTGGGCGAAGGGGCGCGCGTCGAGAGCGCGCGTCTGAGCGCGGGCGCGCGGCGCGGCGAGCCGGGTCGCTACGCGCGCGTCGTTCTGAGCGTGCGCGACGGGCGCGGCGGCGCGCCCCACGTGGCGGCGACGGGGCCTGTAGGCGCTCCCGCGTCGGACGGGGCGGACGCCCTCGTCGCGTCCGCGTGGCTCTGGTTCGCGCGGCTCGCGGGGGAGGGAAGCGCGCCCTCGCCGCGCAGACTCTTGCTCGTCGTCCCCGCTGCGATGCGCGACGCGACGGCCGAGAGGGTCGCGCTTTTGCGCGGCGGCTTGAGAGAGTCGGTCGAGGTCTGTGAACTGTGTGACGGCGACGGCGACACGCCCGCGCACGCGCCGCCGTCGCCCGCGCCTTCGCGCGTCCCGACGCTCGCGCCGGTCAGAGTCCCGTCGCTCGAAGAGTTGCTCGGCGCGGCGCCGCGCTTTACGGGGCCGCGGCGCGCCGGGTTGAGCGAGACGGCCGCGCGCGTCGTCGCGCTCGCGCCCGGCGCGGTCGACGTGGTGCGCGCGCGTCACGGCGAGACGCTGCGCTACAACGGGCTCGCGTTCGCGCGCGTGCGGCGCGTGATGGACGAGGAGCGCGCGTGGTTCGGCGTCGGGGGCGCGGCGACCAGACGCCCGCTCGACGACGACAGCCTCGCGGACTTTCATAAACTCGTCGCGGAACTCCGCGAGCACCGACGCGCCGACGCGCCCGACCGCCGCCACGCCCTCTACCGCGCCGCGCCCGAGGCGTGGCTCGAATCGCTCCTCCGCCGTGACGTGTCGCGGCTCGACCCCGGCCTCGTCGTCTCCCCACTCCATGCCCAACTGCGCGCACACCGCGCGCCCGCCGCGCCCGCGCGCCCGCTCGACCTCCTCGCGCTCCGGCGCGACGGGCGTCACGTCGTCATCGAGCTGAAGGTCGCGCCCGCGCCCGCGC
>DASQDT010000028.1:0-19485 GCA_035634035.1 Pyrinomonadaceae bacterium | reverse complement strand
CGAACCTTTCGACTCGCGCGGCCCCTCTTTTCATGTTCCGCCTTCGGACTTAAGCGGAGACGGCCGCGCCCGTGGTCGGGGCGGCGGGCTTCGAGTCGTCGGCCGCGAGGCGCGCGTGGTAGTGGTCGGCGACCATCTGCTCGTGGCGCGCGAGGTCGATCTCGACCTCGTCGAAGACGGCGGCCGTCGCCGGGTCGGTGAACTGGTTGGTCAGGTTGAAGGCGTCGACGACGCCCGTCTGCAAGTCGCCGAGCGCGCGGCGCAAAAGCGACGCGTCGTCGCTCGACTGAATCCAGCTCTTGAGCGTCGCCCACGCGCCGCTGCCCGCCGCCTGCAAGCCCTCCTCGCCGCCGATGGCCGCGAGCCGCGCTTCGAGCAGACTGATGTGTCGCGCCTTCGACGCGACTATCTCCGTGAAGAGTGCTTTGACGGCCGGGTCGGTCGCCTTGTCGGCGTAGTGCTCGAACGCCTTGTGCGCGTAGCGCTCGCCGCGGATGGCCGTGTTGATGCCGTCGACGATCTCGGCCTTCGTCGAGCCCCCCCAGTCCTCCGCCAGCTTCCAAGCCTCGGCGCTGCGCTCGTCCGTCTCGCCGACGAGGGTCTTGCCTTTGACGCTCAGGCCGAGACGGCTGATGACGGCCGACGTGAAGAGCGGCAAGTCGCCGGGCCGTCGCGAGGTCAAAAGGTTGCCGTCGGAGACGACGGGCGCGTTCTCGAACTGCGTGCCGGCGTTCTGCATATCCTTGCGGATGGCGCGGAAGCCCGTCGCGCGTTTGCCGCGCAGGAGGTCGCCCTCGATTAAGACCTGCGGGCCGTGGCAGATGGCCGCGATGAGTTTTCCGGAGTTGAAGGCGTCCTGCACGAAGCGGACGGTCTTCATGTTGGTGCGCATCTTGTCGGGGGCCATGCCGCCGGGGATGACGACGGCGTCGAAATCTTCGGCGCGCGCGTCCGTGGTCGTCGCGTCGGCCTTGATGTTGAGCTTCATCTGCTTGCCGGTGTAGGTCTCGTTGACGCGCGAGCCGAGCACCGTCACCTCCGCGCCGGCCTCCTGCAGGGCGGCGTAAGGAATCTGAAACTCGCTGTCTTCGACGTGCTGCTCGATGAGGATGGCGACCCTCTTCGGCTGGTTCTTCTCTGTCATCGTCTTGAACTCCTTGAAGTCGTCTCCCGCTGACCGCGGGCGCTCGCGGCGTCCGCACTTAAAACGCTAATTTTGCCGACGTATTCAAGGGAAAACGGGCAAGCCGCATGCCGCAAGGCGCGGGGCGGTAATACGCGGGAAGCGGGGCGGGCGGGCGCGAAAACGCTCACAAAGCCGTACAGGCGGCGCGCGCGGTTGTTCGTTAAGTGTACTGAGCGGGGCGCGGGCGGTTTAGTTGGCGGGGCGCAGAAGGCCGCGGAAGATGCCCTGCACGGCGACGCGCGAGGCGTGGAGGCGGATGGGCTCGTGGTTGGAGTTGGCCGGGCACAACTCGACTTCCGTGCCGGCGCGTTCCAGACGCTTGAGCGTGGCGCGCTGGCCGTCGACGAGGGCGACGACTATCTCGCCGTTGCGCGCCTCGGTGCGGTTCTCGATGAGCGCGATGTCGCCGTCGCAGATGTGCTCGTCGATCATCGAGTCGCCGGTGACGCGCAGGGCGTAAACTTGGGCGGGGCGGCTGCGGCCGAGCATGAAGCGCGGGACGCTGATGGTCTCGCTGTCGGTGACGGTGTCGAGCGGCTGGCCGGCGGCGACGCGACCCAGAAGCGGCACCTCGCAGACGGCGTCGCCGGAGACCTCTTCGACGCGGACGTTTAGGCCGAAGCCGCCGTCGGCGCGTCGGCGCGTGAGTAGGCCCTGACGTTCGAGCGACTCGATGTGCTTGGCGATGGTGGCCTTCGAGGAGACGCGGAAGTGGCGCGCGATCTGCGCGTAGGACGGCTCGTAGCCGTGGCGCTCGATGAAGCGCGTGATGTAGTCGAGGACTTCCCTCTGCTTCCGCGTGCGTGGCTGCATGACTTGCTCTACTCCTTCGGCGGGCGGGCGCGAGCGTCCGTCAGAATAACGTCTGTCGTCCGACGGCGCGTGCGTGATTTTAGTTTCGCCCGCCGCGCGCCGTCAAGAAAAAGGCTTCTCACTTGACGGAGTAGCGGCTGAGCGCGAGGGACAAGGCGCGGACGGGCGAGGGCGGGCGCAGGCCCTCGGCCAGAACCTCGCGGGCCGTCTTCGAGTAGTAAGCGCGGTTGAGGTCGTTGTCGGGCGTGATGGCGACGCCCTTGAGAGCGACGCCCGCGAAGAGTCCTTTGCTGCGCGAGTAGGAGAGGATGCCGGCGTCGAGCGTGAGGTTCGTCGAGGCGCTGGCCTCGCGGCCGACGGGGCCGGCGGCGATGCCGGTCTCGCCGCCGATCTCGAACTTGTCTTCGAGCAGACCCTTCAAACCATCCTCGTTCATAATCAGCAGGACGAAGTCGGTCGAGGACGCGCCGATCTGCGCGCCGAAGCTGCCGCCCGTCAGGTTGAAGAAGGCGGGCGCGCCCCAGCCGTCCTTCGTGCGCCGCGTGACGGTGCAGTCGCCCTTGCGCCCGCCGACGATGAAGGCGGCCTTCAAGACGCCGGGGCAGACGACGACGGCCTCCGCGCCGCTGACCAGCTCGCGCGGGATGGCGCGGTCGGGCACGCGCATGATGTCGTTAAAGACTTTGGCCGACTTGGTGGCGTGACGCGCGGCGTCTTCCGAGCGCGAGGGCTTGGCCCGGCGCTTGCGCTGCTGCGCGGCCGCGGGGGCGGACAAAGTCGTGAGCGTCATGGCGGCGAGCAGGAAGGTGACGAAAACTTTGCGAAGTAGCGGGCCGTTCATCGTGTTCTCCTCCAACGCCTTTGATTGCGCGGACGGACGACAGCGTTGCTGCCAAAAATGACTTTACTGCCGGGCCGAGTATTCGGCGATGATGCGCTCGCGTATCTGCTCGGGCGTGAGCTTCAGCTCCTTCTCCATCTTGTAGGCGGCGAGCGCCTCGTCGACGCAGACGGCGCACTGCGAGGCGTGCTTGTCGACGAAGCAGCTGTGAAGGCTCTTGTGCCCGAAGCCCTTGTCGCAGTGGCAGTAGCAGGGTAGCTGCGCGATGGTCGCCGGGATTTCCTTCACCGACTGGTAGGCGGCGCGCGTCATGCCCGTGAACAACTCGGGCGGGAGCGTCGCCGGCAGGTTCTTCGGGTCGCTCTCGAAGGCCGGGACGCGGTTCGGGTCGAGCGGCCCGTGCGCGTGCCCGTCGTGCGAGTCCTTCGAGGCGGACGTGTTCGCCGCCGAGCTCTTCGACGCCTGCGCGTTCGTCTGCTTCGAGGCCGACGCGGCGTAGCGCGGCTCCTCGCGCGTGCACCCGGCGAGCGCGGCGGCCGCCGCCAAAGCGAGGACGGCCGGATAGACTTTTCTCTTCATCACTTTCTTGATCCCCCCGGCGTCGCGCGTCGTGCGCGCGCGCGTCTAATATTTGCCCCGACGATTTTACACTCCGCGCGGGCGGCGCGCTATCGCGTCGGGCGCTCCGCGCCTTCAGTCCTCGACGACGAGCTTGCCGCGCACCATGTTCATCCCGCAGTTGAAGCGGAACTCGCCCGCGCGCTCGGGCACGAGCCGCACGGTCGTCGTCTCGAAGGCCGGGAGCCGCCGGCTGATCTGGAAGTCATTAAAGATGACTTGGTCTGTGCACGACGAGTCCTCCTCGCGGTAGAACTCAAGCTCGACGGGCACGTCCTTCTTGACGACCACGACGTCCGGCGTGTAGCCGCCCTTGACCGTGATGCGGACGCGCTGCACGCCTCCGGCGACCCGCGCCGAAGCCCTCTCGCCCTCGCTCAGAAAAAACCACCAGACGACGAGCGCGACCGTCAGCGCGCCGCCCGCGAGCACGATTATTTCTTGCGTGTCCATAAAACTTCTCCTTTCGTCTTCAGCCGGCGAAGCGGCGCAGCCGCAGCGAGTTCGTCAAGACCGAGACCGACGAGAGCGCCATCGCCGCGCTCGCGTAGACGGGCGCGAGCGTCCAGCCCGTCAGAGGGTAGAAGAGGCCGGCCGCGAGCGGGATGCCGACGGCGTTGTAGACGAAGGCCCAGAAGAGGTTCTGTTTGATGACGCGCATCGTCGCGCGCGCGAGCCTGAGCGCCCGCAGCACGCCGCGCAAATCGCCCGAGACGAGCGTCACGTCCGACGCCTCGATGGCGACGTCCGTGCCCGTCCCGATGGCGATGCCCACGTCGGCGCGCGCGAGCGCCGGGGCGTCGTTGATGCCGTCGCCGACCATCGCCACCGCGCGCCCCTCCGCCTGAAGCTTCGCCACCTCCTCGGCCTTCCCCTCCGGCAAAATTTCGGCGAGCACTTTTTCGATTCCGACCTCGCGCGCGACCGCACGGGCCGTCCGCCGGTTGTCGCCCGTCAGCATCCAGACCTCGACGCCGAGACGACGAAGCGACGCGACGGCCTCGCGCGCCTCGGGCTTCGCGGCGTCGGCGACCGCGACGAGTCCGGCCGCGCGCCCGTCTATGGCGACGTAGACCGGAGTCTTGCCCGCGGCCGACAACTCTTCGGCGCGCCTCTCAAGTTCGCCCGCGCCCGTCTCCGGGCCCGCGCCCGCGTCGAGTCCTTCGACGCCGCGCTCGCGCATCAAGCGGCGGCTGCCGACGAGCACGCGACGCCCCTCGACCTCGGCCTCGACGCCGTGTCCGGCCAACGCTCGGAAACGCGCGGGCGCGCTCGTCGTCAACTTCTTGCTCGACGCGAGCCGCGCGACGGCCTCGCCCAGAGGGTGCTCGCTCGCGCTCTCGGCCGACGCCGCGAGCCGCAGGAGCTCGTCCGGCGCGAAGCCCTCGGCCGCGACGACGTCGGTCGCCTCGGGCCGCCCCGTCGTGAGAGTCCCGGTCTTGTCGAGGACGACCGCGTCGATTCGTTGCGCGGCTTCGAGCGCCTCGCCGCCGCGGATGAGGACGCCGAGTGAGGCGCCGCGGCCCGTGCCGACCATGATGGCCGTCGGCGTCGCGAGCCCGAGCGCGCACGGGCAGGCGATGATGAGGACGGAGACGAAGTTGACGAGCGCCGTCGTGAGCCGCGTCTCTTCGGGCGCGAGGATGAACCACGCGACGAAGGTGACGACGGCGACGATGATGACGGCCGGCGTGAAGACGCCGCTCACGCGGTCGGCCAGACGCGCGACCGGCGCGCGACGCCCCTGCGCCTCCTCGACCATCCGCACGATTTGACGGAGCACCGTCTCGCTCCCGACGCGCGTCGCGCGGAAGCGGAAGCTGCCCGTCTTGTTGACGGACGCGCCGACGACCTCGTCGCCCGCGCGCTTCTCGACGGGTATGCTCTCGCCCGTCACGATTGATTCGTCGACGGCCGACTCGCCGTCTTCGACGACGCCGTCGGTCGGAACCCTCTCGCCCGGCCGCACGAGAATCACGTCGCCGGGCTGCACGTCCTCAATCGGCCGGTCTGAGGTCGTGCCGTCGGCGTTGACGACGCGCGCCGTGCGCGCCTGCATCCCGAGCAGGCCGCGGATGGCGGCCGAGGTGCGCCCGCGCGCGCGCGCTTCGAGCAGGCGGCCCAGAAGTATCAGCGTGATGATGACGGCCGCCGCCTCGAAGTAGACGGGCGGCATCGGCGCTTCGTGCGCGCCGCCGCCGTGCGCGCCCGTCGTGACGAGACGCGGCGCGACGGTGGCGACGAGCGAGTAGACGAAGGCCGCGCCCGTCCCCGTCGCGATGAGCGTGTTCATGTCGGCCGAGCGGTGGCGCAGGGCCGCGAGGGCGCCGCGGAAGAAGGGCGCGCCGCCGTAGAGGACGACGGGCGCGGAGAGCGCGAGCTGGAGCCAGCTCGACCACGGGCCGTCGAGCACGGGGACGCGCCCGTGCGACATGGCGATGAAGACGACGGGGAGCGAGAGCGCGGCCGAGACGACGAAGCGGCGGCGCACGCTGCGGCGCTCGCGCTCGTCCGAGTCGCCGCGCGCGGCCTCCTCGGGCGCGACGACCTTGAAGCCGATTGACTCGACCGCGCCCGAAAGCTTCCGCTCGTCGGTGCGGCGCGGGTCGTACTCGACGCTGGCGCGGCGCGTGGCGAAGTTGACGCTGGCGCTCGTCACGCCCTCTGTTTTCGACAGACGCCGCTCGATTCTCTGCGCGCACGCGGCGCACGACATTCCCTCGACCGAAAGCTCGGCCCGGTCGTTAACCTTCTCCGCCGTACTCATCGCTTACCGCCTTTCTTCCTTGCGCGTCTCCAACGCTCGTCTTCGTCAACGTCGCCCGCGCTCACGCGGCTCGACTCGATGAGGCCGCAGAAGTGGCCGGGGTCGTCCTCGCGCTCGCCCCACTCGTCGAGCAGGTCGGAGAGTTCCTTGCGGTGGCGGCGCAGCTCGCGCAGGCGCGCGTCGAGGTCGTCCAACTTGCGGCGCGCCATCTCGCGGACGGCGCGGCAGGGCGTGCGCCCTTCCGCGCGCTCGGCGAGGATTCGCTGAATCTCGTCGAGCGAAAATCCGATGAGTTGCGCGCGGCGGATGAAGGCGAGTCGCTCGACCGTCTCGCGCGAGTAGACGCGGTAGTTGGCCGACGTGCGGGCGGGGCGTCCCAAAAGCCCGCGCCGCTCGTAGAACCGCAGCGTCTCGACGCTCAGGCCCGAGGCCCGCGCCACCTCGCCGATGCGCAAGGGCCGGCCCTCCGCCGGCCCGCTTTGGGGTTTAGCCGTTCTCGACATGAGAACATTCTAAGCCCTGTAGCCGACTACAGAGTCAAGCGTATATTCATGGCGGTATTTTCGCGGCGGGGCGGTGAGGGCCGCCGGGCGCGGCGCGATGCTCAGTTGTTGCCGTGCGCGACTTCGCGCGGCGCTTCGAGGTAGGCTTCGACCGTCTTGTAAATCTCCTCGTCCATGAAGCCCGTGATGCGGTTGTAGGACTGGACGAGCTGGTCGGGCTGCGTGCGAATCGCGCCGCGGTAGGTGTCGAGGAACTCGATGAGGGTGGCCCGCAAAAGCGTCAGCTCGCGGACGACCTCCTTGAGCTCGTAGCCCTGCTGCCAGCGCTGGCGGCCGTGGTTGCGGCCCTCCTCAAGCATCGCGCCCTCGGGGCGTTCGTTTCTGGTGAGCGCGTGGCGCAACTCCTCGACTATCTGCGGGACGTGGTCGACGAGTTGGATGTAGGTGAGGTGGGCGTCGGAGCGGACGCGGCGGTCGGCCGTCACCTTCTCCGTCCACTTCCGCACGATGGTGTCGTGCCCGTTCAGCAGCAGACGGCTGATCTCTTCAGGCATGGGGGAACCTCGCTTTGTTTGGGTCGTGCCGGAGGCGAAGCGGCGGCGGCGTCCGGGGGGGCGCGGCCGGGGGAAGAGGCTTCGAGTCCGCGCGCAGTATAGTCGAGCGGCGCGCGCCGGGGCAACAAGTTTGACCGGAGGGGGCGAAGGGTGCGACGATTGCGTCACCCCTGAGGCGATTCACAGACTGACGACGGAGGCGTAAAACGCGTGGAGATTGACAAGGACAAGGTTGTCACGCAGGAGGAGACGGGCGAGGAGGCCCCGATGGACGCGGTCGAGGGCCGCGTCGAGGCCGAGATGAAGCTGGCCGAGGCGCGCGCCAAGGAGCGCGTCGCGCAAGGTCTGGACGACGAGGAGCTTGAGGCGGAGGCGCGTCGTCTCGGGCGGGAGGCCGAGCGCGAGCTCGAAGCCGAGCGCGAGGAAGACCGCAAGCAGTAAGCAGTAAGTAGTGAACGGCGAATGGTGAATGGCGGTTGAGCTTCGGGCTTGGTGGCTGTCACTCAGGCCCGGACGGCTTTCAACCTCTATTCACCATTCACCGTTTACCGTTCGCTACTCGCCGCCGCCGCCCTCGCCGGCTTCGAGGCGCGCGATGATCTGGTTGAGCGTGAGGGGCACCTGCGGCGAGTAGCCGGCGACGTGGTAGTAGAGCCGCCCGTCGCGCCCGAGGAGGAAGGTCTGCGGGATGGAGTAGCGCGGGCCGAGGAGCGCGAGGATGAAAGTGTCGTCGGCCCAACCCACCCGGTAATTGATCTTAAAGTCGCGCGCGAACGCACGCACCTTCTCCGCGTCCGTCGCCGGGTCTTCGGTCGTCAGCCCGACGACCTCCACGCCCTTCGGCCCCATCTCGTTCTGCAACTCGACGAGGTGCGGAATCATGTTGCGGCACGGCCCGCACCACGTCGCCCAGATGTCGAGCACGACGATCTTCTTGCCCTTGTAGTCCGCGAGGCGAAACTTCTTGCCATCGACGGTGCTGAGCTGCGCCGTCATCACGGCCTCCGGCAGCACGTCGCTCTTGAGCGCGCCCTGCTGCGTCTGCCCCAGCGGCGGCGCGTTCATCCCGCGCGGCGCGGCCGGCGCGCCGGGCGGCGGCGCTTGCGGGTTTCTGGCGGTGGCCGCGGCGGGCGTCGGCGTCGTCGTGGTGCTCGCGATCTCCGTCCCGTCGTCGCGCACCTGATAGCAGGCCGGGGCGGCGAAGACGATGGCGGCCGTCGCGGCGAGCGCGAAGCGGACGACGTTGGCGCGCGAGCGCGGGCGTCGGTTCGAGGGTTCGTGTTCGTGTCTGCTCATCTTCTTTAAATCACCTTACCACTTTCCAAAGCCGTCACTGATTGGCGCGCACGAGGCGGAAGCCGACGACGGGGTCGCGCTTGTCGGCCGCGACCCAGCGGCGGGCCGTCGCCGAGACGGGCTCGTCGCCGCGCGGGCGGCTCTGGTACGAGCCCCCGCGGACGACAATCTTGCCCTCGTCGCCGGGGGCGAGCCGCAAGACGTTGTTGCCGCGGTACATACCGGCCTGAGTCGAGGTCAACTCCCAGACGTTCCCGATCATGTCATGAAGACCCTGCGGCGTCGCGCCGTCGGGGAGCGAGCCGACGGGGCGGAGCGAGTCGGTCTCGACGTTGGCGCGCCCGTCCTCCCACGCCGCGCCCCACGGGAAGAGGCGCGAGGCGTCGCCGGCGCGCGCGGCGAACTCCCACTCGTCCTCCGTCGGCAGGCGGTACTTCGTGCCGTCGCGCTCCGAGCGCCACTGCGCGAAGCGCACGGCGTCCTCGTAGGTCACGTTGCGCACGGGCCAACGCTCCTGTCCCTCGCGCGGGCGCAACCCGTCCCAGTCGGGCGGCGGCGGGTAACCCGTCTTCTCGACGAACTCGGCGTACTCGGCGTTCGTCACCTCCGTCTTGTCCATCGCGAACGGCGCGACCTGCACGCGGTGCGCGGGCCACTGGTTGTAGACCCAAGCCTGATAGGCGACCGACACGTCGGAGGTGCGCGGCGGCACGTCGTTGCGCCCGACCATGAATGAGCCGCCCGGGAGCCCGACGAGGTCGGGCTTCGTCGGCTCGGCCGTCTCCTGCCGGCTCGTGTTGGCGTTCGCGCCGCCGCGCCGGTTGGCGTTGGCGTTCGACTGCTCACCTCCCGTGAAGCGGCGCGCGACGACGAAGAGTCCGGCGACGACGCACAGGAGCGCGAGCAGGCCGGCGGCGGCGAGCAGGGCGCGCGGGAGTTTGCGCGAGGCGGTCGGGGCGTCGGCCGCGGGCGTCGGCTGAAACGGGCGCTGCGCGGCGGCGTCATGAGAACCCGGCCGAGCGCCGACGTTCGCGCCGAAGTTCTGCGCGGGCACGCCGCCCGATTGAAAGTTCTGCGACGAGGTGCCGCCCGCCTGCTGCGGCGTGCGGAAGGGCGGCTCGACCGTCACGTCCTCGCCGGCCTGCGTGTGCAGGCCCGTCTGGTTCGCGCCGAGCGGGACGGTCGCGCGGCCCGGCGTCGTCGGCGGCGGCGGCGGCTCGGACGCGCCCGCGCCCGTGCGCTGCGCGCGGTCGGAGACGACCGTGCCGAAGCTCGCGGCGTCGGCGTCGAGCGCCGTCAAGCCGCCGCGCTCTGACGCGCGCTGCTCGCCCGTCCTCGCGCCTTCGGGCGGCGGGTGCGTCTCCGCGCGCTTGATGGCGACGCTGTTGAAGAGAGCGGTCGGCGCGGCCTCGGTCGTCGCGCCGGCCGGCGCGCCGCGCACGGCTTCGAGCGCCGCCGTCAACTCCGCGACGAACTCTTCAATCGAGGCGGGCCGCTTGGCCGTCTCCTTTTCGAGCGCGTGCGCGACGACGCGCTCGACCTCCGGCGGCACCGAGACGCCGCGCTCGGCCAACGCCGGCGGCGCGGCCGTCAGGTGCTTGTTCATGATCGACGGGATGCTCGCGCCGCGGAAAGGCACGTCGCCCGTCAACATCTGGTAGAGGATGACGCCGAGCGAGTAGATGTCGGCGCGCAGGTCGGGGTCGTCGTCGCCCCACTGCTCGGGGGCCATGTAGAAGGGCGAGCCCATCATCCCCTGCGTCTTCGCGGCGACGAACGACCCGAGCAAATCGCCCGACTTGATTTTCGCCAGCCCGAAGTCGAGCACCTTGACGCCCTCGACCGGCTCCTGCCCCGCGCGGAGCATGATGTTTAAGGGTTTCAGGTCGCGGTGGACGATGCCCTGACGGTGCGCCGCGCCGACGCCCTGCGCGACGGCGATGATGAATTCGAGCGCGCGCTCGGGCGTGAAGCGCCCTTCTTCGGCGATGAGGTCGTGGAGCGAGCGGCCTTCGAGGAACTCCATCACGAGGAACGGCATCGTGTTGTTGACGACGCCGAAGTCGGTGACGCTGATGGTGTTCGGGTGGTGGATGGCGGCCGCGGCCATCGCCTCCTGCCGGAAGCGCGTGACGAGCGACGGGTCGTTGCCGACGAGGTCGGGGAGGATGACCTTGATCGCGTGCTGCGTCTTGAGGAAGATGTGGCGGCCCTTGAAGACGATGCCCATGCCGCCCGCGCCGAGCCGACGCTCCAACTGGTAGCGTCCGTCGAGCACCGTGTCGCCCTGAATGGTGAAGCGGAGCCCGTCGCCGTCGGTCGGGCAATGGTTGACTTGGTCGGGGAAGCAGCGATTACAGGCCGGGCACTCTTTCATCGAAAGGCTCTCGCGCGCGGCGCGAACTCAAAAGAATCGCCGCCCACGCGCGCGGCGGCTGAACGGAATCGGTTAGGAGACACTTGCACCGAAGTCGGCTGCGACGTGCGAAAAATATTAACAACACGCGCGCGCGGCGGCAAGGAATCAGCCGTTCTAGCGCAGCTTCAGGGGCCGCCCCTGCGCGTCGCGCAGGCTGAGGCCGAGGAGGTCGGCGACCGTCGGGCCGACTTCGGTCATGCCGATCGTGCCGAGGTCTCCGCGCCGCGCGACGCCCGCGCCGGAGGCGACGAAGGCGGCGCGGTAGTCGTCGGGGTGCGGCAGGTAGCCGTGCATCCCGCGGCTGCGCGAGTCGGTGACGAGGCGTCCCGTCAGGTTCGTCCCGAAGGCGTAGCCCGGCTCGGCTTCGAGCATGAAGGCGGCGCGCGTGTTCGAGCCGAGGCGGCGCACCTCCTCGGCGTCGAGGATGCGGAAGATTCTCTGCCCGCCGCGCGTCGCGGCGCGTTCGAGCGCGAGGCGCGCGCGGCGCGCGGCGTCTTTGTCGCCGGGGTCGCGCAGGACGACGGCCGCCGAGCCGCCCGTCACGTAAGGCATCGCGCGCCACTCGCTGACGAAGGCGCGGCGGCCCTCCTCGTCGCCCCCGTCCGCGCCCTCCGCGTCCCCGCGCACCTTCACGAGCCCCTCGCCGCGCAGGGCGACGCCCGGGTGTATGCGGCGTCGGAACTCCCTGAAGCCGTGGTCGCTGACGACGAAGACCGACGTTTCGTCGAGCGTGCCGGCGCGCCCGGCGGCCGCGAGCAGGCGGCCGACGTAGCCGTCGAGCTTCTCAAGCACCGCGATGGCTTCGGGCGTGAACGGGCCGAAGTCGTGCTCGAAGTGGTCGAGGTCGAAAAGATGCACGAGGAGGAGCGCGGGCTTCTTCTCCGTGATGAGGTACTCGGCGAAGCGCGTCCGCATATCGTCCTGCTCGTCCTCCGTGACGCGGCGGAACAGCTCGGGGTCGCGCGCGGCGATCTCGTCGATGAGTCCGGCGGGCCGGGCGTGGCGCTTGATCTCTTCGAGCGTGTCGCGCTGCGTCCCGCCGGGCTTCCAGATTTCGGGCGCGTTCCAGTCGCCCGCCCCGCCCGCGACCGGCCACGAGACGAGCGCCGTCGTGAGCCCCGCGCGCGAGGCCGAGTCCCAGAGCGTCTCGGCCTTGATGTCGCGCGCGAACCAGTGGCCGCGCTCCGTGTTCGGGTCTTCGGGGTCGAAGAGCATATTGCCGAAGATGCCGTGGCGCGCGGGCAGCGCGCCCGTCACCATCGCCGTGTGATTCGGGTAGGTGATGGACGGGTAGACGGAGACGACGCCGGCCGTCACGCCCTCGCGCATCAAGCGCCTGAGCGTCGGGATGCGCAGGCCCAACTCGTCGGCCCGGCGCAGGTAGCGCACGTCGAGGCCGTCGAGCGAGACGACGATGACGCGGCGCGACGCCTGCCGCGGCCTCTCGCCCTGTCGCGCCGCCGCGCCTTCGGGCGCGCCCGCCTCGGCCGCCTCGCGCGTCGAGACGACGAGCCCGCCGAGCGCGGCCGCCGTGATGCCGGCGAGCGCCGCCAGCGCGAAGACGATGAGGTTCAGCCGATTTCTTAACGTCATCATGAGACCCTCGCCCGGCTAAGAATCAACCTGACGCACGACGATGTTGACGAGGCGGCGGGGGACGACGACGGTCTTGACGACCTCGCGCCCCTCGACCCACGTCCTGACCTTCTCGTCGGCGAGCGCGGCCGCGCGCAGCTCGTCCTCCGAGGCGTCCGCGCCGACCAAGAGGCGTCCGCGCAGCTTGCCGTTGACCTGCACGGGAATCTCCAACTCCTCTTTACGCGCCAGCTCCGCGTCGGGTTCGGGCCAGCGCGCGCCGCTCGTCAGCAGCCCGCCCGCGTGGCCCAACCCCTCCCACATCTCCTCCGCCGCGTGCGGCGCGTAGGGCGCGAGCATCACGACCAGAGCCTCCAGAGCCTCGCGCACGGCGAAGCGCTCGGCCGGCGTCGGGTCGCCTTCGGGCCGCGCCGGGAACTCCTGCAAGAGGTTCGACAGCTCCATCAACGCCGCGACGCCCGTGTTGAAGTGCATCCGCTCGAAGTCCTCGCGGACGCGCGCAATCGTCTGATGAGTCTTGCGCCGCAGGGCGCGCGCCGCCTCCGAGGTCTCGGCGGGCGCTTCCCTCGGCGCGTCGTGCAGGGCGTCGCGCCAGCGGAAGGCCATCGCGTAGACGCGGCGCAAAAACCTGACCGCGCCGTCGATGCCGGTCTCCTGCCAGCGCAACTCGTTCTCGGGCGGCGCGGCGAAGAGGATGAACAGGCGCACGGCGTCCGCCCCGTAGGCGCGAATCATGTCGTCGGGGTCGACGCCGTTGCCGCGCGACTTCGACATCCGCTTCCACTCGTTCGTGCCCTCGACGACGTTCGTCACCATCCCTTGCGTCATCAGGCGCTTGACGGGCTCGCTGAATTTGACCAGCCCGAGGTCGCGCATGACCTTCGTCCAGAAGCGCGTGTAGATCAGGTGCATGACGGCGTGGTCGATGCCGCCGATGTACTGGTCGACGGGCGTCCAATAGGCGACCGTCTCCGGGTCGAAGGGCGCGTCGGCGTTCCGGGGGTCGCAGTAGCGGAAGAAGTACCAAGACGAGTCGACGAACGTGTCCATCGTGTCGGTCTCGCGCCGCGCCGCGCCGCCGCACTTCGGACAAGTGGTGTTGACGAACTCCGACGCACTCGCCAGAGGCGACTCGCCCGTGCCCGTGAAGTCCGCGCGCTCGGGCAGCATGACGGGCAGGTCACCCTCCGGCACGGCGACAGTCCCGTCGCGCTCGCAGTAGACGACCGGAATCGGCGCGCCCCAGAACTTCTGCCGCGAGACGCCCCAGTCGCGCAGACGGTACGTGACGGCCGGCTCGCCGAAGCCTTTTTCCTTCGCGTGCGCGGCCATCTCCCGAATCGCGTCCTCGGAGAGCCTGCCGCTCCACTCGGCCGAGTTGACGAGAATGCCGTAGTCGGTGAAGGCGTGCGGCATCGCGACCGACTGATCCTCCGACTCGGGGTCGTGTTCGATCTGCTCCTGCTCGTGCGAGATGCGCTCGATGACTCGGCGGACGGGCAAAGAGTACTTCTGCGCGAACTCGAAGTCGCGCTCGTCGTGCGCCGGGACTGACATCACCGCGCCCGTCCCGTACTCCATCAAGACGTAGTTGCCGACCCACACCGGCACCTGCTCGCCGCTGAAGGGGTTGACGGCGAGCATCCCCGTGTTGACGCCCTCCTTCTCCTCCTCCTCGCCCGCGACCTTGACCGAGAGCCCGCGCGAGGCCCGCACGCGCTCGACGAACTCGCGCACGTCGCGCCTCAGCGGCGTCTGCTCGCCCTCGGACAGAAACTCTTCGACCAGCGGGTGCTCGGCCGCCAAGACGACGGCCGTCGCGCCGTAGATGGTGTCGACGCGCGTCGTGAAGACGCTCACCTTCGAGTCGCGGTCTTTGACGGCGAAGTCGATCAGCGCGCCGACGCTGCGCCCGATCCAGTTGCGCTGCATCGTCAGCACGCGCTCGGGCCAGCCCCCTTCTATCTCGCGCATATCTTCGAGCAGTTGTTCGGCGTAGGCCGTGATGCGCAGAAACCACTGCTCGCGCTCGCGCCGCTCGACCTGAGAGCCGCAGCGCCAGCAGACGCCGCCCGACGCCTGCTCGTTCGACAGGGTCGTCTCGCACGCGGGGCACCAGTTGACGGGCGACAGTCGCTTGTAGGCCAAGCCCCGTTCCAGCATCTTCAGGAAGAACCACTGATCCCACTTGTAATACTCGGGCGTGTGCGCGGCTATCTCGCGCCGCCAGTCGTAGCTCGTCCCCAGACGCTGCAACTGCCCGCGCATGTGCGCGATGTTCTCCTCCGTCCACTCGCGCGGGTTGACGCCGCGCTTGATGGCCGCCTGCTCGGCCGGCTGGCCGAAGCTGTCCCACCCGATGGGGTGGAGGACGTTGAAGCCGCGCAGGCGCTTGTACCAAGAGAGCGCGTCGCCGATGGAGTAGTTGCGGACGTGCCCCATGTGCAGGAAGCCCGACGGGTAGGGCAGCATCTCCAGACAGTAGAAGGGCTCGCGCGCGTCGTCGCGCTCGGCCCGAAAAGCGCCCGACTCCTGCCAGCGCGCCTGCCACTTCTCCTCAATCTTCTCGGCAAAATATTTTTCGTCCATCGCTCGAAACCGAAACCTTTCCGCTCACCTTACGGCGAACACGACGGCGCTCAAAGTTCCGCACCGGAAGAGTCGGAACAGTCGCGCGAGCTCACTTTTTTGGGTTGCTGCTTGTCGCGTCGGGGGTCGCCGCGCCGCCGTCGGCCGCGCGCACGTTTCACGCGCGGACGCCACGGAGCGGCTCCGTAAGGAGGAGTTTGACGGGCTGGTTAAAACGTCTCATCTCAGTCTGCGAATCTCTCCGGGCCGTGTTGACGCCGGTATGTTACCGCACGCGGCCCGCTCTCGCAAAGAAGGCCGGAGGGGGCGACGCGTCGAGCGCCGCCCCCTCCGGCCCGGAGGATTTTTTTACAAGGGCGCGCGGGGCCGCGCCGCTCACTTGACGGTGTAGCTGACCTTCTCTTTGCCGAGGAAGTCGCGGGAGACGCTTTTGGCGACGAGGCCGGCGTGTTCGAGCTCGAAGTAGGCGCGCTGCACCTCGC
This sequence comes from Pyrinomonadaceae bacterium, assembly GCA_035634035.1. Lineage (GTDB taxonomy): Bacteria > Acidobacteriota > Blastocatellia > Pyrinomonadales > Pyrinomonadaceae > DASQDT01. The sequence continues at coordinate 3,821 of DASQDT010000028.1, read as the reverse complement.
CGCGGTCGATCGAGAGCTTCTGCGCGAGTTGCGACGGCGCGGGCAGCGCGTCGCCCGCGCGGACGCGCCCCTCCTTGATGTGCTCCTCTATCTGCGTGCGCACCTGAAGGTAGTAAGGCCCGGCCGAGCGTTCTTTAAGACTGATTTCCATGATGTGCCATTATCCAACGGCCGCGCCCGTTTCGACAAAACCCTGCTCGACGAAAGAGCGCAGCGCGGCGAGGTTGCGCTCGTCGTCGCCCGTCTCGTCGAGCGGGGTTTCGAGGAGGAACGCGGCGTGCGCGAGCTTCTCATGGCGCGCGACGCGCGAGAGGGCCTCCGCGCCGATGTGTCCGAGTCCGATGTGCCAGTGGCGGTCGACGCGCGAGTTGTAGGCGGCGCGCGAGTCGTTGAAGTGGACGGCGCGGACGTTCTCCGTCCCGACGTTCGTCTCGACGGCGTCGAGCGTCGCGGCGAGTCCTTCACGCTCGCGCAGGTCGTAGCCGGCGGTGAAGGCGTGCGCCGTGTCGAGGCAGACGCCCAAGTTCAGCTCGGGGCAGGCGGCGATGATTTCGCGCAGGTGCTCGAAGCGGTGGCCGATGCACGCGCCCTGCCCGGCCGTGTTCTCAAGGAGGATTCTGAAACGTCCGAGCTCCAGCCCGCGGCAAGCCTCCTTCAGACTCTCGGCGCACGTCCTGATGCCGTCGGCCTCGCACGCGCCCTTCGCGCTGCCGGGGTGGACGACCAAGTAGTCCGCGCCGAGCAGGCGGCCGCGCTCGACCTCCTCGCGGAACGTCTTGATTGACTTCTCGCGGTCGGTCTCGTCGGCGGCGGCGAGGTTGATGAGGTAGTTGGCGTGGATGACGACGGGCGTGACGGCCGTCTCTTCGCGCACGCGTTTGAACTCGGCGACCTCTTCCTCGGTGAGCGGGCGCGCCTGCCAGCCGCGCGGGTTGCGCGAGAACATCTGCACGGCGTCGCAGCCGAGCGCGCGCGCCTTCTTCAGGGCGTTGTGCAGCCCGCCCGCGATGCCGAGGTGGAGCCCGATGCGCGGGCGCGCCGCCGGCGCGCCCGCAGACGCGCCCTCGCACGCCGACGCCGCGCCGCCCGCCTCCGAGTCTGTCGCCGCCGCGCGCATCAGTGTCTCGCCACCTCTTCCATCACGCGCAGGATGTTGCCGCCGAGAATCTTCTCCACGTCCGCGGCCGAGTAGCCGCGCCGCAGGAGCTCGGCCGTCAGCTTCGGCAGGTCGGCGACCGACGCGAGGTCTTGCGGGAGCGCCTGTATGCCGTCGAAGTCGGAGCCGATGCCGACGTGCTCGACGCCGACGAGGCGGACGACGTGGTCGATGTGGTCGACGACGCGCGCGAGCGGGACGGGCGGGATGCGCCGCGCGTACTCGCGCTGCCGGACGCGGTCGCGCGCGATGCGCTGGAGCGACCCCCGGCCCCCTTGCGCCGCGCGGCTCGCGGCCTCGACCTCGGCGGCGATCTCCGCGTCCGCGCGCTGCTTCTTCTGCTCCCAACCCGGCTCGACGAACGCCGGGTAGAAGACGACTGAGACGACGCCGCCCGTCTTCGCGACGGCGCGTATCTGCTCGTCCGTGAGGTTGCGCGGGACGTCGGCGATGGCGCGCGCGTTCGAGTGGGTGGCGATGACGGGTTCGGTCGAAGTCTCGACGATGTCCCAGAACGTCTTATCCGAGACGTGCGAGACATCGACCATGATGCCGAGCCGGTTCATCTCGCGGATGACTTGGCGTCCGAATTCACTCAAGCCGCGCGCCTGCCCCTCGGCGTCGCCGCTCGAACCGGCCCACGGGAGGCTGTAGCTCCACGTCGGCGAAATGTAGCGGACGCCCGCGCGGTAGTACTTCTCGACGTTCTCCAACTTCTCGTCAATCGCGTAGCCGCCTTCGAGCCCGAGCAGCGCGGCGAGCTTTCCCTCGCGCGCGGCGCGGCGCACGTCCTCGGCCGAGGTGGCGAGCACCCACGTCTCGGGGTTGCGTTCGGCGAGCGCGCGGACGGCCGCGATCTGCTCGTCCGCACGCGCGACCGCGCGCGCGCCGCCCGCGCCGTAATACTGCGGCTCGACCCAGATGGAGAAAAACTGCGCGTCCAAGCCGCCCTCGCGCATACGCACGGCGTCGAGGTGCGTCGTCGCGAGACGTTGATTGATGTCCGCGCCCTCGTCGACCATGAACTGCACGGTGTCGGCGTGCATGTCGACGGCGACGGCGCGGCGGTGGACGGAGAGCGGGTCTGAGTTGTCGCCCGGCGCGCCGGGCGCGGCGTCCTTCGGGTTCGAGTTTTGCGAAGTTTCGGTCATTGGTCGTTTGTTATTTTCGCCCGCGCCGGCGCACGACGAGAGACAAAGAAGCGCCGCGACGAGAGTCGCGCCGAGCCTTCGCGGGCGGCGTTTTTCGCTGTGCGTCATGCGACGAGTTTTCGGGCGGCGAAACGTGATTGTGCACGACCGAAAGCCGCCTTGCCAAGCGTCGCGCCTTTACGGTATCGTGCTCTATCAATTTTCCTTCGGGCGGTTTTCGGGAATGAGAGAGGTATCGCGACCCAAATCGTGTTCCGCGTTCCAACGTTAGCTCGTCGAAACTTCCGACGAGAGTGCCGCCCCCTTCCGCCTCGCAAATTTTAAACAAGGAGTTATCAAAGCCCATGTTCGCAGACGACGCGCCGAAGAAGGATGTCAAGGCCACGCGCATCGTGTCGGAGGTCTGGCACAACGGTCAGTTCGTCAGGTGGGAGGACGCGCGCGTCCACGTCATGTCGCACGTCCTCCACTACGGTTCGAGCGTCTTCGAGGGCATACGCTGTTACAACACCGAGCGCGGCCCGGCCATCTTCCGCCTGCGCGAGCACATGCAGCGGCTCGTCAACTCGGCGAAGATTTACCGCATGGAGCACGGCTGGTCGGTCGAAGACCTCTGCACGGCCGCCATCGAGCTGACCCTGCGCGGCGGGCTCGAACAGTGTTACCTGCGCCCCATCATCTTCCGCAGTCTGGACGAGGAGCACCCGGCCTTCGGCGTCAACCCGTTCCCGAACCCCCTTTCGTGCTACATCGGCGCGTGGGACTGGGGGAAGTACTTGGGCGACGCGGCGCTCGAACAGGGCGTGGACGTGTGCGTCTCGACGTGGAACCGACTGACCCCGAACTCGATGCCGGCGATGGCGAAGTCGGGCGCGAACTACATGAACTCGCAGCTCATCAAGATGGAGGCCATCCTCAACGGCTACGCCGAGGGCATCGCGCTCGACGACCGCGGCTTCGTCTCCGAAGGCTCGGGCGAGAACATCTTCCTCGTCTCGAACGGCAAGGTGATTACGCCGCCGCTCTCGTCGTCGATCCTGCCCGGCATCACGCGCGACAGCGTCATCCAGCTTTGCCGCGAGCTCGACATCCCCGTCGTCGAGTCCGGCATCCAGCGCGCCGCGCTCTACGTCGCCGACGAGCTCTTCTTCTCGGGGACGGCCGCCGAGATCACGCCCATCCGCTCGGTCGATAAGATCAAGGTCGGCGAGGGCCGCCGCGGCCCCGTCACACAGGCGATTCAGCAGGCTTACTTCGAAGTCACCTCGGGCCGCCGCGCCGCCCCCGGCCCGTGGCTCACCTACATCAACGAGTACAAGCGCGCCAGCGGCGACGACTCCAACGGCCACCGCCCCGCGTCGCGCAACGCGACCGACGCGGACGCCACCCCGGCCGCGCCCGTCGAGCCCTCCGCCGACCCTAACAAACAGTTCAACACGGCGACGGCCGTCGACTAAGACGAGGAAGAAAGTAACGAGGCCCCGTGGCGGCGGCGCTTGACGACAGTCGTCAAG
>DASQDT010000027.1:0-7113 GCA_035634035.1 Pyrinomonadaceae bacterium | reverse complement strand
CGCCGTCACCGACGTATCGTCGTGCCGTTGACGTTCGAGTAGGCGGAGTTGCCGCCGGAGTTGGAGGCGCGGACGCGGTAGTAGTAGGTGCGCCCGCGCGTCCCCGTCCGGTCGTAGTAGAGGGTGACGTTCGCTCCGACCGTGGCGATCTGCACGAAGCCGGAGGTGGACGAGGTCGAGCGTTCGATCTTGAAGCTCGTCTCGTTCGTCGAGCGGTCTGTCCAGACGAGGCGGGCCGTGCCGCTCGAAGGGCTGGTGGCGTCGAAGTTGGCGGGCGCGGCCGGAGGCGGCGGCGTGATGGTCGCCGTCGTCGTCGCCGACGAGGCCGCGCCGCGGTTGTCGGTGACGGTGAGTCGGGCGGTGAACGTGCCCGTCGTGTTGTAGGTCTTCGTCGGGCGCGCGCCGGTCGCGGTCGTGCCGTCGCCGAACGTCCAGTGGTAGGAGGAGATCGTGCCGTCGGGGTCGGAGGAGGCCGAGCCGTCGAAGCTAATGGGCGTCGAGACGCGCGCCGCGTAAGGGCCGCCCGGGCGCGCGACGGGCGGCTGGTTGGGAGTCGGCGTGGGAGTAGGCGTCGGCGCGGGCGTCGGCGTCGGGACGGGAGTCGGCGCGGGCGTCGGTTGAGGAGTGGGCGTCGGAGCCGGAGTCCCCGCGTCGAGGCGGAAGTTGTCGAAGACGGCCGTGCCGGGGGCTGTCTCGGCGCGCCAAGTGCCGGCGCTCAGCTCGACTTTAAGCGCGGCGAGCGACAGCCGGCGCGCGACCGTGCGCTGCGTGAACCACGTCTGCCCGTCGCCGCTCGTCTGGAAGAGGATGGAGTCTGTCGCCGCGTCGTGGCGCATGCGCCAGAAGCGGTGGTCGAAGGGGTTGTAGGGAACGTCGGACGACGTGCGCGCGCCGTTGACGACCTCTTGAAAATGGAGCGAGCCGTTTTCGGTGAGGATCATGTAGAAGTTGTGGCTGTTGAGACAGAGGGCGAGCTGCGTGTCGGTCGAGCCGCCCGAGGCCGTCTGCACGACCTCGACGCTCGCGCTCCCGCCCGTCACGTTCCAGCCGGCGACGGAGACGTAGCCGTTGTAGTGGTCGCCCGTCACGCCGGCGCGCGGCGTGATCTCAAGACGGCCGTTCCGTTCGGCGACGACGATGGTCGAGTCCCACGCGGCCGCGCCCGAGTAGATGCCGCCCTGAATCGTGCCGAGGCCCCAGCGCAGCGCGTCGCGCACGTTGTCGTCGAAGTTGTCGGAGAGGGTCAGCGGCTGAGGCGCGGACGGCGGCAGGGGCGCGCTCGTCAGGCGCGCGAGGACGTTGCGCGTCATCTGCTGCGCGGCCGCCGACAGGCGCGAGGTGCGCAGGGCGGGCACGTTGTAGTCGTCCAAGCCCCAACTCCACTGAATCGTGCCCGAGGCGAAGACGGTCGCGCCGCTCGCGGCCGTGTAGACGGTCATGTCGCTGTAGAAGGTCGCGCCGTTTTTCAGGAAGGGCGAGTGCGCGACGCGCGTCGTTCCCGTCGGGAAGTCGCGCCACATACGGTCGGCCTCGTAGCCGACGAGGCCGGGCAGGCGCGCGCCCGTAGTGAGTCCCGTGCCGGCGACGACCCAGTGCGAGGCGTCCTCGATGACGAGGTCGGCGTCGGCCGGGTCGGTCTCGTACATCACGCCGAGCAGCGCCTCCTCGGGCGGCTTCGCGGGGTTGTCGCGCCACAGGGTCGTGGCCAAGTGGTCGTTGCCGGGGTCGGCGTCGGTCGCGAGCGGGTCTTCGGCCGAGGCGCGCGACTTGTAGGCGACCATCGTGCGGTCGGCCGCGCCGTTCGCGCCCGGCTCAAGTCGAATCTGCCAGTAGCACGAGTTGGCCGAGAAGAAACCTAGACTGACGCCGCGGTCGCGCGCGGCCTCGACGTTCGAGCGCATCTCCCACGTCCAATACTCGTCGTGGCCGACGGAGAGGAAGGAGCGGTGCGTGAAGAGGAGCGAAGGGTTGGCGTGCGTGTCGATGTTCGTGCAGTAGGCGACGTCGTAGCCCTCGCGCTCAAGCCAGCGGACGAAGTTGTACTCCCAACCGGCCGACGAGATGCCGGCGTATTGCTCGGGGCCGGGCTGAAGGTTCGTCAAAAATTCGCCCGCGCCGACGCCGTGCGCGGCCGCCGGGTAGGGGCTCGGCGCGTAGGGCCGGTTGAAAGAGACCTTGCGCGCGGGCACACTGCCCGTCGAGTTCCAGTCGTAGACGGACTTGCCGCCCCAGTTGTTGTAGGACTGATAAGTCGTGACGCTCGACTGGAAGAGGATGTCGCTCGCGCGCGCGTCGTCGCGGACGACGAAGATGATGTAGCTCTGCTTGCCCGAGCCGGCGGCCGTCAGCTTCGCGAGGTAGAAGCCGCTCGCCCAGTCGGTCGCATCCAGCGGGTTGTTAGGAATCGTCAGGGTGTAGCCGTTCGTCCAGTTGCACTCGGCGAGGCCCGTCGCGGGGTTGGGCGCGGGCGTCGTCTGCAAACCTCCCGCGCGCGTGACGGGGCCGTGGACGAGGCGTCCGCCCTGACCGCCGTACCAGCCCATGCGGTAGACCTCGACGGTGTACGAGGCGGCCGCCGTCGAGACGAAGAGCGTGACCTGCCCGCCGCGGTTGACGCTCGTCGCCGACGCGTACCCTTCAATCTCGCGCGCGACGGCCGGGTTCGCGAGCTGCCACGAAGTCGTGCCGGGCTTCGCGTTCTCCTGCGTGATGACGTTGGCGCGCGCCGACGCGCCGAGCGCGAGGCAGACGGCGAGGCAGGCGAGGACGGGCGCGACGAGCCGCGTGAAGATAGACAAAGGGCGTGAGGACTCGGACGGGGCGTCGGGGCAAGTCATGCGAGACAGTCCTCCCTCGGACGGCTAAAGAGGCACTCGGCAGGACGGCGTTCCTACGTGAGCGGCTTGCTTTAGTTATAAGACAGGACAAATCGCGCGCCCGTTCCACATAAATAAGCGAAAGAAAAAGGTCGAAGGCGAAAGTCGGAGGGCGTCTCGCCCGTCAACTTTCGCCTTCGACCTTTTAACTTTCGCGTCTGACTACAGGCCCGACTTCTCGGCCTTCTTCTCGTCCTTGAGGCCGAGGCGCTCGCGTATGAACTGCTCGACCTCCTCCTCGATTAACTCGCCGCCGACGACCCAAGCCTTTTCGGCGACGACCTCGCCGTCCTTCTTGAGCTTCTTCGGTTCGAGAAAGACGTTGAAGGGCGAGCCCCACCGGCGCGAGTCGCCGCACGCCTGACGGTAGTTGTAGTGCGTCGTCCGGTCGCGCGCCTCGCGCGCTTCGGACTCGACGACGACCGTGTAGGGCACGCCGCCCGCCGACTCGAAATACTTGCGCGCGTCGTCGGCCGAGGCGTACTCGCTGACGGCGACCACGTCGAAGCCCTGCTTCGCGTACTTCTCGTGCAGGCGCGCGACGACCGGAGCCTCCAGCTTCCAGTTGCCGCACCACGGCGCGAAGTAGACGACCATGACGAGCTTCTTGCCCTTCGCCCACTGGCGCAGGTTCACGTCCGCGCCGTCCTTGAGATTTTTAAAAGTCCAGTCCTTGTAGTTGACCGTCTTCTCCGAGAGCGGGGCGTACTCGTGTCCGGCCACGAAGTACGAGGGCGTCGGCGTCGGCTGCGGCTGGGAGGGCGTCTGGGTCGGAGTCTGAGTCTGAGTCGCGGTCTGCGCCGAAGCGGCCGAGCCCGCCGCGATGAGCGCCGCGAGGACGAGCGCGCGTTTCATGAACATCGAAATCTTACCTCCTGAAAACTGCCGGGAGAGTTACCTAGTTTTGCGCGTCCGCGCGCGCGCCCTCTTCGAGCAGAGGGCCGACGATTGACTCGAACTGCTCGCGCTTGCGCTCGCCGACGATGCGCTGGCGGACGCGGCCCTCGCGGTCGATGACGAGCGTCGTCGGGAGCGCGACGACCGAGAACTCCGACGCGACGCTCGGCGCGGCCGTCGCCACGCGGTACTCCTGCGGGAAGTCCTGCTGGTACTCGCGTATGAGCTCCGGCGCGTCGTGCGTCGTGACGCCCAAGACGGTCAGCCCGCGCGCGCCCAAGTCGCGGTGCAGCGCGTTGAGGGCGGGAATCTCCGACTTGCACGGCCCGCACCACGTCGCCCAGAAGTTGAGCAAAACGACCTGACCGCGCAGCTCGTTGAGCCGGAGCGCCTTGCCGTCGAGCGTCTTCATCTCTACGTCGGGCGCGGGCGCGGCGTCGGCCGGGGCGGGCGTGGCCGCCGTCGTCGCGGTCTGCTGCTGCTGCTGCTGCCCGTCAACCTTGCCTTGCAGCCACGCCTCGGGGTTGAAGCCGGAGCGCGCGGCGAGCGAGGCCATCACGGTCGAGAAGTTGAAGGCGACGAGCAGGCCGATGGCGACGAGCAGCACGCCCGAGACGAGCTCGACCTTGCGCAGGTGGCGTCGGAACCACCCGTAGAAGCCGAGGAACTGGTTGAGCAGCAGGCCCGTCGCGAGGAACGGGACGGCCAAGCCCGCCGCGTAGAACGACGAGAGGATGAGCCCGCTCTGCCACCCGCCGCTCGTCGCCGCGAGGCCGATGATGCCGCCGAGGATGGGGCCGATGCAGGGCGTCCAGCCGGCGGCGAAGGCCATCCCCAAAGCGAGCGAGCCCAGAGGCCCGCGCGGCTTGTCGCTTGAGAAGAAGCGCGTGTCGCGGTAGAGCGCGCCGATCTTGAGGAGGCCCATCAGCTGCAACCCGAAGGCGATGATGACGAGGCCGCCGATGATGCGCACCCACGGGTTCGAGAGCACGGCCGCGCCGACCCACCCGGCGGCCGCGCCGAGGCTGACGAAGATGAGCGAGAGCCCGATGTTGAAGGCCAGCGAGTTGAAGATGACGGCGCGGCGCGCGGCCGTGCGCGACCCCGTCTCGCCCTTCAGGTGCTCGACGCTGACGCCCGAAATCAGGGACAGGTAGCCGGGCACGAGCGGCAGCACGCACGGGCTCAGGAACGAGAGCAGCCCGGCCACGAAGGCGACGGCGATGGTGATGTTAGAGCCTTCCATGATTCAGAGGGAGAGAGTACAACAAATCGGCGCGAAACGCCCCCGCGCAGATGTAAAAGTCAAAAGCCCGAACTACTTCTCGTCGAGCAGCCGGCGGACGACCGCGTTCAGCTCCTCGTCGCTGCCGCGGTAGACGCCGACGATGAAGTGGCGGACGCGCCCGCGCCGGTCGATGAGGACGAGCGTCGGGATGGTGCGGCCGACGCCGTAGAGGTCGTCGTTCTCGCGCGTCTCGGCGACGGCGAAGCCGTAGTCGAGCGCGTGCTTGCCGCGGAAGGCGTGCAGAGACGCGATCTCCGCCGCGGGCGTCACGGGCCGGCGGTTTATCTGCCCGTAGAACTCCGTGAGCCCGATGACGACGAGGCCGCGCTCGGCGTAGCGCTTTTGCAGCGCGTTGAGCTTCGGCATCGTCACGACGCAGGGCGTGCACCACGTCGCCCAGAAGTCGAGCAGGACGACCCGACCGCGCAAGTCCGCGAGCTTGACGGGGCGCTGCCCGACCCACTGCGAGGCGACGAACTCGGGCGCGGTCGCGTCCGGGGCGGGCGTCGCGCCGGCCGGGGCGTCGCCCAGAGTCTCAATCAACTCGGTGACGTTCGTGAAGAGACGCGCCGACGGGAGCGCGAGCGAGACGCGGCGCGCGTCTTCGAGCGCGGCCAGAGCGTCGGCCTTGCGGCTGAGACGTTGGAGCGACTCGCTCAGTCGCGCCGCGGCGTTGAAGATCATCTGGTCGCGGCGGGCCGGCTCGCCCGTGCGCTCGGAGGCGAGCCGGACGGCCGCGTTGTAAGCCTCGCGCGCGTGCGCCGAGGCCGGCTCGTACTGCTTCGCGTCGTAGTAGTGTTTGGAGACGACGGTTTCGAGCGCGTAGCGCGTGGCGGGTTTCGCGGGCGCGGCGGCGGCGAACTCTCCGAGCACGCGCTCGGCCTCCGCGACCTGCGGCGCGGGCGCGGGCGTGGGCGCGCCGCCCGCCTTCTCTCTCGGCTTGACGGCGTACTGCACGAAGGCCGCGCGCGCGTCCTGCAACGTCTCGGGCGAAGCGTCTCCGGGCGCGGCGAGGAAGCGGCGCAGGGCGTCGAGCGCGCCGTCGGCGGAGTCGGCGAGGTCGTGGAGGCGACCCAAGTAGTAGAGGTCGAGCCCGCGCACGTCGCCGCGCGCGGCGAGCGTGGCGGCGTGGCGCGCGGCCAGCTCGCGCTGCTCGCGCAGGGTCTTGTCGCGCAGCTCCTCGCTGTAGGGGACGTTCTGTTTGCCGAACTCGTCGAACTTGCGGCGCGTGTAGCCGGCCGCGTCCTCGTAGAGCGCGGCGGCCGTTTTCGCGGCGTCGGAATCGTTCTTCGCGCCGGCGGACGGCTTGGCGGCGTCGCCCGTCTGCGCCGCGCCCTGCGCGCGCGCGTCGCGTAAGAAAAGGGAGGACGGCGCGACGGCTGACGCGGCGGCAAGCGCGAGGGCGAAGGTGAGGGCGGCGAAAAATCTCTTCATAGGGTGAAAGCTCGGTCGGCGTTTAAGACGAAAATTTTCACTCGCCGCGCGCGGCGGCGAGCGCGGGCACGAGGCGCGCGGGGGAGAAGGCGCCGAGGTCGAAGGGGAGACGGATGGCGGCGTCGCGCTCGCCGCCGACGAGCGCGGCGACTATCTCGCCCGTCAAAGGCGCGAGCAGGATGCCGTTGCGGTAGTGGCCCGTCGCGTAGAAGAGTCCGCGCACGCTTTGAGACTCGCCGACGATTGGCAGCCCGTCCTCCGCGCACGGGCGCAGGCCCGCCCACGCGTCCGCCAGAGTTAAAGACGCGACGGCCGGCGCAATCTCCGCCGCCGCCGCGCGAATCGCGCCCGCGCCCTCGTCCGTCACCTCGGCGCGGAAGCCCGCGCGCTCGGTCGTCGAGCCGGCGAGCAGTCGGCCGTCCCGGCGCGGCACGACGTAGCCGCGCGGCGTGTAGACGACGTGGCGCAGCGGTTCGGTCAGGGAAGTCTGCATGAAGCAGAGCATCTGCCCGCGCACCGGCTCGACGCGCGCGGGCGGGAAGCGCGCCGCCGCGCCGGCCTCCAGAAGCGGCAGGCGCGAGGCCCAGGCCCCGGCCGCCAAAACGACCGCGCCCGCGC
>DASQDT010000026.1:0-6535 GCA_035634035.1 Pyrinomonadaceae bacterium | reverse complement strand
ACGGTCGTCATCACGGAGCGCGGCGGCGAGCGCCGGATGGTGCGACGCCGCGGCGGGCGTCGCGGCGCGCGTCGGGTTCAGGTGCGCAGCGAAGAGTCGGGCGACGACTCGGTCAACGAGCTGGCGCTCATCAACAGGTCGGGCAAGAAGCTCCTGCTGCTCGGCGGCGAGGTCATCGTCGGCGGCAAGCAGGATCGCATCGTCGAGGAGGATTTGATCGTCCCGGCCGTCAGCGTGCCCGTCTCTTTGAGCGTCTTCTGCGTCGAGCACGGACGCTGGTCGCACCGTAGCGAGCGCGCGGTCGGGGCGGGCGGCGTGGGCGGCGGGGGCGGCGGGGGCGTCGGCGTCGGGAGCGGGCCCGTGCAGGCCGCGAGCGAGACGGTCGAAGTCGTCGCCTCGCCGAGCGTGGTCGAGGCGAACGTCTCCGCCTCGCAAAGCACGTCCAACGAGATGTCGGTCTCCGGCTCGCGCAGCGCCTCGGCCTCGCGGCCCGAAACCTTCTCCAGCCTCGGCGCCATCTCGCACCCGAAGCTGCGCGCCGCCGCGCAGGACAAGAAGGAGCAGGGCGAGGTCTGGAAGGAGGTTTCGGCCAACAACGTGCGGCTCAACACGACGAACACGACCGACACCTACCAGCAGGTCTACGAGAGCGAGGAGGTGCGCGCGACGATGGACGACTACGTCGCGGCGTTGCAGGGCGAGCTGGCGGGGGCGGACGTGGTCGGGGTGGTCGTCGCGCGCGGGGGCGAGCTGATCTGGGTCGACCAGTTCGCGAGCCCTTCGCTCTTCCGAAGGTACTGGCCGAAGCTCTTGAAGTCTTACGTCGTCGAGGCGATAAGCGGGCCGACCGAGGAGCGCAAGCCGGGCGTCGAGGAGGCGCAGCGTTACTTGGACGAGCGTTCGGGCGACGCGAAGGCGACGGTCAAGCCCGGCGTCTACGAGCTGACGAAGCTTGAGAACCCGCGCTACGCCGTCTTCGACCTGTGGGACATCTCGAAGGCCGCGCGCGTGCGCCTGCACTACAACAAGATGCAGAGGTGACTTCAGGCGGCGTAGCGCGCGTACACGTCTCTGACCTTGTCGCGGAGGTCGCGGAGGTCGATGACGTAGAGGAGCTTGACGGGGCGGCCGCCGCCGGTCAGTCCTTCGACGAGTTTTTCGAGGACTTCGAACTGGTCGCGCTCGGTGATGCCCTGCGCGTCGAGGTGTCCGGAGTGGCGCATCCGGCGCACGAGCTCAAGAAGCGTCAGACGCCCCTCGAAGGTGCGCCCGCCGTGTCGGTGCGAGCGGCTGACGAGGTACTGGACGAGGAGGATGTCGCTGTAGAGCGGGGGCGCGAGAAAGACGCGCCCGCCGTCCTGCTCCCAACCCTCCGAGAGGCGCTGCGAGCGGCGGACGGCGCGGGCCGTCCGGAAGACCTCGGCCCAGTCGGTCTTCGGCTCGCGCCGTTCGAGGTAGGCGCGCGCGGCCTCCGTCATCCACGCGCGGTCGTCCTCGAAGTCGAGGCGCGCGCGCAACTCGTCGAGCCACTCGTAGAAGACCGCTTGCGCCGTCGCCTTCCGCTCGACGGTCGTGAACTGCTCCTCCGACTTCGGGAGCTTGGCGAGCAGCGCGCGCGTGGCGGCCGGCGACACCGCGCTCGACTCGACGCGGTGAGTCGTGACGCGCGCGTGCCAGCGCTTCGCCGAGTCGCAGTAGGGGCAGCGCGGGTTGCGCCCTTCTGAGTCGAAGTAGGGGCGCGAAGGCGTGCGCGCGGTCAACTCTTCGACGGGCGGCGTGTAGCGTTTGATTTCGGAGTAAGCGGTGCGCGGCGCGAGGCCGAGCTGTTTGGTGAAGAGGTCGAAGATGCAGGCGAGGCACAGAAGCGTCTCGTACTCGGAGGCGTGCCCGCGCGCCTCGCTCGCGGCGAACTCGCGCAAAACCTCCGCCGGGTCTGACGCGCGACGCTTCGCGGCCTTCGCCGCCGACGACTTCGACGCCTTCGACGCGGCGGCCGCGCGCGACTTCGCCGCGACTTTCTGAGACTTGACGGCAATCTTTTGCGACTTGGAGGCGGCCCCCTGAGACTTGGCGACGGCCTTCTTCGCCGCGCCCTTTTGCGACTTCGCCGCGGCCTTCGCGGACTTCGCGGCCGTCGCCTTCGTCGCGGACTTCGCGGCGGCGGGTCTCTTCGCGGGCTTCTTCGCGCCCGCGCCCTTTTTGGCGGCGGGGCTCGCCTTCTTCGCCGGCTTTTTCTTCGCGCTCTTTTTTGTCGTGGCCATGTGTGGGGGCGCGGGAGTTTAAGTGAGCGTGACGAGTGCGGGGGCGGGCGCGTCGTCGCCTGAGGCGTGGCCGAGCGCGGCGTCGAGCTCTGACTCGACATCGCCGGTCGCGGCGCGCAAATTTTTGAAGTCGAACAGGCTCGGGTCGAGCAGGTGCGAGGGCGTGGCGTTGCCGAGCGCCGTCAGCATCGAGGCGCGGACGTGCGGAATCTCCTTCTCCAACTCCGCGACGAGACGCTTCATGCGCGCGCGCTTCAGCTCGGTCTGCGAGCCGCAGAGGTCGCACGGGATGATGGGAAAACTTTTCTGCGCCGCGTACTCCGCGATGTCCGACTCGCGGCAGTAGGCGAGCGGGCGGATGAGGGTGTTGCGCCCGTCGTCGGAGCGCAGGACGGGCGGCATCGCCTTGAGCGCGCCGACGAAGAAGAGGTTGAGCAGAAACGTAGTGATGATGTCGTCGGCGTGGTGGCCGAGCGCGACCTTCGTGCAGCCCTCCTCGACGGCGACGGCGTACAGAATCCCGCGCCGCAGCCGCGCGCAGACCGAGCAGTAGGTCTTGCCCTCGGGGACGAGCCGCTTGACGACCGAGTAGGTGTCGCGCTCGACGATGCGAAAAGGTACGCCGCACTCCGTCAGATAGCTCGGCAGCACGTCGGCCGGGAAGTTCGGCTGCTTCTGGTCGAGGTTGACGGCGAGGATGTCGAAGCGCACGGGCGCGCGCTTTTGCACGTCGAGCAGAAGGTCGAGCATCGTGTAGCTGTCCTTGCCGCCCGACAGGCAGACCATCACGCGGTCGCCGTCCTCGATCATCCCGAAGTCCTTGATGGCCTCGCCCATCTGGCGCAGGAGCTTCGTCTTTATCTTGCTCTCGACGAACATGGTTTAGTTTTAAGTCATCGCACGCCGGGATGCAAACGGGCCCGGCCGGCCCTAGCCGAGGCGTCGGCGGAAGAACTCGACGGTGCGACGCCACGCGTCCGCGGCGGCCTCGGCGTCGTAGACTTCGGGCCGCGTGTCGTTGAAGAAGGCGTGATCCGTCCCCGCGTAGACGTGCATCTCGGCCTCCTTGCCGAGCTCGCGCAGCCTCGACTCAAGCTCGCGCACGACCTCGGGCGTGACGAACTGGTCGCGCTCGGCGTAGAGCCCGAGCACGGGCGCGCGCAGGCGTTCGAGACGCAGCTCGACCTTCGGGTGGATGCCGTAGAAGACCACGCACGCCCCCACGCGCCCGGGGTTCTCGCACGCCGCGAAGAGTGACAGCACGCCCCCCATGCAGAAGCCGACCGTGCCGACCGTCTCGCCCGCCGTCGCCTCGTGACTGACGAGGTACTCGATAGCGCCGCGCAAGTCCTTCTCGGTCTGCGCGATGTTGAGCGCCATCATCATCTTCCCGGCCTCGTCGGGCGAGCGGGCCTGCTCGCCGTGGTAGAGGTCGGGCGCGAGCGCGACGAAGCCCTCGCGGGCGAAGCGGTCGCACACGTCCTTGATGTGCGGCACGAGTCCCCACCACTCCTGCAAGACGATGACGCCCGGCCCCGTCCCGCCTTCGGGGACGGAGAGGTAGCCGCCGGCCCGCCCGCCGTTACTCGTGAACTCGACCGTCTGACCCGCCATCGGTTTTCGCCTCCCCGCGCCCCCTTCGGCGCTTCACGCAATTTTTCTTCAGAGCCCGCGTGAGACGGTATTGTGCGCGCGCCGTTGGCGATGTCAAGTTGGCGCGCCCGCGGGCCGCCCGCGCCTTGCGTCCGGGGGAATTTAACTAGACACGTCGTCGGCGTCGGGGCTATCATGCCGTCCACTCGCCGAAGGGTTTTCGGTGTCTCCCGCACGACGCGCGACCGACGAAAGAAGGGCGGCGGCGTCCGGCGCGGGCCTTCCGTTCGGCTTCATAGAAGACAATCGGTGCGCCGCGCGCGCGGCGCTTTTCCATCTCGACAAGGGTCGGCAGAAGAGACCTGTCTCCGGCGCGAGCGCCTCGGCCGCGTCGGGCGGCCGCAAGCCGGGGCAGACTTTCAGGAGAAAACGGAAATGTTCAGACCGGGAAAGAACCCAAAGGATCAGACGCACGGCGACGATACCGCCGACCACACCCCGCAGACGCCCCCCGCGCCGACCTACGGCGGCTCGCAGACCAGCGCCCCCTCGCCGGCCGGCTCGAACGCCGCCGCCGCCGACCTCTACGGCTCGGCCGGGCAGACGGCGGCCACCGGGCGCGCCGTCACCGAGAGCGAGTCGCTCGCCCGCGACATCAAGGAGGGCACGCTCTCCGGCTTCGTCGGCAACGGCACGACCCTGACGGGCGAGGCCAACTTCAAGGGTATGCTCCGCGTCGACGGACACCTCTCGGGCCGCGTCAGCTCCTCCGACGGGACGCTCATCGTCAGCAACAACGGGCAGGTCGACGCCAACGTCGAGGTCGCCGTCGCCCAGATTTACGGGACGGTCAACGGCGACATCATCGCCTCGAAGCGCATCGAGATGGGGCGCGTCGCGAAGGTCAACGGTAACATCCAGACGCCCGCGCTCGTCATCGAGCAGGGCGCCATCTTCGAGGGCAGCTGCCGCATGGTGCAGCTGCGCGAGGCGCAGGACAAACAGCCGACCGGCACGGGCGCGACGGCCGGCGCGAAGGACGCGGCCGCCTCTTCGGCCACCGCCTCCACCGGCTCGTCGGCCACCCCGTCGTCGTCCGCCTCCTCCGGCTCGACCTCCTCGCCGTCCTCGGCCTACGGCTCCTCGTCGTCGAAGGACAAGGGCGTGACGGACGCGACCGGCACGGTCAGCTAGCGACGCCCCGAAGTCATGTCAGGACGCGCGCCGCGTCTCTAGCACCCGTCGGGCGCTAGAGACGCGGCGCGCGCGCGTGCTACAATCGACTTCCGCGTCAGGCACGAAGTCTCCCAACAAAGACACACGAAGGAACAGACTCGTCCGAGAGTAGAATCATTATGAGCGCCATTCTTGACACGCCGCCCCCCTCGGGGCTTGAGAGACATCACGAAGAGGTCGAGACCGTCACCATCCGCTTCGCCGGCGACTCCGGCGACGGGATGCAGCTCACCGGCACGCAGTTCACCAACACGTCGGCCGTCGTCGGCAACGACATCTCCACGCTGCCCGACTTCCCGGCCGAGATTCGCGCGCCGGCCGGCAGCCTGCCCGGCGTCTCCGGCTTTCAGTTGAACTTCTCCTCGCGCGACATACGCACGCCCGGCGACCAGCCGAACGTGCTCGTCGCCATGAACCCGGCCGCGCTGAAGGTGAACCTGCCCGACCTCGAAGACGGCGGCACGGTCATCGTCAACACCGACGAGTTCAACAAGGAGAACCTGAAGAAGGCCGCCTACGAGTCGAGCCCGCTCGAAGACGACACGCTGCGCGGCTTCCGCGTCCACCGCCTGCCGATCACCACCCTGAACATCCGCGCGCTCCAAGAGGCTCAAGTTCAGTTGACGCGCAAGGAGATGGACAGGTGTAAGAACTTCTTCGCGCTCGGCGTCTTGTATTGGCTCTACGACCGCCCGATGGAGCCCACGCTCGAATGGATTCGCGCGAAGTTCGGGAAGAAGAACCCCGAGGTCGGGCGCGCGAATGAGATCGCGCTCAAGACCGGCTACAACTTCGCCGACACGACCGAGGTCTTCACGACGCACTACACCGTGCGCAAGGCCGAAATCGCGCCCGGCAAGTACCGCAAGATCACCGGCAACGAGGCGACGGCCATCGGCTTCGTCGCCGCCGCCGAGCTCGCCGGCCAGCCGCTCTTCTACGGCTCTTACCCGATCACGCCCGCGTCCGACATCCTCCACGAGCTCTCGCGCCACAAGAACTTCGGCGTCAAGACCTTTCAGGCCGAGGACGAGATCGCGGCCGTCTGCGCGGCCATCGGCGCGTCGTTCGCCGGCCACGTCGGCATCACGGGCACGTCCGGCCCCGGCGTCGCCTTGAAGCAGGAGGCCATCGGACTCGCCGTGATGACGGAGCTCCCTTTGGTCATCATCAACGTCCAGCGCGGCGGCCCCTCGACGGGACTGCCGACGAAGACCGAGCAGGCCGACCTCTTCCAAGCCGTCTGGGGACGCAACGGCGAGTGCCCGGCCATCGTCGTCGCGCCCGCCACCCCGGCCGACTGCTTCCACATGGCGATTGAGTCCGTCCGCCTCGCCTTCAAGTACATGACGCCGGTCTTCTACCTCTCGGACGGCTACCTCGCCAACGGCGCTGAGCCGTGGCTCATCCCCGACGTGGAATCGCTGCCGAAGATCGAAGTCAAG
>DASQDT010000025.1:0-10594 GCA_035634035.1 Pyrinomonadaceae bacterium | reverse complement strand
CGGGCGTGGCCGGCGGAGCTGAGGGCGTCGGGCCGCCGCCCGCGGCCGGCGCGCGCCCCGTGCGCAGGGCCTCTTCGAGAGCGCCGATGCGTTCGACGAGTTGCGCGAGCGGCGCGAGCCGGCGCATCTCGACGAGTTTCACGAGACCGATTTCGAGTTGGTAGCGCGGGTGCGCGCTCTCGCGCAGGTTGCGCTCGGTCTCCGTCAGGCTGTGGAAGAAGCGCACGAGGTCTGACTCGGAGAAGTCGGCGGCCGTCTCCCGTAGTTCTTTGCGCTCGGCGTCGCCCGCGTCCGAGAGCGCGCCGTCGCCCGCCGCCTTCGCGACGAGGAGGTCGCGGACGTGCGCCATCAGGTCGCGGCAGAAGTTGCGCAGCTCGTGGCCGCGCGCGACGAGGTCGGCGACGACGGCCAGAACGTCCGACGCGTCGTGCGCCGCGACCGCCCGCATCACGCGACCGCGCAGCTCCGCGCCCGCGATGCCTAAGGCCGTCTCCACGTCCGAAGCCTCGATGCGCCCGTCGCCGAAGCTGATGACTTGGTCGAAGGCCGACTGCGCGTCGCGCATCGAGCCTTCGCCCGCGCGCGCCACCTCGCGCAGGGCGTCGTCCGACACGTCGATGCCCTCGGCCCCGGCGATGAGCTTGAGCCGCTCGAAGATTTTCGCGGCCGAGATGGTGCGGAACTCGAACTGCTGGCAGCGCGAGAGGATCGTCTCGGGGACTTTGTGCGCGTGCGTCGTCGCCATGATGAAGAGGACGCGCGAGGGCGGCTCTTCCAGAGTCTTCAGCAGCGCGTTGAAGGCTTGCGTCGACAGCATGTGGACTTCGTCGACGATGAAGACCTTGTAGCGGTCGCGCGCCGGGCGGATGTTGATGCTCTCGATGATGGCGTCGCGGACGTTGTCGACGCCCGTGTTCGAGGCGGCGTCGATCTCCAGCACGTCAATCGAGCGCCCCTCGGCGACCTCGCGGCAGGACGGGCAGGGGTCTGGGTCGGATGCGGGGCAGGGCGTCGGCGTCGGGCGGTCTGACTTGTGACAGTTGACGGCCTTCGCCAAGAGGCGCGCGGTGGTCGTCTTGCCGACGCCGCGCGCCCCGGAGAAGAGGTAGGCGTGGTGCAGGCGCTCGGCCTCGATGGCGTTGCGGAGCGTGCGCGTGATGTGCTCCTGCCCCTTGACCTCCTCGAAGCCTTGCGGACGCCACTTGCGCGCGATGACCTGATAAGACATACGGAAGCTGCCGGTGGTTAGCTGTTAGCCGTTGGCCTGAATCGTTTCCATCAGCTCGATGCGGTTGCCGAAGGGGTCGAAGAGCGAGAAGCGGCGCATCCCGCCCGCGTCGCGCTCGTCGCGCGTGCGGACGGCGTTCGCTTCGAGATACTGCCGCACGCCCGCGATGTCCTCGACCTCGAAGGCCGGGTGTCGTTTCGTCCGCACCATCTCGTCCTCGACGCTGACGTGGAGTTGCACGTCGGCCATCTCGAACCAGAGGCCGCCGCTCTCGCGCAGCTCCGCCGGTTTGGGAATCTCGCGCAGGCCGAGGAGCCGCCCGTAGAAGTCGCGCGCCTCGCCTTCGGCCCCGCGCGGGATGCAGACCTGAACGTGGTTGATGCGTTTGAAGTTGATTCTCATGGGCGGCCCCGGAAAAGCGAAAAGAGTTGCCGCCGGGCGCGGCTCGCGTCACGAAGTTTCGCGGCGGCGCGTGGATTCTCCTCCGAACGCGCGCCCTTCGGCAAGCCCGACGCTCCCGCCGGCAACTCTTCCCCGATGTGGCCAGACTCCGGACTAACCCGCAACACACGCCGCCGCCGCTACCGTTGCTCCGTTCCCGGCCTGGCGGGGTTCGCGTGGCAAGGCGTTGTGCGGAGCCCGAAGTCTGATAAATTTTTTAAAGAGCCGTAAGCCGTCAGCAGTCGGCGGTCAGCTTAACACAAAAGAAGCTGAAAGCTGAATGCTGACGGCCGGGTGCTTCTATGGCGGAGAGGGTGGGATTCGAACCCACGGTACGGTTCCCCGTACACAGCATTTCCAGTGCTGCCAGTTCAACCACTCCTGCACCTCTCCCAAGAGTGCGAAAAAGGATAGCCCATCACGGCGGCGGCTGTCACGTCTGCGCCGCCCGCGCCCTTCGCTTCGCGGCCGAACCCCGCCTCGAACGCGCCGGCACAAGCGTCGCCGTACCGGCCGGCTCGCTACTTCGGCGACGCCGCCTCGGTGGCGGGAGTCGCGTCTTCGAGTTTTTTGAGTCGGTAGCGGAGCTGGTCGCGCGAGATGCCGAGCAGCTCGGCCGCGCGCGTCTGGTTGCCGCCGCTGCGCTCGACGGCCTGACGCACGAGCGAGGTCTCCAACTCTTCGAGCGAGACGCCGCCGCGCGGGAGCACGAACTCTTTTTCAGACGCCGCCGGAGACTCCGCGAGCGGGCGCGACGGCGGCGACGGCGCGGCGACGGCCGACTCGGCCAAGTCGCGCGGGAGGTACTCGGCCGTAATCACGTCGCTGTCTTCGAGGATGAGGGCGCGCTCGACGACGTTGCGCAGCTCGCGGACGTTGCCGGGCCAAGAGTAGCGCCGGAACGCCTCCGCGACTTCGGGCGCGAGGCCGCGGACGGTCTTGCGCAGACGCAGGCGCTCGGCGAGCGTCTTGATGTAGTAGTCGGCGAGCAGAAGAATGTCGTCGCCGCGCTCACGCAAAGGCGGGATGTCGATTCGGATGACCGACAGGCGGTAGTAGAGGTCGAGGCGGAAACGGCCCTGCTCGCTCTCGGCCTTGAGGTCGCGGTTCGACGCGGCGACGACGCGCACGTCCAGAGGCAAGTCTTTCGAACCGCCGGCCCTCCGGAACGTCCCCTCTTCCAAGACGCGCAGGAGCTTCGCCTGAAGTCCTAGTTCGAGCTCGCCTATCTCGTCCAAGAGGAGCGTCCCGCCCTCGGCCTGCTCGAACAGTCCTTCCTTGCGCGCCTTCGCGTCGGCGAACGCGCCCTTCTCGTGGCCGAACAGCTCCGACTCGATCAAGGCCGAAGGAGTCGCCGCGCAGTTGATGGCGACGAAGGGGCCGTCCGAGCGTCGCGAGCCGTAGTGGACGGCCTTCGCGACCAAGTCTTTGCCCGTCCCCGACTCGCCCTGCACAAGCACGGACGAGACTTCCGACTCGGCCACTTTGCGCGCGAGCGCGAGCATCTTGCGGACGGCCGGCGACTCGCCGATTATCTGGTCGAAGCCGAAGCGGCCCGCGCGCTCGCGGCGCGTCCGCGTGACTTCGCGGCGCAGCGAGTGGGCCTCGATGCCGTTGCGGATGGTGGCGCGCAACTCTTCGAGCTTGACGGGCTTGCCGATGAAGTCGTATGCGCCGCCGCGCAGCGCCTCGACGGTGTTGCGGGCGTGGACGTTGCCCGCCAACATCACGACGACGGCCTCGGGCTGGCGCGACTTCATCTCGCGCAGGGCGTCGAGGCCGGGGCCGTCCGGCAGATTCATGGCGAGGAGGACGGCCGCCGGTTCTTCGGCGTCGAAAGCCTTGAGTGCCTCGGCGACCGTGCCGGCCTCGGTCGGCCGGTAGCCCCAACTGCGCAAAGCCTCGCCGAGCGTCCAGCGGATAGCCTGATCGTCGTCGACGACGAGGATTTTGTCGTTGGCCGGTTTCAGACTGCCTCCCGAGAGCCGCGGCGCGAAGTTTTTAAGCCGTGCGCGCGATTATAATTCACAAGCCGGCGGCGAAGAAATCGGCGTCCTCAGACGCTAGAACGTCCTGCGCGGCGGGGCGGCGCGTTCGTGTGAAACGCGCCGCCCCGCCGTCGAAGGTCTTAGCTACCGACTGCCGACTGCCGCCGACTGTCTAGTGAATACCCGCGCCCCTTTCGCTCTTGAACAATCCGCGTGCGCGCGCGAGAATGGCGCAAAGACTTTTCAACTCAAGCGGCGAAAGAGATGACGCGGGCCGGCCGCTCACGACGCGGAGCGTCCGGGCCGCGCGGGGAGTCGATGAGACGAGACGTTAAATTTATCCTTCTCGCGCTGGTCTTGTACCTCGTCGCGCCCTCGCATCAGGCGCGGGCCGAGGTGCGCACGCCTTCCGTCATCGGCGAGAACATGGTCTTGCAGCAGGGCCGCAGAGTCCGCCTGTGGGGCATGTCCCGGCGCGACGAGCGTCTGACGATCACCTTCGCCGGCGAGACGGCCCGCACCGTGGCCGACGAGCGCGGCCGCTGGCAGGCGTTCCTCGGCCCCTTCAAGGCCGGCTGGCCCTACACGCTCGTCATCTCGGGCACGAACACGCACACCTTCAAGAACGTGATGGTCGGCGAGGTCTGGGTCTGCTCGGGGCAGTCGAACATGGAGTGGCCGCTCGCGCGGGCCGAGGGCGGGCCGCAGGACGCGGCCGCCGCGAGCGACGCGCGGCTGCGCTTCTTCACCGTCGAGAAGAAGATCGCGGCCGAGCCCCTCGAAGAGGCGCGCGGGCGTTGGGTCGTCGCCACGCCCGAAGAGGCTCTGAGATTTTCGGCCGTCGCCTTCCACTTCGGGCGCGAGCTGCGCGCGCGCATCAAGGTGCCGGTCGGCCTCGTCCACACCTCTTGGGGCGGGACGCCCGCCGAGTCTTGGACGAGCCGCGAGGCGCTCGCCGCAGACCCCGCGCTCCGCGTCATCCTCGAACGCCACGAGGCCGAGATGCGCAACCTGCCGGAGCTTCGGCGCGAGTACGACCGCAAGCTCGCCGAGTGGGAGAAACAGAACGCGCGCGTGATTCAGCGCGACGAGGGGAACCGCGGCGAGGCGCTCGGCTACGCAGACGCTGCGCATGACATTTCGGATTGGCAATGGATGAGTCTGCCGCAGCAGTGGGAGCAGGCGGGGCTCGCGGTGGACGGCGTCGTCTGGTTCCGCCGCGAGGTTGAAGTGCCGGCGCGGCTCGCGGGCCGCGACCTCTTCTTAGGCTTAGGCGCGATTGACGACCACGACACGACCTACTTCAACGGCGAGCGCGTCGGCGCGACCGGCGCGGAGACGCCGAACGCTTACGCCGCGCCGCGCCGCTACAAGGTGCCCGGCCCGTTAGTGCGCGCGGGGCGCAACGTCGTCGCCGTGCGCGTCTTCGACGCGATGGGCGGCGGCGGCTTCGGCGGGTCGGCCGCCGAGATGCGTCTCGCGCCCGACGGCGCGTCGTCGCCCGATTCGCTCGCGCTCGACGGCCGTTGGGCCTACAAGGCCGAGCGCACGGTACCCGCGCGCGAGGTCGACTACTCGAACCACCCCGGCCCGCGCCCCGGCCCCGAGAGCCACTACAACCCGTTCGTCCTCTACAACGCGATGCTCGCGCCGCTCACGCCGTTCGCCGTGCGCGGGGCGATCTGGTATCAGGGCGAGTCGAACGCGGGCCGCGCCTACCAATACCGCGCGCTCTTCCCCGCGATGATTCGCGACTGGCGCGCGCGTTGGGGCTCGGATGACTTCCCCTTCTACTTCGTCCAGCTCGCCAACTGGCGCGCGCGAAACACTGAGCCCGCCGAGAGCGACTGGGCCGAGCTGCGCGAGGCGCAGACGCTGACGATGCGCAGCGTCCCGCGCACGGGCATGGCCGTCGCCATCGACATCGGCGAGGCCGACGACATCCACCCGCGCAACAAGCGCGACGTGGGCCTGCGCCTCGCGCGTTGGGCGCTCTTTGACACGTACAAGCAAGCGGTCGTCCCTTCCGGCCCGCTCTACGACTCGCACGCCGTCGAGGGCGGCCGCGTCCGCCTCCGCTTCAAACACGCGCGCGGCCTCAAGACCTCCGACGGGCGCGCGCCCGTCGGCTTCGCCGTCGCCGGTGAGGATCGCAAGTTCGTGCGGGCCGAGGCGCGCGTCGAGGGCGAGACGGTCGTCGTCTGGAGCGACCGCGTCGCGCGCCCCGTCGCCGTCCGCTACGCGTGGGCCGACAACCCCGCGACGAACCTCTACAACTCCGACGACCTCCCCGCCTCGCCGTTCCGCACGGACGCTTGGCCGGGGGTGACGAGAGGTAATCAGTAGACGGTAGTCAGTGGAAGGAAACGACATCGGCGGGCGTTGAGTTGATGACCCAACGCCCGCCGATGTTTTCTGCTGACTACCGTCTGCCGAATGCCGTCTACTCTACTCACCGCGCCTTGTCGAGGAGTTCGGCGAGCGCCTCGGGTGCGGTGCGCTGCGGGTTGTGATCGGCCGTCATGCGCAAGACCGTCCAGCCGCGCCCCTTCGCGCGCTCGGCCTGCGCGTCGAAGTCGTCGCGCGTCGCGTTCGCCTCGACCGTGAGGACGTAGGTGGCCGGCAGCTTCTTCGCCGCCTCGTTCTTGTAGGAGACGGGGTCGGTGAAAGTCTTGACGGGGTGCGGCACGTCCTTCGGCAGCGGGTGCTCGGGCCGCACCCACGGCGGGACGAGCAGCCCGTCGCGCTCCATCCGCTTGACCCACTCGCCGCGCCCGCCGATGGCCGCGAGCGCCGACTCGCCGTCGTTCGGCACGATCGCGTCGAGGTAGACGAGGCTGCGTATGCGCTCCGGGACGCGGTCGGCGACGCCCGTGATGACGACGCCGCCGTAGCTGTGGCCGACGAGCACCACGTCGCGCAGGTCTTCAAAGAGGAGCACGTTGACCACGTCCTCGACGTGCGTCCGGAGCCCGACGCCGGGGCCGGCCAAGTGCGTGCGCTCGCCGAGTCCCGTCAGCGTCGGCCGGTAGACGTTGTGGCCGCGCGCGCGCAGCAACTCCTCGACGCGGCGGAAGGCCCACCCGCCGCCCCACGCGCCGTGGACGATGACGTAAGTCCGCCCCGCCGTCCGTGTCGCCGCCGGACTCGCCGCCGGACTCGCGCCCTGCGCGCGCGCGTCCGCGCAGACGAAGACGAGTAACAAGAGTGCGAGCGAGCGCGTCGTCAGCCTGAACTTCATCGTGTCCTTCCCGGCAATCGAATCGAGACTCACGCGCGCGCCGAGCGGCGGCTGAGCAGTTGGTCGGCGACGACGCCGACGAGGATGACCGCGCCCATCACGGCGAAGTTGAGCGACGAGGGTATGCCGAGCAGGTTGACGAGGTTCTGCAAAACTTGCAGGAGCGCCGCGCCGATGATGATGCCGACGACCGAGCCCTCGCCGCCGCGCAAGCTACAGCCGCCCAAGACCGCCGCCGCGATGCCGTAAAGCTCGAAGAAGTTTCCGTGCGAAGAGGGCGAGACCGAGTTGGTGTAGAAGGCCAAGAGCACGCCGGCCACGCCCGCCATCAGCCCCGAGATGACGTAGGCCGAGGCGACGACCGCGCGCGCGTTGATGCCCGAGTAGCGCGCCGCCTCCTCGTTGCGCCCGACGGCGAAAAGATACCGGCCGTAGATCGAGCGGTGCAGCACGACCCACATCACGACGGCGATGACGATGAGGAGCAGGAACGGCATCGGCACGCCGAAGAGGCTGCCCGTCGCGAGCGTCGTCAGCCACTCGAAGCCCGCGCCCGTCCCGAACCCCTTCGTCTCGTCGTCGGCGACGAAGCGCGCGAGGCCCCGGTAGAACAGGAGCCCGCACAGGGTGACGATGAACGGCTGAATCTTCAGGCGCGTGATCAGAAGCCCGTGCACGAGTCCCAGTCCGACGGCGACGCCCATCACGGCGATCACCGCCAGCGCCCCCGGCAAGCCCCACTCGACTAGGAAGATGGAGAGCAGGACGCCGAGGAGCGCGAACATCGAGCCGACCGAGAGGTCGATGCCGCCCGTGATGATGACGACGCCGAGGCCGATGCTGAAGATGCCGTACATCCCGATGAGCCGGGCCATGTTCTGGAGGTTGGCCGCGCCGAGGAAGCGCGGGTTGATGGCCGCCACCACCACGCACAGGACGACGAGCAGGACGAACGTGCCGAGCTCTTTCCTCACCTCAAAGCCTCCTCGCTCCGGGCCACGCGTTTCAGCGGGCCGAGAATCTGTAGACGGTCGTCGAACGGTAGCGCCCGCCGCGGCGCAGCGTGGTCGAAGGGAACGCGGGCTTGTTCGGCGAGTCGGGGTAGTGCTGCGTCTCAAGGCAGAAGCCCGTGCGCTGCGGGTAGGGCTTACCATTCTTGCCGCGCTCGACGGCGAGGTAGTTGCCCGTGTAGAACTGCACGCCCGGCTCGGTCGTCAAGACCTCCATCACGCGCCCCGTCGTCGGCTCGTAGACCTCGGCCGCCTTCCTGAGCGTGCCGGCGCGCCCGCGGACGACGAAGTTGTGGTCGTAGCCCTTGCCGAAACGCAACTGCTCGTCGTCGGCCCCGATGCGCGCGCCGATGCGGGTCGCGCGCCTGAAGTCGAAGGGCGTGCCGCCGACCGCGCGCAGCTCGCCCGTCGGGATGGAGGTCGAATCGGTCGGCGTGAAGCGCGCGGCGTTGACGGTCAGAAGGTGGTCGAGGATGTCGCCCTCGCCCGCGCCCTTGAGGTTGAAGTAGGAGTGCTGCGTCATGTTGACGACGGTGTCGCGGTCGGTCGTCGCGGAGTAGTCGACGCGCAGCTCGTTCGCGTCCGTCAGCGTGTAGACGACGCGCGCGCGCAGGTTGCCGGGGAAGCCCTCTTCGCCGTCGCGGCTCAGGTAAGTCAGTTCGAGCGCCGCGCCGCCGCGCGCCCTCAAGGGGCGCGCGTCCCAGACGGCCTTATCGAACCCGCGCGGGCCGCCGTGGAGGTTGTGCGCGCCGTTGTTCGCGGCGAGCCTGTACTCGACGCCGCCCAGCGTGAAGCGCGCGCCTCCGATGCGGTTGGCGTAGCGGCCGACGAGGACGCCGATGTAGAAGTCTTGGGCGAGATACCCGGCGAGGTCGTCGAAGCCGAGCACCACGTCCGCCATCCGGCCGCGCCGGTCGGGGACTTTGAGCGAGACGATTGCGCCGCCGTAATTGATGACGCGCGCCTCCGCGCCGCGCCGGTTCGTCAGCGTGTAGAGCGACACCGCGCGCCCGTCCGGCGTCCTGCCGAAGTCTTCTCGCCTCACGCCGCCCCCCCGCTGCGCCGCGGCCGCGCCCGCACAGACGAGCGCGCACAAAGCGGCGGCCGCCCACCTCACAACGTTTCGACTCATGCCCACTCCGTTCGCCTCTCTGCCCGTTGAAAAATCTCTCCGCGTCACGCGGCGGCCGACTCCGACGCGCCGTCGCCGTCGTGGCCGACGGCGAGCCGCATGACCGCCTCCTCGCTGAACTCGGCACGCCTGAGCACGCCCGCCAGACGCCCCTCGTGCATGACGGCCACGCGGTCGCTCACGCCCAACACCTCTTCCATGTCGGACGAAATCATCATGATCGCCACGCCCTCGCGCGCGAGCCCGCGGATGAGGTCGTAGATCTCGGCCTTCGCGCCGACGTCGATGCCGCGCGTCGGCTCGTCGAAGATTAAGACCTTCGGCCCGAGCGACAGCCACTTGGCGAGCACCACCTTCTGCTGGTTGCCGCCCGACAAGTTCCCCGCCCTCACCTCGACCGAAGGAGCCTTGACGTTAAGGCGGGCCGACAATTCCTGCGCCATCTTGCGCTCCTCGCCCGCCCGCACGAGGCCCGCCCGCGCGTAGCGCGAGAGCGACGGGAGCGTCACGTTTTTGCGGATGATCTCTTCGACGATGAGGCCCGTCCGTCTCCGGTCTTCGGGGACGAGGTAGATGCCGCGCCGGATGGCCTCGCGCGGCGAGCGAATACGCAGCGTCTCGCCGTCGAGCACGAGCTCGCCGCCGGCGGGCGGGTCGACGCCGAAGATGGCCTGCGCGACCTCGGAGCGTCCCGCGCCGACGAGGCCGGCGAAGCCGAGCACCTCGCCCTCTCCGACCTCGAACGAGACGGCGTGGCGCGGGTAGCGGCGCGTGCGCAAATTCCGCACGGCGAAGCGCGCGGGCCTGCGCGCCGCGCCCTCGTCGGCGTGCGCGTAGAAGCTCTCCAAGTCGCGGCCGACCATCATCCTCACCATCCGGTCGTGCGTCACCTCGCCGCGCCGCAGCTCCCCGGCGTTGCGCCCGTCGCGCAGGGCCACCACCCGGTCGGCCAGCTCCTTGACCTCCCCCAAGCGGTGCGAGATGTAGATGACGCTCACGCCCTGCGCCCGCAGGCCCTTGACGACCCCCATCAGCCGCTCCGTCTCCGTGAGCGTCAAGGAGGAGGTCGGCTCGTCCATGATCAGGATGCGGGCGTCCTGCGAGAGCGCCTTCGCGATCTCGACCATCTGCTGCTGCGCGATGGAGAGTCGAGAGAGCGGCGTGCGGCTCGGCACGTCGAGGCCGAGGCGGCGCAGGTACGTCTCGGCCTCCTCGTGCATTCGCTTCGTGTCAACGAGGTTGAGCAGGCCGCCGCGGCGCGGCTCGCGCCCGAGGAAGACGTTGCTCCCGACGTCGAGGTTGTCGAGGACGTTGAGCTCTTGGTGGATGAAGCCGACGCGCAGGCGTATGGCGTCGGAGACCGAGTGGAGGCGGACGGGCTGGCCGTCGACTAAAACCTCGCCCTCGTCCGGCTGGTAGACGCCGCCGAGGATTTTCATCAAGGTCGATTTGCCCGCGCCGTTCTCGCCGATGAGCGCGACGATTTCGCCGGGGTAGACTTCGAGGTCAACCCCCGCGAGCGCGACCACGCCGGGGAAGCGCTTCCCTATCCCC
>DASQDT010000024.1:0-16007 GCA_035634035.1 Pyrinomonadaceae bacterium | reverse complement strand
AAGTGATGAAGCACTCTTCACTTCTGAGCGGCGCGCTCGCCTGCGCGCTCCTGTGTTGCGCCGCCGCGCCTTTCGTCGCGCGCGCGCGCGCCGGGCGGCGCGAGAGGCCGAAGCGTGTCGACCGCGCGGCCGAGCTTCAGTCGGTCGTGCGCACGGAGCGCGCCTTCGCGCGCGCGGCCTCCGAGCGCGGCACGCGCGCGGCCTTCCTCGCCTTCATCGCCGACGACGGCCTGCTCTTCCGCCCCGGCCCCGTCAACGGCCGCGAGTTCCTCTCCGCTCAGCCCGAGCGCGACGGCCTGCTCGCGTGGGAGCCGACCTTCGCCGACGTCTCGCGCGCGGGCGACTTGGGACTGACGACGGGGCCGTGGGAGTTTCGCGCGAAGAAAGACGACGAGCGCGCCGCCGCGCACGGTCAGTTCATGACCGTCTGGGGCAAGCAGCGCGACGGCGCTTGGAAGTTCCTCCTCGACGTGGGCGTCTCGCACCCCGCGCCCGCGGCGGCGTCGCCCTCGCTCAGCTACGCCTCAGACTTCCGCCAGAACACCGCGCGCGACAAGCTCGACCTCGACCCGTCCGAGTTCGAGCGCGCGCTCCTCAAACTCGAACGCGAGTTCTCGCGCGCCTCCGCGTCCGACGCGGCCGCGGCCTTCGAGGTTTACGCCGACCCGGAGGCGCGACTCCTCCGCGAAGGACACTTCCCCGCCGCGACGCGCGACTCGCGCCGCAAGCTCCTCCCGCCGCGCGAGCAAACTCTTACTTGGGAGCCGGCGGCCGCGCGCGCCGCGCGCTCCGGCGACCTCGGCTACACCTACGGCACTTACGAGTTGAAGTCGTCCGGCGCGGTCACGGAGCGCGGACACTACGCGCGCGTCTGGAAGCGCAACCGCGAGGGCCGCTGGCGCTTCGTCATCGACGTTCTGAACCCGCTCCCGCCGCCCCGCGCGTCGAACTAAAGCGCGCCCGACTTTACCGACCGCGCGTTTCCCTTTAACCTCTTTCGCCGTATGGCGAGGGGCGCAGCAGAGCGGGGCGCGCGGCGGCGCGTGAAGGTGCTGGTCGTCGCCGCGAGCGTCGCGTTCGCGCTCGCGGTCGCGGAGGTCGCGCTGCGCGCGGCCGGCTACTCCTACCCCGTCTTCTACACGACCGACCCGACGCGCGGCTACGCGCTCAAGCCCGGCATGGAGGGCCGCTACACGAAGGAGGGCGCGTCGCACGTCCGCGTCAACTCGGCGGGCCTGCGCGACCGCGAGCACGCGCGCGAGAAGCCGCCGGACACTCTGCGCGTCGCCGTCGTCGGCGACTCCTACGCCGAGGCCCTGCAGGTCGAGCAGCACGAGGCCTTCTGGTCGGTCGCCGAAAAGCTTCTGCGCGACTGCCCCGCGCTCGCCGGCCGCGAGGTCGAGTTCATCAACTTCGGCGTCTCCGGCTACGGCACGGCGCAGGAGCTCATCACCTTGCGCGAGCACGTCTGGCCTTACGCGCCCGACATCGTGCTCCTCGCCTTCACGACCAACAACGACGTGACCGACAACTCGCGCGCCCTCAAACGCGCGAGCGAGGTTCCCTACTTCGTCCTGCGCGACGGACGACTCGCCGCCGACGACTCTTTCCGCGAGACGAGCGCCTTCCGCCTGCGCTCCTCCGCGCTCAACCGCGC
This sequence comes from Pyrinomonadaceae bacterium, assembly GCA_035634035.1. Classification (GTDB taxonomy): domain Bacteria; phylum Acidobacteriota; class Blastocatellia; order Pyrinomonadales; family Pyrinomonadaceae; genus DASQDT01. The sequence continues at coordinate 14,350 of DASQDT010000024.1, read as the reverse complement.
CGGCAAATGGGTGCGCGACAACTCGCGTGTCATACAGCTCGGCCATCAGGCCCACGGCGCGATCAAGGCACTCATCGCCGCCCGCCGCGCGCCCGCACCGAAGCCCGCGCCCGACGCCGCGACGCGCGCGCACGCGACCGACGGCGCGGACGCCGCCCCCGCGCCCGAAGAGGTCGGCATCGACAACCTCATCTACCGCGAGCCGGCCGACGCCGTCTGGCAGGAGGCTTGGGCCGTGACCGAGGAGTTGGTTAAGACGATGCGGGCCGAGACCGAGGCGAGGGGCGCGCGCTTCGTCGTCGTCACGCTCAGCAACGCCGTGCAGGTCGTCCCCGACCCGTCCCTGCGCGAACAGTTCGTGCGCCGCGTCGGCGCGACCGACATCTTCTACCCCGACCAACGCGTCAAGGCGCTCGGCGAGCGCGAGGGCTTCCGCGTCTTAAACCTCGCGCCCCGTTTGCAGGCTTACGCCGACGAGCACCGCGTCTTCCTGCACGGCTTCGGCGAGAGCGTCGGGCGCAACGGCCACTGGAACGCGGACGGCCACCGCGTCGCCGGCCGACTCGTCGCGGAGGAGCTCTGCGCGATTGTCTCCGAGTGAAAAAGTTATGACACAGGGCGTCACCATCTACACCGTCGGCCACGGCCGGCACGCGTTCGACTACTTCCTCTCGCTCCTTCGGCGTTACGAGATCGAAGTCCTGTGCGACGTGCGCTCGGCGGCGCGCTCGCGCTGGCCGCAGTACAACGGGCGCGTCCTTGAGGCCGCGCTCGCCGAGAGTCGCATCGGCTACGAGTGGCTGCCCGAGTGCGGCGGCAAGGTCGTCGCGCCGCCCGACGAGTTGGGGCGCGGGCTCGACCGCATCATGGAGTTGGCCTCGGACGCGCGCGTCGCCCTGATGTGCTCCGAGTCGCGGCCCCTGACGGCGCACAGCCGGCCGCGCGCCAACTGTCACCGCGTCGGGCTCCTCGGCCCGCCTCTGCGCGCGCGCGGCGCGCGACTCATCCACGTCCTCCCGGACGGCGACGCGCTCGAACTCGACGAGGCGTCGCTGCCTTCCATCTGGCAACCTTAATTCACCGGGCGAGGCGGAGGCTTCGGATGATCTGCTCGAAGGCGGGCTGGTAGCGCGCGAACTCGTCCTCGGGGGCCATCGTGGTGAGGTAGAAGAGTCGCCCGTCGCGCGTCGCCGTCGTGTAGATGACATCGACCTCGACGACGCCCGTCACGGTCGAAGGCCCCGTCACGACGGTCGCGTAGCCGCGCCGCCCGTCGCCGAAACTCACGGCCTCGGGCGCTTGACGCACGCGGAAGTCCGGGTTGGCCTGTATCTGCTGCTCGACGTAAGCGGCGTTCGCCCGCTCCAAATCCGGCGAGGCCGGGTCGACGACGCCGATGAAGATGCCGTGCGTGACGTAGACCGCGCCGTCGATCTCGCCGTAGCCGCCGCGCGGCGCGAACACGAGATTCGACTCGCCGCCGCGCAGCGCCAAGCCGTCCCAGTTGTCGGGGTAGCCGAAGGCGAAAGAGCCGTCGCTCGCCTGAAAAGTTTTGAACGCGGCCGAGGGCTGCGCGGGGCGCGCGCCCGGCTCGATGTCGTCGGGGTTGCTCGGCCCGCGCCGCTCGGGCTCGGCCGAAGAGCGCAAGGCCGCGCCCGTCGCCGCGTTCGCGCGCCCCGTCAGACGCGCCTTTATCTGTTGGAACTCGGGCGTGTCGCGGACGGGCGTCCGGCTCATCTGAAGGGAAGCAATCAACTCGGTAATCGCGGCCACGCGGTTGCCGGGGTCTGGGTGATCGCTGAGCATCTCGGGGACGCGCTGACCGCCCGACTGTTTTTGGAGCGTCTGGAAGAAGCCGGCCATGTCGCGCGGGTCGTAGCCGGCCGCGGCCATGATGCGCGCGCCTTCGAGGTCGGCCTGCGTCTCGGCCGTCCGCCCGAACTTCAGAAAGAGCATATTCGCGCCCGCGCCGCCGACCTTGTTGATGATGTCGCCCACGTCGGAGTCGCCGCCGGCGAGCGCGCCGAGCACGCCCAAACCCGCCTGCGCGATGTAAGCCTTCGACGCCTGATTCGTCCCGTGACGCAGGGCGACGTGACTTATCTCGTGCGCGATGACGCCGGCCAGCTCGCCCTCGTTCTTCGCCGCGGCGATGACGCCCGCGTTGACGAAGATGAATCCGCCCGGCAGCGCGAAGGCGTTTATCTCGCGCGTGGCGACGACTTGGAACTCGTAAGGGAAGTTGTGTCCGGGCGCTTTGGCGGCGAGTCGCGCGCCGAGCTGGCGGACGTAGCCGACGGTCGGCGCGTCGTCGAGGAGCGGTGATTCGCGCGCGATCTGCTGGGCCGACTGGCGGCCCAACTCGACATCCTGCGCGGGGCTGAAGAGGTTGAAGCCGGCGCGGAAGTGCGGCGCGGGGCGTCCGCCCTCGCCGACGCCGTCGGACGCGCCGCCGCACGCGGCGACGGCGAGCACGAACGCGCAGATTATCGAGAACGGCGCTCTACTCGGACGTTTTTTCGGCAATCCTCTCGTCCCCCAAAGTCCGCCTCCGAGAGCAACTTTGAGGCCCGAAGCGAGAGTGCGCGCGGGCGTCGCACACCCGACGCCCGCGCGCACTCTCGCCTGTAAACAAATCGAACCGCCGCGACGCCCTTCGATATCGAATCAGTACGACGGCGGCGCGCCTCACCGCGGCTGACGGCTTCGCATCTCCTCCCGCCACTCGCGCGCCCACTCGCCGAGCGTCGTCTCGTGCTCGCCGACGGCGCGGCGCGCGCGCCAGCGACCCAAGTTCCAAGAGCGCCAGTCGTGCGCGTCGTGCGTGCGGACGTGGTTGACGAGTCGGTAGGCGATGTAGTTGCGGTCGCGCGGGTTGAGCGCGTGGAGCGAGGAGACGAGCGCGGGCACGGCGTCGTCGCCGAGCGCGACGGCGTAGGCCGCGTCGAACCGCCCCGTCTGTTGCGCGCGCGCGAGGTTCGCACGCACGATCTGCTCGCTCGGGTTGACGGCGTGGAGCGCGACGACCGTCACGAAGCCGGCGACGGCCGCGCCCCACGCGAAGCGCTCGCGGCGGCCGCGCAAGACCGTCGCCGCGAACCAGACGAAGACCGCGCCGAGCCAGAGCATGAAGGCCGTCGTGAAGAAGCGCAGCTCCGTCTGCCCGTAGGCGAGCTGGTAGAGGCGCATTCGCCACAGGGCCGAGGCCATGATGACGAAGAGCAGCGCGAGCATCGCGCCCGCGAGCACGCGGAAGACGCGCTCGGCGCGACCCGAAGCGTCTTTGCGCAGGAGCCAGTGGGCCGCGAGCAGGAAGGCGAGCGCGAGCGCGGCCACCCAGACGAGCTCGAAGAAGCCGCGCCGCGCGTAGTCGGAGAAGGTCAGGCCGGCGGAGTTGACGACGTGGGCGGAGTTGCCGAAGAAGTAGCGCAGCTGCACGAGGACGAAGCTCAGAAACAGCGCGTCGAGCAACCCGACGACGACGCCGACCTCGACCAGCCCGAGCGAGAGCGTTCGCCCCGCCGCGTTCTCCGGCGCGGGCGAGGGCGGCGGCGCGGAAGGCTGCGACGGCGACGCTGATGACGACGTGGCCGGAGTTGTTGACGAAGTCGCCGACGGTGTCGATGTCGCCGACGGCGTCGAGGCCGGCGTCGGCGTTGAGGTCGCGCGCGGGTCACCGCCGGAGAAGAGGCCGCGCAGCTCCGAGGGGTCTTGCCTCTCGGCCGCGCCCTCCGACGCCGTCTTAGCGCCCGCGGGCGGCGCGGCGGCCGCGCGTCTCGTGTCGTTGAGGTTGAGGCCGACGGCGGGCTGCGTCTTGAAGCGCCCGAAGGTCGTGATGGGGTTGCTCGCGAGCAGCGCGCCGCGCAGGTAGCCGCCCGTCACCCACGCGACGAAGAAGATGAGTAAGACGTGCGTGAAGCCATCCTCCGCGTCGAAGCCGAAGAGGTCGGCCACGAGCGCCTCGTAGGCGGCGTCGGCCGCGACGAACAGCGCGCCGAAAAGTAGGATGAGCGGCACGGCCAGCATCGCCCCGCGCGCGACCGCCCACACGTGGCGCGACCACCCCGCGCGCGACATCTCGCCCCACTTCACGTCCGCGAAGGCCAGCGGCAGGAAGCCGAACAGCGCGTTGACGGCCGACATGACGGCCGCGAGCGCGTACTCGCCGAGGCCCGCGAGCCGCACGCGGCCCGAGCGCGTCGCCAGCGCGGCGAGCGAGAGCGCGCCGAGAATCATCCACGTGTCGATGGCGCGCAGGGTCAGCGAGTCGCGCCACGAGAAAAAGACGGCGAGCAGCGCGACGGCCGGCCAGAGCCACCGCCCCTCGCCCCACGCCGCGCGCGCCCTCGCCGCGTCGCGACGGGCGAGCGCCAGCGCCGCCGCGAGGAACGCGCAGACCCACAGCGTGACGTTCAAGCCCCACGGCGTCGCGCGCAGGAGCGCGTCGCCGATGACGCCCAGAAGTAGCGACGCCTCGATGACGCCGAGTCCGAGTCTCGTCCTCTCGTTCATAAAAACCCTTCCACCTCCCCTCTCGCCCGCGAGGATGACGCGGGACGCGGCGCGCGGCAACGCGGAAAACGCCGCGCCGCCTTCGTGGGAACCCACACCCGCCCGCGCTTAGGAGCCGAGCCTGAACTTCGTCCGCCCGTGCAGGGGGCTGTTCTCGTGGCCGATGATGAAGCGCGTCGGGAGCGCGCTCTCGTTGACGAGCAGCAGCGCGTCGCGCGCCGGGTCGTCCGAAGCGGGCAGGTCGAAGACGAGGCGCGTCAGGTACGACTCGCCGGGCCGGAGCGGCGAGTCTAAAGGCAGCCCCGCCTCGCCCGCCAGCTCCAGCGCCCGCTGGCCCTCGGGCGAGGGCTCGTGCGCGCCGCCGCGCCCGTCGTAGAGCGTCACGGCGAGCGCGTTCGGGCGGAGCGGGGAGTCGCCCCGGAGCGGCGAGGTGGTCTGCTCGTCGAAGCGCGTCCTGATAGTGACGACGTAGAACTCGCCGCGCGCCGTCGCCGCGTTCGCCCCCTCGCCGACCTTCGCCCGCCTCTCGACGCCCGCCACCGAGTAGGCCAGATGGCAGTCGACCTCGCAGAAGTACTTCTCCTCGCCGCGCCCGAGCACGCGCTCGCCGCTCCGCAGGGAGAAGGCCAAAAGCGTCCACGCGTAAAGCGAGACGAGCGCGAGCGCGGCCGTCGCGGCCAGACGCGCCCGCCCGCGCTTCCCCCGCCACAGCGCGTGCGCCGCGAAGGCCCCCATCAGCGCGAGCGCGCCGCAACTCCCCATCAGGCCGAGCACGCCGACGGCCGCCTCCAGACTCACGTTCGCGTTCATCCTTTGTTCCTCTTTTTCGGGCGCAAAGCAAAGAGCTTTGCGACGCAAAGCCACGAGGCAAAAAAAGGGCGCGCCGGGCGCGTCTCACCCCTCGCGCGTCTTGCGGATGATGGCCTCCATGTGGTTGAGGTAGCGTTCGAGCGCGCGGCGTCCCGAGGCCGTCAGCTTGTACTCGGTCTTCGGCGTCCGCCCGTCGAAGTACTTGTTGCAGGTGACGTAGTTGGCCTCTTCGAGCTTGCGCGCGTGGACGCTCAGGTTGCCGTCCGTCGTGTTGAGCATGTGCTTGAGGTCGTTGAAGGTGAGCGAGGTGTTGACGGCGAGCGCGCTGACGATGGCCAGACGCACGCGCTCGTGGATGACGCGGTCGAGGTCGGCCGGCGTCTGCTCGGCCGCCCCCTTCGCTTGCCCCTTCTGCTGCGCGCCGCGCTGCATCTCGGCGCGCGGCCCCGTCTCGTTCGCGTGCCGGCCGCGGGCCGGAGTCTCTTTGGGTAGTGCCGCGTGTCTAGCCACCGTACCTCCTCGCGATGTGCAGTCCGAAGACGATGTGGAGGCCGCCGAAGCCGGCGGCCATGAACAGGTCGCCCCACGACGCGGGCGCAAACAGCGCGGCCGCGCCGAGGAGCATCAGGCAGAGTCCGAGGAAGGGGACGGGGCGCACCGAAAAAGAGCCGCCCGTCACGACCCCCGTCCCGTAGAGCAGAAGCCAGAGCGCGGGCAGGCTTTCGTGAAGCGCCGCGCGCCAGAAGACAATTGTCAGGAGAGCGCCCGCGAGCATCGGCGGGGCGAAGTTGATGGCGAGTTTGCGTCCGGGCTGTGAAAGGAGGGGCGTGGAGGCGGCGCGCGCCTTGCGCCACATCGCCCACCCGGCGATGACCGCCGAAAGCATCGCTTCGGCGAGCCAGACGGCGAGCCACGCCTCGGGCCGCGTCTGCCGCGAGGCGACGAAGGCGGCCGCGAGCGCCGTCGCGCCGATGGCGACCTGACCCCAGCCGGGCACGGCCGTAAACGCCGAGGCGCGCTCCATCGTCTCGCGTATGAAGCGCAGGTTGTCCATCGCGCGGTCGTGGAGCGCGGGCGTCGCGGCGGCGGCGGGCGGAGCTTGCGCCCCCGCCTCGTCCCCGCCCTCGACCCGCGCGCTCGCCATGCGTGTGACGCCCATGCGACTCGCAAGATACCGCCCGCGCCGCCCGCCTGTCAAGTACTTTACAGGGCAAAGCAGCAGGCCGCCGTTAACGCCGTCGCGGAGACCGCCCGGCGGGCCGCTTCCTTTGCCCGCGGGCGATTTGCTAGCATATCTCAAGCGAAGGAGAAGAGGCCGAGCGTGCAAAGCGAGCAGATTGTCGAGGGCGTCGAGTTCGTCGCCGAGGGCGAAGGGATTAGAGAGTACAGGCTGCGGGCGAACGGGCTGAAAATCCTGCTCGTCGAGAACCGCGTCGCGCCGGTCGTCACCTTCTGCGTCCTCTACCGCGTCGGCTCGCGCAACGAGGCCGTCGGCCACACCGGCTCCACACACCTCCTCGAACATATGCTCTTCAAGGGCACGCCGACCTTCAACAAGGAGGCCGGCACGCAGATCGCCGCCACGCTCCAGCGCATCGGCGCCGACTTCAACGCGACCACTTGGTACGACCGCACCAACTACTTCGAGACCGTCCCCTCCGACCAGCTCGACTTGGCCGTCCGCCTCGAAGCCGACCGGATGCGCAACTCCTTCATCGCCGACGCCGACCGTCAGTCGGAGATGACCGTCGTCCGCAACGAGCTTGAGCGCGGGCAGAACGAGCCGATGTTAGTTCTCGACGAGGCCGTCTACGCGACGGCCTTCCGCGAGCACCCCTACCACCACCCGACAATCGGCTGGCGCTCCGACGTCGAGAACGTCCCGACCGCGCGCCTCAAAGAGTTCTACGACACCTTCTACTACCCCGACAACGCGACGGCCATCCTCGTCGGCGACTTCGACGAGCGTGGGGCGCTCGCGCTCGTCGTCGAACATTTCGGCGGCGTGCCGCGCTCGGCCGCGCCCATCCCCGAGGTCTACACCGAGGAGCCGCCGCAGGAAGGCGAGCGCCGCCTCGTCGTCCGGCGCGCGGGCGAACTCGCGCTCATCCAGATAGCCTTCCGCACGCCCGCCGTGCTCGGTCAGACGACCGTGCTCTCGAACTCCGCGCTCGCGGAGCGCGCCGCCGCGCCGCCCGCCGAGAACGACATCTACGCGCTCGTCGTCCTGTCGGCCGCGCTCTCGAACGGCGTGACGAGCCGGCTCTATCAGGCGCTCGTCGAGACGGAGCTTGCCGTCTCGGCCGCGACCAACTGCGACCAGTTCCGCGACCCCGGACTCTTTAACGTCTACGTCACGGTGCGTCCGGGCGTCGAGCCGCGCGAGGTCGAGCGCGTGACTTTGGCCGAGCTGGCGCGCGTCGGCGCGGAGGGTCTGACGGAGGCCGAAGCCGGGCGCGCGAAGCGGCAGATTCTCGCCGAGGTCGCCTACAACCGCGACGGCACGCTCAACGTCGCCTCGCAAATCTCCGAGGCCGAGGCCGTCGCCGACTGGCGCTTCTACCGCGACTACGCGGCCAACATCTCGCGCGTCGGCGCGGCGGACGTGCGCCGCGTCGCCGCCAAATATTTTGTCGAGGAGAACCGCACCGTCGGCCACTTCATCCCGAAGTCTGACGGCGACGCGCACGACTCGACCGGCGGCAGCGGCACGCCCGCCAGCGCGGCTCTCGTCAACCCACCGCGCCTCGTCCCAAGACGCCTCCAACGCCATCACGACCCGCGCGACCCTGACGCGCGCAACAGTTTCGCCTCGCGCGTCGCGCGCGCCGAGCTCGACACGGGGGCCGTTCTCCTCGTCCTCGAAAACCGCGCGACGCCGACCGTCTCCCTGCGCGCCTCCTTGCGCGCCGGCTCGTTCTTCGAGCCGCGCGACCGTCCCGGTCTGGCGCGCATCACGGCCGATATGCTCGAACGCGGCACGCAACGCCGCACCAAGCTCCAACTCGCGGGCGACCTCGAAGGCGTCGGCGCGCAGCTTGAGTTTTCGACCGACCCGTTCGCCGTCAACGTCTCGGGCCGCGCGCTCGCGCAGGACGTGCGTCTCTTAATCGAGGCGTTGGCCGAGCAGCTGCGCGAGCCTTCGTTCCCGGCCGACGAGTTGGAGAAGCTCAAACAGCAGACGGTCGCGGCGATTCAGGAGCAGCAGTCGAACACGCGCCACCGCGCCTACGAGCGCTTCACACAAGTCGTCTACGACCCCGCAAACCCCTTCCACCTCCCGGCGGGCGAGCAGTTAGTCGCCAGCATCCGCTCCATCACCGTCGAGGACGTGCGACGCTTCTACGCCGCGCGCTACGGCGGCCGCTCGCTCGTCCTCTCGATCGCGGGCGACGTGCGCGCCGCCGAGGTCGGAGAGATTTTCCGCGAGTCGTTCGCCACGTTCGCGGGGCCCGAGTCGGTCGCCGTCGAAGTGGCAGACCCGACGCCGCAGGAAGGTGCGCGGCGCGAGGTCGTGCTCGTCAAGGAGAAGGCGAACGTCGACGTGCTCATCGGCTCGGCCGCGCCGCTGCGGCGCGACGCGGGCGACTACTACGCCGCGCTCATCGCCAACAGCGCGCTCGGCGAATCCACGCTCTCGTCGCGCCTCGGCCTTCAGGTGCGCGACAAGGAGGGCCTGACCTACGGCATCGGCTCGCGCTTCCGCGCGCCGAGCTTGGCGGCCGGGCCGTGGTACATCGCCGTCTCGGTCAACCCGCAGAACGTCGAGCGCGCCATCGAGTCGGCACTCAACGTGCTGCGCGAATACGTCGAGCGCGGCATCCGCGAGGACGAGTTGGCGGACGAGAAGTCTTCGGCCGTCGGCGCTTTCAAGGTCGCGCTCTCGACGAACGCGGGCCTCGCCGAGGCGCTCTGGAACGCGGAGTTCTACGGCCTCGGGCCCGACTACGTCGACCGCTTCCCGCGCCTCATCTCGGAGGTCACGGCCGACGAGGTCAACGCCGCCATCCGCAAGTACTTCCGGCCCGACCACCTGACGGTCGTGCTCGCCGGCGACACCGGGCAGGAAGCGCCCGCCGCCGCGCCGCTCGCCTGAAGCCCGAAAAATTTTTCGCGCGAGCGCGATGCGCCGTAAACGTCACGCGTTTACGGCGCATCTAGTTTCATGTCACGCCTCGCACAATCCGGAACGGCCGCGCCGCGGCCCGCCCGTCCGCCGACACGTTCGTCCCATCGAAAAGAGGTTTAAGACGATGCGTCCCGCACTCCGCGCCTCCGCCTTCCTGCTCCTCTTCGTTTTAACTTTCGCGCCCGCGGCGCGCGCCGACAACGCGAGCCTCGCGTCGGCCGCCGCGAGCGCCGTCTCCGAGTCGGCCGCCGAGCGCGACGCCGCGATTCAAGCCCTGCGCGACGCCGGCCCCGCCGGGCTCGACGCGCTTTTCGAGGCGCACGCCGACGAGATAGCGCGTCAACTCTCGGGCGCGGACTCCGCGAGGGGCGCGGCGTGGCTGCGTCTCGCCCACGCGCTCGACCGCGTCAGCCGACAGCGCGACAATTTCGCCTCGCGCCTCTTCTGGCACACAGACATCGAAGAGGCCAAGCGCGCCGCGCGCGCCGAGAAGAAGCCGATTCTGTCGTTGCGCCTGCTCGGCCGACTCGACGAGGAGTTTAGCTGCGCCAACAGCCGCTTCTTCCGCACGGCGCTCTACGCCAACGCCGAAGTCTCGAAACTCATGCGCGAGCGGTTCGTGCTCCACTGGAAGTCCGTCCGCCCCGCGCCGCGCGTCACCATCGACTTCGGCGACGGCCGGCGCATCGAGACGACCGTCACAGGCAACAGCGTCCACTACGTCCTCGACTCCGAGGGGTGGCCGGTCGACGCCCTGCCCGGACTCTACGGCCCGCGCGCCTTCGCGCGCGAGCTTGCGCGCGCCGAGTCGGCCGCGCGCAACGCGATGCGTCTGGCGGGCGCGCCTCAGAACGAGTTTCTCTCGCTCTATCACAACGCGCGCGCGAACGAGCTGCTCGCGCGTCTGCGCGCGGACGCGGGGCGCGCCTCCGTCCCGCTCCCGCCCGAAGCCTTCGCCGTCGCGCCCGCCGTAGTCCCGCAGGGGACGACGCCGACGGCCGTCCGCGCGATGCCTATCGCGATGACGAAGTCGGGCGTCGAGTCGAGAATCGTGCGCTCGGTCGTCTACGACCCGGCGGCGTTCGCGGCCGCGACCGACGCGGGCGCGTGGTCGCGCCTCGCCGCGCTCTACTCGGACGACGCGCGGCTCGACGCCGCGAGCCTCGCGCTGCTGCGCCGTCACAACCCTTACGTCCCGACTTCGGGCGACGCGAAGGCAGTCCCGTCGCCCGAACAGCTCGCGCGCGTCGTCCGAAACTTCGAGTCGCGGATGGCGCTCGACACCGTGCGCAACGAGTACCTCTTGCGCCCGCGCCTCCTGCGCTGGTTCCTCGAAGGCGCTTCGCGCGTCCCGGTCGAACAGCTGAACGCGCGCGTCTACACGGAGCTTTTCCTCACGCCCGACTCAGACCCGTGGCTCGGCCTCCTCCCGCCCGACACCTACTCCGGCATCGAGGGCGACGGGGTGCGCCGCGCAAGATAGAGAAGAAGTCCGGAGTCCCAAGAGCAAAGGCCCGACCGTCGCGGCCGGGCTTTTGTTTTTAGACTTCAGACTCCGGACTCGTCTCTTACTCGGCGAGCGCGCCGACGTAGTTGTCCGTCCGCAGCACGCCGCGCAACTGCGCGTAAGGGAGGCGGACGACGTAGTAGCCTTCGGCGTAGGAGCCGACCTCGTAGGGGTTGAAGACGATGACGACGCCCGACTCCGAAGGGAAGAAGGTCGCCTCGCCCGAGACGATTTCGGCGACGGCGTCGCGCTGGTCTTCGCCGACATCCATGTCGAGCCGGCGCTTCTGCCGCGCGACCTCCTCGGCGCACAGGCGCGCGACCGTGTCGGCGTAGTTCGAGCCGGGGCGGAAGAGGTCTGGGAACTTCACCTCGCGGTTGTTGCGGAGGTCGTAGTTGAGCGAGAACCAAGCGTGACTCGGGTGGGCCGCGCCCGGCCACATACTGTAGTCGTTGAAGAGGACGCTCAGGAACTCGGGCGAGCGGTGCGCGACGACGAAGCTCGTCGAGTGCTCGCCCTCGGCATTCTTCGAGTTGGCGAGCCGCTCGTTCATCAAACGCTGCACGCGCGCGTTGAAGCCCTGCGCAGCGGCCGACGCGCCCTCCATGTGAGGGTAGCTGACGGTCGTCTCGGCGGTCTTCGTCTTGCGGCGCGTCTGTTTGACGACGAGGCGGTAGGCGTCGGCCGCGCGCCGCGCCGTGGCTTCGCGCAGTGTGAACTGTTGCGCGCCGCCGCCGTCGGGCTTCGTCCAAGTGCCTTCGAGGGCGCTCGCGCCTTCACCGATTCGCCCTTTGAAGAGGCCGACGGCGCGGCCCTCTTCGTTCAACTCTTCGAGCGTGAAGGCGTCGCCCGACTCGACCGAGCCGCGCACGAGCGCGTCGACGCGCGCGGCCGAGTCCTTGCGCGCGGGCCAGCCGGGCGCGTTGTCGCCGTCGTTCGTGAACCGGCGGCCCGGCTCCTCGCGCGCGGGCCGGTGGAAGAAGCTCCCCGAAAGACTCTCGCCGTCGCGGCGGAGGCGCATCTCGACGTTGAAGTTTCCGCCGACCGTGCCCGTGTAGATTTTGTCGAAGTCGAGTGAGGGCGTCGGCGTCGCCGCGACGCCCGCGCCGCCCGAGGACGCGCCGCCCGCGCCGCCCGCCCGCGTCGCATCACGGCCGCCGAACTGCCGGACGGCGATGCCGACGCCTAAGCCGAGCGAGACGAGGCACGCGGCGGCGATGAGAACCTTCTTCCACGGCGACGGGCGGGTGGTCGGCGCGTCCGGCCGAGCGTGGGGCGCGGGCGCGTAGTCGTGTCGATGGGAGGCGTGGTGGTCGGGCGTCGCGTGCGGCGTCGGGTGTGAAGGGGGCGGCGGCTGCGGCGCGCCCGCGAGCGATGCGCCGCAGCCGGTGCAGAAGCGCAAGCGTTGGTCGTTGGCCTGTCCGCAGTTCGAGCAGAGCATCTTCGCCAGTCCGGGCGAAGCATACCCGCGTCGAAAGCTTCGCGTCTACAGCCCGAACCGCGCGCGGCCGTCAAATCAAGTCGCTTCGCCTACTGCATGGCCTCGACGACGGCGCGCGCGAACTCGTTGGTCTTCGACGTGCCGCCCACGTCGCGCGTCCGCACCTTGCCCTCCTCGTAGACCTTGAGCATCGCGTTCTCGATGCGGTCGGCCGCCTCGCTCTCGCCCAAGTGGCGCAGCATCATGATGCCGGATTGCAGGAGCGCGGTCGGGTTGGCGACGCCCTGCCCGGCGATGTCGGGCGCCGAGCCGTGGACGGCCTCGAAGACCGCGCCCTGCTCGCCGATGTTCGCGCCGGGGACGAGCCCGAGGCCGCCGATGAGTCCGGCGCAGAGGTCGGAGACGATGTCGCCGTAGAGGTTCTCCAAGAGCATGACGTCGAACTGCTCGGGCCGCATGACGAGCTGCATGCAGGCGTTGTCGACGATCTTGTCCTCGGCCTCGATTTCGGGGAATTCGGCCGACATCTTGCGGAAGCAGTCGAGGAAGAGGCCGTCGGAGAGCTTCATGATGTTGGCCTTGTGGACGCACGTCACCTTCTTGCGCCCGTCGCGCCGCGAGTGCTCGAAGGCGTAGCGCGCGATGCGCGTCGAAGCCTTCTCGGTGATGATCTTCAGGCTCTCGACGACGCCGGGCACGACGACGTGCTCAAGGCCCGCGTAGAGGCTCTCGGTGTTCTCGCGCACGACGACGAGGTTCAGCTCGGGGTAGCGGCAGGGCACGTTCGGGAGCGCGCGCACGGGCCGCAGGTTCGCGTAGAGGTCGAGCGCCTTGCGAAGGCCCACGTTGACGGAGGTGAAGCCCTTGCCGACGGGCGTCGTGATCGGCCCTTTGAGGGCGACGCGGTTGCGCTTGATGGATTCGAGCAGGTCGTCGGGCAGAGTCGTCCCGAACTTTTCGAGCGCCTGCGCGCCCGCGTAGTGCGTCTCCCACTGCACCTCGACGCCCGCCGCCTCGATCATGCGCACGACGGCCGCCGTCACTTCCGGGCCGATGCCGTCGCCGGGGATGAGTGTGATAGTATGCTTCATGGTAGCAATCAGCGGTCAGCTCTCAGCGTTCAGCTTACAGCATTCAGTGATCCGCTCCCGCAAAGAGGCGATAAATCGCCCGCTTGTTCTTAAAGCTGCGAGCTGATTGCTGAATGCTGAATGCTTTTTCGGCATCATACCAGCACTTCGTCAAATGCGGAACAGCTCAAGTTCTAATGCGGACGGCGCGGCGGTCGACGCGGCGGTCGTCGGCGCGGGCGTGGTCGGGCTGTGCGCGGCGCGCTCTCTGGCGCGTCGCGGCCTGACGGTCGCGCTCGTCGAGGCGGGCGGCGCGCGCGAGGCCGAGGCTTCGCGCGCGGCGGCCGGGATGCTCGCGCCGCAGGCCGAGGCCGACGGCGACGGCGACTTCTTCCGCTTCCAGCAGGCGGCGCGCGACTTCTACCCCGCCTTCGCCGCCGCGCTCGAAGAGGAGACGGGCCGCGAGGTCGAGTTAGACCAGACCGGCACGCTCTACCTCGCGCTCTCCGAAGAGGACGAAGAGGAGTTGGCCGCGCGCCACGCGTGGCAGACGCGCGCGGGACTGCCCGTCGAGCGGCTGACGACGGACGAGGCGCGCGAGCTTGAGCCGCAGTTGTCGGCGCGGGCGCGCATGGCCCTGCGCTTCCCGCGCGACTGGCAGGTCGAGAACCGCACGCTCGTCGAGGCTCTGCGGCTTTCGGTCGAAGACGCGCGCGGCGGGCGCGTGCGCGTCATGCGAGAGACGGCGGCGAAGGCCGTGCGCGTCGGGCGCGACGGGCGCGTCGAGGGCTTGGAGAGCTCGCAGGGCTTCGTCGCGGCGGGCGCGGTCGTCGTCGCGGCGGGCGCGCGCAGCTCGCAGCTCGAAGTCGTCGCCGGCGCCG
>DASQDT010000023.1:0-5602 GCA_035634035.1 Pyrinomonadaceae bacterium | reverse complement strand
CGAGGACACGACCTACTCGACGGGCGCGGTCATCGGGCGCGGCGCGAATCGTCAGCCGAGCATCGGCCGCCCGCTCGCCAACACGCAGGTTCACCTGCTCGACGCGAACCTGCGGCGAGTTCCCGTCGGCGTCGTCGGCGAGCTCTACATCGGCGGCGACGGGCTCGCGCGCGGCTACTGGCAGCGCCCCTCGCTGACCGCCGAGCGTTTCGTCCCCGATCCGTTCTCGCGCGAGCCGGGACGACGGATGTATCGCACGGGCGACCTCGCGCGCTACCGCGCCGACGGCGAGATAGAGTTCCTCGGCCGCATCGACCATCAAGTAAAAATCCGCGGCTTCCGCATCGAGTTGGGCGAGATCGAGAGCCGCCTGCGCGGGCTGCCGGGCGTGCGCGAGTGCGCGGTGGCGGCGCGCGAGGACGCGCCGGGCGACAAGCGAATCGTCGCCTACGTCGTCGCGGCCGGGGGCGAGACGCTTGAGGCCGCCGCGCTCCGTCAACAACTCAAAGAACACCTGCCCGACTATATGCTGCCGTCGGCCTTCGTCACGCTCGACGCCCTGCCTTTGACGCCGAACGGGAAGATTGACCGCAAGGCCCTGCCCGCGCCCGACGCGTCGCGCGGGCCGGCCCCGTACGTCGGGCCGCGGACGCCCGTCGAGGCCGAGGTCGCGGGCGTCTGGGCCGAGGTTCTGGGCGTCGGGCAAGTGGGCGTCTTCGACGACTTCTTCGAGCTCGGCGGCCACTCGCTTCTGGCGGCCCGCATGATGTCGAGAATCGAGCAGGTCTTCGGCGTGAAGCCGTCGCTCAGGCAGCTGTTCGAGTCGCCGACGGTCGCGGAGCTGGCGCGGCTCGTCGAGGAGAAGCGCGGCGAGAGCGCGGCGGGCGAAGTCTCGAAGATAACGCGGCGGCGCAGGGGCGCGCGCGACTTGAGTCACCTGCTGGCGCAGGTCAACCAGCTCTCGGATCACGAGGCCAAACGCCTGCTCGACGAGAAGGCGAGCGCGCAGGCCGGAGGGGACGGACAATGACCGACTACGAAGGACAGACGGGCGGGCTCTCTCCCGAAAAGCGCGAGCTGCTCGCCCGCCTGCTCGCCGAACAGGGGGCCGACTTTAACGCCTTCCCGCTCTCGTTCGCGCAGCAGCGCCTCTGGTTCCTCGACCAGCTTGAGCCGGGCGCGGCCTCCTACAATATGCCCTCGGTCGTGCGCCTCGAAGGGCCGCTCGACGCGACGGCGCTCGAAGCCGCGTTGGGTGAAGTCGTCAGCCGCCACGAGGCGCTGCGCACGACCTTCTCCGTCATCGGCGACGAGCCGGTGCAGGTCATCGCGCCCTCGCTCGCGCTCCGGCTCGCGGTTCACGACTTAACCAACCTCGACGCGGGCGCGGCCGCCGCCGAGTCGGCGCGGCTCGCGGCCGAGGAGGCTCGCCGCCCCTTCGACCTCGCGCGCGGGCCGCTCGTGCGCGCCGCGCTCCTGCGCACGAGTGCGACGAGTCACGTCTTCGTCCTCGTCATGCACCACATTGTCAGCGACGGCTGGTCGATGAACGTCCTGCTGCGCGAGGTCGCGGCGCTCTACGAGGCGTTCGCCGCCGGACGGCCCTCGCCGCTTCCCGAGCTTCCGATTCAGTACGCCGACTTCGCCGAGTGGCAGCGCGAACGGCTCGACGGCGAGGTCATGGAGCGCCACCTCGACTACTGGCGGCGGCAACTCGGCGGGGCGCTCCCCGTTTTGGAGTTGCCGGCCGACCGGCCGCGACCGCCCGCGCAGACCTTCGGCGGCGCGTCGGTCTCGTTCGAGCTTTCGGCCGACGCGGCGCAGGCGCTCCGCGAACTCTCGCGGCGCGAAGGCGCGACGCTCTTCATGACGCTCCTCGCCGCCTTCCAGACTCTGCTCCACCGCTACACGCGGCAGACAGACATCTCGGTCGGCGTCCCCGTCGCGAACCGGACGCGCGCCGAGGTCGAGGACTTAATAGGCTTCTTCGTCAACACGCTCGTCCTGCGCGCAGACCTTTCGGGCGACCCGACCTTCACGGAACTCCTCGCGCGCGTCCGAGAGGTGGCGCTCGAAGCCAACGCGCACCAAGACGTGCCGTTTGAAAAACTCGTCGAGGCTTTGCAGCCCGAGCGCGACCCGAGCCGCAACCCGCTCTTCCAAGTCCTCTTCGCTCTCCAGAACGCGCCGCCGGACGAGCTGCGTCTGGGCGACGTCGTGATGCACGTCGAGGAGTTCGACTCGGGCTCGACGCGCTTCGACGTGGAACTACACGTGCGCGAGCGCGGCGCGGCGCTCGCAGGGACGCTCGTCTACAACACAGACCTCTTCGACGAGACGACCGCGCGCCGCATGGTCGGCCACTTCCGCACCCTGCTCGAAGGCGTCGCGGCCGACCCGCGGCGGCGCGTCTCGGCGCTCCCCTTGCTGACCCGAGACGAGCGGCGGCAGGTGCTCGACGAGTGGAACGCGACGGGCGCGCGCTTCACGCCGGCCGCGAGCCTCCACGAGTTGTTCGAGCAGCAAGTCGCGCGCACGCCCGACGCGCCGGCCGTCTCTTTCGGCGGCCGCGAGCTGAGCTTCCGCGAGTTGGACGAGAGCGCGAATCGCGTGGCCCGCCGACTGCGCCGCGAGGGACTCAGCGCCGACGGCGTGGTCGGCATCTGCCTCGAACGCTCGACGGATTTGATGGTCGCCGTCCTCGGCGTCTTGAAGGCCGGCGGGGCGTACCTGCCGCTCGACCCCGAGTACCCGCGCGAGCGCCTGCGTCTGATGCTTGAAGACTCACGCGCGCGTATGCTCCTGACGCGCGCGCGACTCGCGCACGTCTTCGACGGTCTCGACGCGCGACCCATCGCGCTCGACGACGAGCGCGAGGCGATTGAGCGCGAGCGCGGCGAGGACGAGAGCGCCCGCGTCCACCCCGACAACCTCGCCTACGTCATCTACACGTCGGGCTCGACCGGAAGGCCGAAAGGCGTGGCGATGCCGCACCGCGCGCTCGTCAACATCGTGCAGTGGCAGCTCGCGCGCTCGTCCTCGTCGCCCCCGCCGCGCACTCTGCAATTCACTTCGCTCAGCTTCGACGTTTCGCTTCAGGAGATTTTCTCGACGTGGTGCGCGGGCGCGTGCCTCGTCCTCGTCGGCGAGGAGGAGCGCCGCGACTCGAAGGCCCTGCTCGGCGTCCTCGCGGGCGAGCGCATCGAGCGCCTGTTCCTGCCCTTCGTCGCGCTTCACTATCTGGCCGAGGCCGCCGAAGGCGCGGGCGTCCGGCCCGCGAGCCTGCGCGAGGTGATTACGGCGGGCGAGCAGTTGAAGACGACGCCGCACCTGCGCCGCCTCTTCGAGAGCCTGCCGGGCTGCACGCTCGACAACCAATACGGGCCGAGCGAGGCGCACGTCGTCAGCGCCTTCATGCTGCCCGAGTCGGCTTCGGAGTGGACGGCGCTCCCGCCCGTCGGGCGGCCCGTTGCCAACGCGCAACTCTACGTCCTCGACTCCTCGATGCAGCCCGTCCCGGTCGGCGTCGCGGGCGAGCTATACATCGGCGGCGACTGCCTCGCGCGCGGCTATCTCGGACGCGCCGGCGCGACCGCCGAGAAGTTCGTCCCGCACCCGTTCGGCGCGCGCGGCGGCGAACGCCTCTACCGCACGGGCGACCTCGCGCGCTATCAGGCGGACGGCAACGTCGAATTCTTGGGACGCGCCGACCATCAGGTGAAGGTGCGCGGCTTCCGCATCGAGTTGGGCGAGATCGAAGCCGCGCTACAGCGGCACGAGGGCGTCAGCGAGGCCGTCGTCGTCGCGCACGCGGGCGCGGGGCGCGAGAGTCGCCTCGTCGCTTACGTGCAGGCCGAGCAGACGGCGGGCGCGAACGGCGACGGCGCGGCGTCCGCCCTCGACGCGGGCGCGCTGCGTGCCTTCCTGCGCGAGTCGCTGCCCGACTACATGATTCCTTCGGCCTTCGTCTTCCTCGCGGAGTTCCCTCTGACGCCGAGCGGCAAGGTTGACCGCAAGGCTCTGCCCGCGCCCGACGACGCGGGGCGCGAGGCGGACGCCGGGCACGTCGCGCCGCGCACGCCGACCGAAGAGTTGCTGGCAGTCCTCTGGGCCGACGTGTTGGGCGTCGGCCGCGTCGGCGTCCGAGACAACTTCTTCGAGTCGGGCGGCCACTCGCTGCTGGCGACTCAGTTGATGTCGCGCGTCCGCGAGACGTTCGGCGTCGAGGTCGCGCTGCGCCGTCTCTTCGAGGAGCCGACCGTCGAAGGACTCGCGCGCGTCGTCGAGGCGGAGACGGAAGCCGGCGCGGCGAGGCAAGCGCCGCCGCTTCGGCCCGGCCCGCGCGAAGGGCGCACGCCGCTCTCGTTCGGGCAGCAGCGCCTCTGGTTCATGAACTACCTCGGCATGGGGGCCGCGCTCTACGTGCTCCCGGCCGCGCTGCGCCTGCGCGGCGCGCTCGACGTGGCGGCGCTCGGACGAAGCTTCAACGAGGTCGTCCGACGCCACGACATTCTGCGCACGACCTTCGCGATGCTCGACGGCGAGCCGGCGCAGGTCGTCTCCGAATTCCGCTCCGTCGAGCTGCCTTTGATTGACCTCTCCGCGTCGCCCGCCGACGAGCGCGAGGCGTCGGCCGCCGCGCACGCCGAAGAGGAGGCGCGGCGTCCCTTCGACCTTGAGCGCGGGCCGCTCGTCCGCTTCCGGGTGTTGCGCCTCGCCGAAGACGACCACGTCCTGCTGCTGACGATGCACCACATCATCAGCGACGGCTGGTCGCTCGAAGTCCTGATGCGCGAGGTGGCGACGCTCTACGCGGCCTTCTCGTCGGGCGCGGCGTCGCCCCTCGCAGAGCTTCCGATTCAGTACGCCGACTTCACGCGCTGGCAGCGCGAGTGGCTGCGCGGCGAAGTGCTCGAAGAACAGCTCGACTACTGGCGGCGTCAGCTCGCGGGGGCCGCGCCCGTGCTTGAGCTTCCGGCCGACCGGCCGCGCCCGTCCGTGCCGAGTTGGGACGGCGCGCGCCACGCGTGGCGACTCAGCCCGTCACTCGCCGCGCGACTGCGCGAACTCGCGCGCACGGAGCGCGTGACGCTTTATATGCTCCTGCTCGCGGGCTTCCAGACGCTGCTCTCCCGACACACGGGGCAGGAGGACGTCAGCGTCGGCTCGCCTATCGCCGGGCGCACGCGCCTCGAAACCGAGCCGCTCATCGGCCTCTTCATCAATATGCTCGTCATGCGCTCGACGCCACGCGGCGGCCAGAGTTTCCGAAGCCTTCTGCGCGAGGTGCGGAGGACGGCGCTCGACGCCTACAGGCATCAGGATTTGCCGTTCGAGCGTCTGGTCGACGAGTTGCAGCCCGAGCGCGACCTGAGCCACACGCCGCTCTTTCAGGTCATGTTCGTCATGCAGAGCGCCTCGCGGCAGACGCCCGAGCTGCCCGGCCTGAGCTTGAGCACGATGGAGACCGGGACGGGGACGGCGCGCTTCGACCTGACGCTCGAAGTCGTCGAGCGAGGCGACGCGCTCGAATGCGGGTTCGAGTACCGCACCGAGCTCTTCGACGCCGCGACCATCGCGCGTCTCGTCGAACGCTTCGAGA
>DASQDT010000022.1:0-41278 GCA_035634035.1 Pyrinomonadaceae bacterium | reverse complement strand
GAAATCCGGGGGGACTTCGGGCGAGGCGAGTGCGCGCGGGAAGCTGAAGGCGACGCGCGAGCCAGAGTCGTCGAGCGAGGAGACGACTTCGGCCGTGGCGGCGGCGGGCGCGTCCGTGATCTGTGTGAGCGTCAGTGTCGGGATGTCGTAAAGGAAAAGCTCGACTCCGCCGTCGGTGTTCGCGCGCACGGGGTTGCGGCGCGTGGCGAAGGCGACGCGCGAGCCGTCGCCGCTGATGGTCGGGTGGGGCGGAACGTCTGTCGTGCGCGAGCTGAGCGAAGTGAGTTGGCGGACGCGTCCGTTGCGCCCGTCGTAGAGAAAGACCTGCGTCGTGTTCGGGGCGGTGGACGCGGAGAAGACGACGCGCTTGCCGTCGTCGCTCACGGCGCGCCCGTAGGTGAAGGCGGGCGCGTCGAGCTTTTCGGCGACGACGCGCTCGACGCCCGAAGTGAGGTCGTAGAGCACGAGGTCACTCGTCGCCGCGAGTGATGGCTCGTCGTCGGCGCTGCGGCGCAGGAAGGCGACCGTGTGTCCGTCGCCGCTCAGCTTGGCGTCGCGCGATTCGAGGGGCGGCGTGGTGCGGGTTAGTTGCGTGACGGAGCGCGCGTGCGTGTCGAGGAGGAAGAGTTCGAGGTTGCGGTCGGGATTCTCGCCGGTCAGGTCGCGGTTCGAGGAGAAGGCGACGAGGCGTCCGTCGTCGGAGATGGAGGGCCGAAAGCTGCCGTGCGAGGTGCGCGCCGAAGGGTCGTCGGGCAGCGTCGCCGTCAACTGAGCGAGGCCGGCGGGCGTGTGAAGGAAAATCTCCGAGTTGCGGTCGGCGTTCGCGCCGAGCGGGTCGTCGAGGCTGGCGAAGGCGAACGTCTTACCGTCCTGCGAGACGGCGGCCGACGGCGCGCGCGTGGCGGCGACGCGCGTCAAGGTCTCGGACGAGAGGTCGGCCGTCATCGTCTGAAATCCCGCGCGTTGGTTCGAATCGGGCGGGGCGGCGTTCGACTCGAAGACGACCGTGCGCCCGTCGCCGCTGAGCGTCGGGTTGAGATTTGTCGTTTCGTGCGGCGTGCGCGTGAGCGGGCGCGGGCGGAACTCTTGAGTGCGCGCGCGGAAAGGGGCGAGCGCGCAGGCGGCGACGAGGCTGACGACGAGCGCGAACGCGCGCGGCCTTGCCGGAGGCTTCAAGGCGCTGCTCCTTAACAGTAGCGTTGTTTCGCGTCAGCAGGGTGGGGCCGTCGCTTTAGTGTTCGGGCGGGCTGGGGTTTGAAGAAAAGAGTCCGCGGGGGCACACCCGACGCGAAGCCCCCGCGGACTTCGGGCGCGGCCTCGCGACAGGCGTTTCGGTTTTGGGGTTCGCTCGGAGACCTTGTGCGCTCAGGCGGCCGCGCCGGTAACGCGCATTCTACAACCGGCGGGACGGAAGGCAACTAAAATTCAGGCTTTCGCGCGCAAATAATTTAACCCGCGCGAAACGCCTTAAATTGCGCAAACAAAAAGGTTTGACGGCGCGGCCGCGAAAAAAGTCCGGAGGGATTGCAAGAAAGTTGCCGTCTCTTCGCGGCCTTAGCGGGTGCTTTGCGTCCTTCGAGTCACAAAAGCCTGTAGCGCGAAGGACGCTAGGAAGAGGCTAAGGACGCGAGGGACTGTCCGCCCTCGGCGACCCGCGCGCCGCTTTGAAACTCGGGGAGCGCGCTGAAGACTTCGAGGGCGTAGCGGACGTTGTTGAAGGGCGCGGAGACCTGCACGCCCTGCACGCGGTCGCGCACGTCGATCAGAAGCTCGCGCGCGATGGCGAGCCCCTCGTCGCGCGCGGCCTCCTTGCCTTTTTCGGAGGCGACGCGCATCCGCTCCATAATCTGCGGCGTGACGCGGACGCCCGGCACCTCGTTGTGCAGGAACTCGGCGTTGCGGTAGGAGACGAGCGGCCAGATGCCGGCGACGACGGGGATGCGGACGTGCTCGATGCGCCGGAGGAAGTCGCGCAGTTGTTCGGTGTCGAAGACGGGCTGCGTGATGGCGAACTCCGCGCCGGCCTCGACCTTCCACTCGAAGCGTTTTATCTCCTCGTCCAAGTTTATCGCGCCGGGGTTGACGCCGACGCCGATGCAAAAGCTCGTCGGGCAGCCGATGGGGTTGTTGCCGAGGTCGAGCCCGTGGTTGAGCTTGTTGACCATGTTCGTCAGGCCGATGGAGTCGATGTCGAAGACGGCCGTCGCGTCCGGGTAGGGCCCCATCTTCGGCGGGTCGCCCGTGATGAGCAGGAGGTTGCGAAGACCTAAGGCGGCCGCGCCGAGGAGGTCTGACATCATGCCGAGCAGGTTGCGGTCGCGGCAGCAGTAATGCAGAACCGACTCAAGCCCGATTTCGCGCTCGACAAGGAGGGCGGTCGCCTGCGCGCTCATGCGCGTCTGCGCGCGCGGGCCGTCGGGGATGTTGACGGCGTTGACGCCCGCCTCCTTCAGGAGTTTTATCGAGTCGAGCGTCTTGTCGGGGTCGCAGCCTTTGGGCGGCAGAACCTCGACCGTCGTGACGAACTCGCCGCGCGCCAGACGCCGCGCCCAGTTCGAGCGCTCCTCGCGCGGCGTCACCTGAATGTCGGAGGGCGCAATCTCCTCGACGCGCGCGGGGCGCACGATCTCGGGCGCGCCGTGCAGGCGCGGGGAGACGGCGCGGACGGCGTCCGAGATGAGCTTGATGTGGGCGGGCGTCGTGCCGCAGCAGCCGCCGATGAACTTCGCGCCGGCCTGAATCAGCCGCTTCGCGTACTTCGCCATGTACTCGGGCGAGCACATGTAGAACTGCCGCCCCTGCACGTCGCGCGGGAAGCCGGCGTTGGGCTGCACCGCGAGCTTCTTCTCGGTGACGGCGCGCATCTTCTCGACGGCCGACAGGACGATGGCCGGGCCGACGCCGCAGTTGACGCCGACGACGTCCGCGCCCCACTCGTCCAAGCGCGCCGTGAAGATTTCGGGCGTCGTGCCGAAGGAGGTGTTGCCGTCGTTCTGGACGGTCATCTGCGCGACGACGGGCAGGTCGCACAGCTCACGGACGGCGCGCATGGCCTGACGCATTTCCGAGATGTCGGAGAAGGTTTCGAGGACGAAGAGGTCGACGCCGCCTTCGAGGAGCGCGGCGGCCTGATCGCGGAAGAGGTCTTTGGCCTCGTCGAACGAGGTCGGGCCGTAGGGCTCGATGCGCAGGCCGAGGGGGCCGATCGCGCCGGCGACGTAGGCGCGCCCGCCCGCGGCCTCGCGCGCGATCTTCGCGGCGGCGAGGTTGATGAGGCGCATACTGCCTTCGAGCCCGTACTGTTGCAGACGAGGCGCGGACGCGCCGAAGGTGTTGGTCTCGATGACCTCCGCGCCGGCGCGGACGTACTCCTCGTGCACCTTGCGGACGAGGTCGGGGTTCGACAGGTTCAGCTCGTCGTAGGACTTGTTGATGTAGACGCCCTTCGCGTAGAGCATCGTCCCCATCGCGCCGTCGAAGACCGTGACGTGGTCGCTCTCAAGAAGCTCTCTGAAGTTGTTCATGGTGTGAAAGACAAAATCCCGCGCCAAACAACGCGGGACTTCAGAAGGGCTCGAAGTTGGCGACGCCTTAATGAAGCGCCGAGCTGTTTAGCGGGTTGTTTTACGTGGCCGCAAGTCGCCTTAACTCACCACGTCTTTTTGTCAAAGCCGCTTATACGCCTCGGCCCGCGCCCGTGTCAAGGACGTACGGGGCGCGCGCCGTCAGCGCCTCTGGCAGCGGGGGCAGAAGTACGTGGAGCGGCCGGCGCGCGTGACGCGGCGGACAATTGACCTGCAGAAGACGCAGGGCTCGCCCTCGCGGTCGTAGACGCGCCAGCGGCCTTCGTACGCGCCGCCGTAATAACTCGCGTCGATGTCTTCGGGGTCGACGTTCATCGTCGAGCCGTGGGCGATGGAGTCGGAGAGGATTTCGAGAATCGCGGCGTGCAGGCGCGCGACGCGGCGCGGCGAGAGGCGGTTCGACGCGACGAACGGGCTCAGGCGCGCCGCGAGCAGGGCCTCGGCCGCGTAGATGTTGCCGAGGCCCGTCACTTTGGTCTGGTCGAGCAGGGTCTCTTTGAGCGCGCGGCGCGAGCGGGCGAGGGCGGCGCGAAGGTATTCGACGGTGAAGGCTTCGGAGAAAGGCTCGGGCGCGAGCGCGCGCAACTCTTTGGCCGCGTCGAGTTCTTCGCGCGCGACGAGCTTCATCATGCCGAAGTGGCGCTGGTCGGCGAAGGCGAGGCGGCGCGCGTCGTCGAGTTGAAAGAGGGCGTGCGTGTGCGGCGGCAGCTCGCGCTCGGGCGGGAGGAGCAGAAACCGCCCCGTCATGCGCAGGTGCGTGATGAGGACGCGCCCCGCGTCGAGCTCGAAGAGGACGTGCTTGCCGCGGCGGCCGACGCGCTCCACCCGCGCGCCCGTCAACCTTCGTGAGAAGGCGCGCGGCGTGGTCTCGGGCGCGAGCCGCGCGCGCAGGAGACGCGCCGACGTGATGCGCCGCCCCGACACCAGACGGTCGAGCGAGCGCGCGACGAGTTCGACTTCCGGAAGCTCGGGCATCTTTCGACGGCGGAATGCGGATGCGAAACCTCAGGTTTGAAATTTCCGACTGCTGATTTCAGGCCGCCATGCGCTCGCCGGCGTCGAGGAGCGCGTCGGTCTTTTCGCGCGAGGTCGCTTCGGCGTAGACGCGCAGGACGGGCTCCGTCCCCGACTGCCGGAAGAGGAGCCAAGACTCGTCGGCGAAGAGGAGCTTCGTGCCGTCGAGGCGCTCGACGCCCGTGACTTCGAGGCCGGCGACGCCGGCGGGCGGCGACTCCGCGAGCGAGCCGACGAGCGCGAGGCCGCGCGCGACCTCGGTGTGTAAATCCCGACGGCCGAAGTAGAACTCGCCGAACTCCCGGTGCATCTCGCGCACCATCTCCGAAGGCGTCTTTTCGGACGCGGCGATGGCTTCGAGGAAGAGAAGCGAGTTGAGTATGCCGTCGCGCTCGGGCAGGTGTCCGCGCACGCCGATGCCGCCCGACTCCTCCGCGCCGATGAGTATGTCTTCGCGCAGCATCAGGTCGGCGATGTACTTGAAGCCGATGGGCGTCTCGTGAATCGTCAGATTGTGCGCCGCCGCGATGCGCTTCAAAAGAACCGACTGCGAGAAGGTGCGGACGACGCCGCCCGTCAGGCCGCGCCGCCGCGCCAGATGTAGGAGGACGACGGGGACGACCTCGTGCATCGTCATCGTCTCGCCGAGTTCGTTGACCGCGCCGACGCGGTCGGCGTCGCCGTCGGTCGCGAGCCCGACGAGCGCGCGCGTCTCACGCACGCGGCTCTTGAGCGGCGCGAGGTTGCGGTCAATCGGCTCGGGCGCGACGCCGCCGAAGAGCACGTCGCGGTCGGCGCGAATCGTCTCGACTTCGAGCCGCCCGCCCGCGAGAAAACTCTCGACCCAACGCCCGCCCGCGCCGTGAATCGAATCGACGACGACGCGCCCCGCGCGCGCGCGCAGGCTCTCCAAGTCGACGTAAGAGGCGACCTGACGGCGGTAGCTCTCGACGGTCTCGGAGAGCGACGCGCCCGCGTCGTCGGCCACCGAGCCGCGCTGCGCGGGCCGCGCGTCGACGAGCGACTCGACGGCGACGGTCGTCTCCGGCGTCGCGCTCCCGCCCCACGGGGCTTTAATCTTGAAGCCGTTGAAGTCGGCCGGGTTGTGCGAGGCCGTGATGACGACGCCGCCGGCCGCGCCGCGCTCGCGCACGGCCCAAGAGACGACCGGCGTCGGCACGTCCGTGTCGAACAGCTCGACCCTTATCCCGTTGCCCGCCAGAACCTCGGCCGCGCGCCGCGCGAACTGCTCCGACAGAAAACGCCGGTCGTAGCCGACGACGACGAGCGGCGCCCCGCGCGAGTGCGGGCGTGGCGAAGACGGCTCGGCGCGCGACTCGACGTGTCGCGAGTCGGCTCCCCGCGCGTCGTCGCGGTGTCTCGTGACGAAGTCGGCGTAGGCCTGCGCGACGCGCCCGACGTTCTCGAAGGTGAACTCGTGCGCGATGAGCGCGCGCCAGCCGTCGGTGCCGAACCTGATGGGCGCGAGGTTGGCCCGGCGGCTCACGTCGCACCCCCGGTCTGCGTGTAGTCCGTGATGTTGGTCTTGTCGCCGAGCACCGCGCCCGCGCCGACCACGGCCGCGCGCCCGACGTGGCAGCCGCGCCCGACTATCGCGCCCGCGACGTGCGCCCCCGCGCCGACGCGCGTGTGCGCCCAGATGACCGAGTTTTCGACGCGCGCCCTCTCCTCGACGTAGACGCCCGCGCCGAGGACGGAGTTGACGACTTGCGCGCCCGGCTTGATCACGCAGCCGTCGCCGACGAGCGAGCGCGCGTCGATCTCGGCGGCCGTCGCCGAGTCGAACTCGCCGAGCCGCGCCGGCAGCTCGGCGCGCCTGACGCGCCCGGCCAGAAGGTCGTGATGCGCTTGCAGGTAGCGCGCCGGCGTGCCGATGTCGAGCCAGTAGGTCTCTTCGGGGACGTGCGCGAAGAAGGGCTCGCCGCGCTTCAGGAGGTCGGGGAAGAGTTGGTACTCGAACGAGTAGCTCTCGCCCGAGGGGATGAGGTCGAGGACGCGCGGGTCGAGGACGTAGGTGCCGGCGTTGATGTTGTTGGTGCGAATCTCGTGTGGCTTCGGCTTCTCGACGAACGCGCGGACGCGGCCGTCCTGCTCGGTCTCGACGAGGCCGTACGCGCTCGGGTTCTCGACGGGCGCGAGCACAATCGTCGCGGCCGCCTTGCGCGCGTCGTGCTCGCGTATGACGGCTTCGAGGTCGAGGTCTGTCAGGATGTCGCCGTTAAAGACGACGGTCGGCTCGCGGATGAGTTCCTCGGCGAACTTGTAAGCGCCGGCCGTCCCCATCGGCTGCGGCTCGACCGTGTAGCTGAGATTGACGCCGAAGTCGGAGCCGTCGCCGAGCTGCTGCTCGATTTTGGACGGCTGGTAGGAGAGCGAGAGCGTGATGTCCTTGATGCCCGCGCGGCGCAGCGTGTCGATCTGGTAGAGGAGGAACGGGCGGTTGCAGATGGGGACGACGGGCTTGGGCGTGTAGACGGT
This sequence comes from Pyrinomonadaceae bacterium, assembly GCA_035634035.1. GTDB lineage: Bacteria > Acidobacteriota > Blastocatellia > Pyrinomonadales > Pyrinomonadaceae > DASQDT01. The sequence goes on along the minus strand of DASQDT010000022.1, from coordinate 34,181 downwards.
CAGGGGGCGCAAACGCGTCCCCTTGCCGCCGGCGAGTATGAGCGCTTGCATAAACTCCGTGGACTTCAAAGATGAGTTGAAAGAGCCTGCGACTGACGACCCGAAACGCCGGCTACTCTAGCACCGGCCGCTTCAGATTATCAAACGAGTCGCTTGCTTGACAGCGTTTCTGGGCGACCCGATAATCGAACGTTGAAACAACACGCAAACATTTCATCTTAATCGCCCGCAAGCGGCGCGCGCACGAGGCGAGTTTATTTCGCGCGCGGGGAGGTAAGGGAATCATGCCGGAGAGAAGAGAGGCCGTCATCATCAGCGCCGTCCGAACACCTACGGGGAAGTTTCAGGGCGCGCTCAAGGATTTCACGGCGACGCAGCTCGGCGCGATGGTCGTGCGCGAGTCGGTCAGGCGCGCGGGGGTGGCGCCCGAGGAGGTGGACGAGGTCATCATGGGCTGCGTCATCCAAGCCGGCCTCGGCCAGAACCCGGCGCGGCAGGCGGCCCTGAACGGCGGCATCCCGTTCGGCGTCTCGGCCGTCACGATAAACAAGGTCTGCGGGTCGGGGCTCAAGTCCGTGATGATGGCCGCGCAGGGGATTCAGCTCGGCGACTCCGAGGTTGTCGTCGCCGGCGGCATGGAGTCGATGTCGAACGCGCCGTACCTTCTGCCGAAGGCGCGCGAGGGCTACCGGATGGGCAACGGCGCGCTCGTCGACTCGATGATTAACGACGGCCTCTGGTGCGCCTTCGAGAACTACCACATGGGCAACACGGGCGAGGTCGTCGCCGAGCGCTACAACGTCACGCGTCAGGAGCAGGACGAGTACGCCTTGAACTCGCACCGCAAGGCGGCCGCCGCGGCGAAGGCCGGGAAGTTCGACGACGAGATTCTGGCCGTCGAGATTCCGCAGAAGAAGGGCGACCCCGTCGTCTTTAATAAGGACGAGGCCGTGCGCGAGGACACGAGCGTCGAGGCGTTAGGGAAGCTCAGGCCCGCGTTCAAGAAGGAGGGCGGGACGGTGACGGCCGGCAACGCGCCGGGCGTCAACGACGGCGCTTCGGCGCTCGTCGTCACCTCGCTCGAACGCGCGCGCGCGCTCGGCGTCGAGCCGATGGCGCGCATCGCCGCGCAGGCCACGTCGGGCATCCAGCCGGAACTCGTGATGATGGCCCCCGTCGAGGCCGTCCGCAAAGTCTTGCGCAAGGCCGGGTGGGCCCTCAACGAGGTCGACTTGATTGAGCTCAACGAAGCCTTCTCGGTGCAGGCCATCGCCATCATCAAGGAGTTGGGGCTCGACCCCGCGCGCGTCAACGTCAACGGCGGCGCGGTCGCGCTCGGCCACGCCATCGGGCAGTCGGGCTCGCGCCTCCTGACGACGATGCTCTACGAGATGAAGCGGCGCAACGCGCGACGCGGGCTCGCGGCGCTCTGCCTCGGCGGCGGAAACGCGGTCGCGATGGCCGTCGAGCGTTAAGAAGAGTCGCGCGGAGGGGAATCGTCTTGACGCCCGAACAGCACAACCGGACGCTCGGAATCCTTCACCTCGCCTACGGCGGCCTGAGCACGGCGTTCATGCTCATCTTCGCGGTGCTGTTCCTCTTCGTCTTCCGCTCGATGACGCCGATGCCGGGCGTCGAGCCGTTCCCGGCGGGCCCGTTCATGGCCTTCGTCGCCTTCGTGCTCGTGTTCCAACTGCTCTTCATCGTCCCCTCGTTCGTCGCCGGATACGCCCTGCTGAAGCGTAAGCCGTGGGCGCGCATGGCGGCCATCGTCGCGGCCGTCGTCGACGCGATGAGCGTCCCGTTCGGCACGGCGCTCTGCATCTACTCGCTCTGGTTCCTGTTCGGCGAGCCGAGCAAAAGTCTCTACGCCGATGACGCCGTCTCAAGGCTCGCCGGGCCGCAACGCGGGACGCTTTACGGCGCGCCGCCGCCGCCCGATTTCATGTGGCAGGGCAGGCGCTCGACTTACGGGAGCGAGGGGAATTACACGCCGCCCGCGTCGCCGCCCGACTGGCGCGACCAGTCCTGAAGTCGTGGGAGTTGAATTTACGAGGCGAGGTCATGAGCGGTGAGTGAGATAATCGGCGTCGTGGGGGCGGGGACGATGGGCGGCGGCATCGCGCAGGTGGCGTCGCGCGCCGGCCACGCGGTCGTCCTGCGCGACGTGGGCGAGGAGTTCCTGTCGCGCGGCATGAAGGCGATTGACCGGAGCCTCGCGCGCGACGTGGAGAAGGAGCGCCTGTCGGCCGACGAAAAGACCGAAATCGTCGGCCGCATCAGGACGACCGTCGAGCTCTCGGACTTGAGCGAGTGCGACTTCGTCGTCGAGGCCGTCACCGAAAACGTCGAGGTCAAAAGCGAGGTCTTCCGCGCGCTCGACGCGGTCGTCAAGCCCGGCGCGATTCTGGCCTCCAACACCTCCTCCATCTCCATCACGAAGCTCGCGGCGGCGACGCGACGGCCCGACAAGGTCATCGGGATGCACTTCATGAACCCCGTCCCCGTCATGAAGCTCGTCGAGATCATCCGCGGCATCGCCACCTCGGACGAGACTTGGGAGCGGACGCGGCAGCTGACCGAGCGGCTCGGCAAAATCCCTCTCGAATGCAACGACTCGCCCGGCTTCGTCTCGAACCGCGTCCTGATGCCGATGATTAACGAGGCCGTGTTCGCGCTCCACGAGGGCGTCGCCACGCGCGAGTCGATCGACGGCATCATGAAGCTCGGCATGAATCACCCGATGGGGCCGCTGACGCTCGCCGACTTCATCGGCTTGGACGTTTGCCTCGCCATTCTCAACGTCCTGCACGCGGAGCTGGGCGACCCGAAGTATCGCCCGTGCCCGCTCCTGAAGAAGTACGTCGACGCCGGCTGGCTCGGGCGCAAGGCGGGGCGGGGCTTTTACGAGTACTGATTTCTTGTTTTAGGGGGTTGGACGCCGCCGCGCGCGAAGCTGTTCAGGCGGCGTCCCTTTCTGTATCATGCCGCCTATGCCGGACGGGAGCGGACAAATCTTCTGCCAGCGTTGCCTCGCGCCCAACTCGCTCGAACAGGAGTTGTGCCACCGCTGCGGGACGCGCCTGATGCTCGTCGTCGAGCCTTCGGCCCTGCGCTTCGAGGAGGAGGCGTCGGCCTCGGGCGGCGACTACGACGAGCATCTTTTAGAGCGCGTCTCCGCGCTTGAGAACCGTCTCGCGCGCATGACCGAGCGGCTTGAGCGCGGACTCGAACTCCTCCTGCGCCACGCGCGCACCTCATACTTCGACCACCTGCTTTTGGAGACGCTCATCAGCGCGCTCGGCGAGTCGCGGACGATAAACGCGAGTCAGGTCGAGGAGCGCTGGCGTCGCCGCTGCGAGCGCGACGCCGAGGCCGAAGCCTCCGCCAACATCCACGGGGAGACGCGCGAGCGCGTCGTCGCGGCCTACGCGGGCGAGGAGCGAGCGGAGTTCGCGCGCCTCGTCGGCGAGGGCTTCGACCTGATAGCGGCGGGCGACGCGACGCGCGGCGCGCGCGCGCTCGAACGCGCCGCCGCGCTCGCCCCCGCGAACGCGCCGCTCAACACCTTCTTGGGCGAGCACTACCTGCGCGCCGGCAAGCACACCGTCGCGCGCCACTATCTCGCGCGCGCGCAGGCCGCGCGGCCCGACGACCGCCGCGTCCTCCTGCTCCTCGGCCTCGCCTGCGGCGACGAGGGCGACGCCGAGCACGCGAAAGAGTTCTTGGGGCGCGCCGTCCGGCGCGGCGACGCGTCGTTCGCCGCGCACTACGCTCTGGGCCGCCTCTACGCGGCCGAGAGTGACTGGGAGTCGGCGCTCTCCGAGTTCAAGCGTGCGCTCGCGGCGCGCAAGTCGCCCGAGGCCCACTACGTGCTCGGCCTCGTCTACTTCAACTTGGGCCGCTTCCGCCCCGCGCACCGTCACCTGCTGAAGGCCGTCGAGATGGACTCGGCCTACGGCGAGGCGTTCTACCTGCTCGGCCTCGTGCGCCTGCGGCTCGGTCAGACGGCCGCCGCGCGCGAGGCCTTCGAGGCGGCGCGCGAGTACTCGGACGGGAAGCGCGCGACGCCCTCGGCGCGCCGCAAGGTTCTGCGCGCGGAGGATTTCCCCGCGCCCGACTTCTTCGGCTCGGCGCGCCACACGCGCCGCCGTCTGGTGACGGGCGGCGACCTGCGGCTCGCGGCCGCGCTGCGCGAAGACGCTTTCGGCGGCGGGCCGCGTCGCTAAGTTCGGGCGCGGGCTAGTATTTGACACCCGCGGCGGGCCGTCTATAATTGCACCTTTTGCGCGGGCCCGGCCGGCCCGCCCGTAAGCGGGTGTGAAGGGCGGAAACGGTGAAGATCGACATTGAGAAGCTGACGCCGGAGGGCGACCCCGTCGAGGTCGCCTACCCCGACGGCCGACCCGCGCTCGACGAAGAGCACGTCAGGCTCGCGGGCGAGACGCGCGTGCGCGCGCTCGCCAGCCGCAAGGGCGAGGAGGTGCGGCTCAGTGGGGAGATCGCGACGAAGGTCGCGGCCGACTGCGACCTCTGCGCGCGCCCGCTCGAAGTCCCGCTCGAACTGAGATTCGAGACGGCCTTCACGCCCTCGGCACGCGAGAGGGAGCGCGCCGAAAACGTCGAGCTTCAGGGCGACGACCTCGTCACGTCCGTCTACGAGGGCGGCGAGATAGATTTCGACGAGGTCGTGCGCGAGCAGATCCTTCTGGGCCTGCCGACGCGCCTGCGCTGCCGCGAGGACTGCAAGGGCTTGTGCCCGGTCTGCGGCGCCGACCTGAACGAGGCCGAGTGCGGCTGTCAGAAGCAGGAGATTGACCCGCGCTGGGCGGGGCTCGCCTCTCTGAAAGAGCGCGAGTAGCCGCGCCGCTTTAAAGAACGCTAAATAGTAAAACGTCAGTCGAAGGAGTTATCATGCCTAATCCGAAACGCCGCCACTCGAAAGCACGCACCGGCAAGCGCCGCGCGCACGACGCCCTGCGGGCGCCGCAGACCTCGGCCTGCGAGAACTGTCAGGAGCCGAGGATGCCGCACCGCGTCTGCCCGAAGTGCGGCTACTACAAGAAGCGCGAAGTCATCCGCGTCGAGCAGGAAGCTTAGGCCGCGCGCCGCGCGCGCGCCCGTGAGAGTCTTCGAGTCCGGTGTCTGAGCGCACGCACAAGTGAGGCACGCCCGGCAACTGACAGGCAAAGTCGTCGTCGACGCGATGGGCAGCGACCACGCGCCGCACCCCGAAATCGACGGCGCTCTAGCCGCCGCGCGCGACTTCGGCGTCGGCGTCATCCTCGTCGGCCAGCCGGAGCGCGTCCTGCCGGAGTTGCGCCGCTGCGGGTGGCGTCGGCAGGGCGAGCGCGGCGTCGAGTTCGTCGAGGCGGCCGAGGTCATCGGGATGGACGAGTCGGTGGCGAACGCCGTCCGGCGCAAGAAGCACAGCTCTTTGAGGGTCGGCGCGAAGCTCGTCTCCGGGGGGCAGGCCGACGGGCTCGTCTCGGCCGGCAACACCGGGGCGGCGATGGCGACGGCCAAGATGGTCATCGGCACCCTGCCCGGCGTAGACCGGCCCGCTCTGGCCGCCCTGCTGCCGACCAAGTCGGGCCGCCCGACGCTCATCCTAGACGTGGGCGCGAACTCCGACTGCAAGGCGCACCACATGGCGCAGTTTGCTATCATGGGCGACGCCTACTCGCGCGCGGTTCTCGGGACGCAGAGGCCCACGGTCGGCCTGATGAGCATCGGCGAGGAGGAGGCGAAGGGGAGCGTGCTGACGAAAGAGGCTTTCCCCCTGCTGCGCGAGTTGGAGAGCCTCAACTTCGTCGGCAACGTCGAGGGGCGCGACGTGTTCACCGGGCCGGTCGAGGTCATCGTCACCGACGGCGTCACCGGCACCGTCATGCTCAAGCTGTCCGAGGGCTTGCAGGAGGCCGTCATCTCGATGATCCGCCGCGAGCTCTCGGCGACGACCATCACGAAGGCCGGCGCGGTGCTCGCGCGGCCCGCGTTCAGGAATTTGAAGAAGCGTCTGGACTACGCCGAGTACGGCGGCGCGCCCCTGTTGGGCGTCCGCCGCGTCGTCATCGTCGGCCACGGCTCGTCGAACGCGCGCGCGATTCGCAACGCCGTCCGCAACGTCAAGGAGTTCTCCGAGCACGGCGCGGGCGAGCGCATCGAGCGCGGCATCGCCGAGACGAACGCGCGCGAGACGAGCCAGCTCCGCGCGGTGGCGAACTGAGGTTCGGAGGGGAAGGGCCGAGAAGAATGTCGAACATCAACGCCGGCATCCTGAGCACGGGGCGCGCCTACCCGGAGGGCATTCTGACCAACGCCGACCTCGAAAAGATGGTCGAGACCTCCGACGATTGGATCACGTCGCGCACCGGCATCAAGCAGCGCCACAAGGCGGCCGAGGGCGAGTACACCTCGATGTTCGCCGCGAGCGCCGCGCGCCAAGCCATCGAGCGCGCGCGCATCGACCCCGTCGACATCGACCTCCTCATCTGCGCCACCGTCACGCCCGACCAGATACTGCCCTCGACCGGCTGCATCGTCCAGACCGAGCTCGGCTGCCACCGCGCCGCCGCGTTTGACTTGGCGGCCGCCTGCTCGGGCTTCCTCTACGGCGTCACGCTCGCGAACCAGATGGTGCGCTCCGGCCAGTCGCGCTACGCGCTCGTCGTCGGCGCGGAGATTCTGACGCGCTACGTCGATTACACCGACCGCCAGACGTGCGTCATCTTCGGCGACGGCGCGGGCGCGGCCGTCTTGGGGCCGGTCGAAGAGGGTCGCGGCATTCTCTCGACGCGCATCCGCTCCGACGGCCGCTACACCGAGCAACTCTTCTCGCCCGGCGGCGGCACGCGCATCCCGCCGACGGCCGAGACGCTCTCGGGCGGGTTGCACTACTTCAAGATGCGCGGCAACGAGCTGTTCAAGGTGGCCGTCCGCTCGATGGCCGACGTGTCGCGCGAGGTCTTGGAGGAGGCGGGCTACAAGGCCGACGACGTGCGCCTCTTCATCCCGCATCAGGCCAACCAGCGCATCACGGACGCCGTCGCCGACAAGTTGAGAGTCGACCCGTCAATCGTGTATTCAAACATCGAGATGCACGGCAACACCTCGTCGGCCTCCATCCCCATCGCGCTCGACGAGTGCGTCGAGATGGGCAGGGTCACGGAAGGCGACCTCGTGCTCCTCGCCTCCTTCGGCGGCGGCGTGACGTGGGGCGCGGTTCTGATGAAGTGGTGAGAAGCTAAAAACTTCCATGTCTTTGGCTTTCATCTTCCCCGGTCAGGGCTCGCAGTCGCCGGGCATGGGGCGCGACCTCGCCGAACGTTTCGCGGCGGCGCGCGCGGTCTTTGAAGAGGCGGACGACGCGCTTGGGTTCGCGCTCTCGCGTTTGTGCTTCGAGGGGCCGGCCGAGCAGTTGCAGCTGACGGAGAACACGCAGCCCGCGATTCTGGCCACGTCGATTGCGGCGCATCGCGCGCTGGATTCTGAAGGGGCGCCCGCGCCCGCCTTCGTCGCCGGCCACAGCCTCGGCGAATACTCCGCGCTCGTCGCGGCCGGCGCCCTAGACCTCGCCTCCGCCCTGCGCACGGTGCGCGCGCGCGGACGCTACATGCAGGAGGCCGTCCCCGTCGGCCGCGGCGCGATGGCCGCCATCCTCGGCCCCGACGCGGAGACCGTCAGGGCCGCGTGTGAGGAGGCGGCCGAGGGGCAAGTTTGCAGCCCCGCGAACATCAACTCGCCGGGGCAGACCGTCATCGCGGGCGACGCGGAGGCGGTCGAGCGCGCCATCGCCCTGCTGAAAGAGCGCGGCGCGAAGCGTGCGATTAGGCTGAACGTGAGCGCCCCCTTCCACTGCGCGCTGATGAATCCGGCGCAGGAGCGTCTGGAAGAGGACTTGAAGGGATTAGAGTTCGCAGACCCGCGCGTGCCCGTCGTGACGAACGTTGACGCGACGGCCGTCAGCAAGGGCGCGGTCGCGCGCGACGCGCTCGTCCGGCAGGTCTCCGCGCCCGTGCGCTGGCAGGAGTCGGTCGAACGCCTCGCGGGCGAGTACGGCGTCGAGACCTTCGTCGAGGTCGGGCCGGGCAAGGTCTTGACGGGCCTCGCGCGCAAGACCGCGCAAGGGGCGCGCTGCCTCAACGTCGAGGACGCGGCGAGCTTGGCCGCGACGCTCGCGGCGCTGCGCGGCGAGACGGGCGCGAACGGATTTTCCGCCGGCGGCAGTTAGGTTTTTGGCGGCGCGTCTGCTGACGGCCACGCGTTTAAAGGCCGCTCGCGCGCCCGAGTTTTTTCACTCTGAACCGGAAAAAGGAGCCGACATAATGCCCGATCAGGAGATCGAGAATAAAGTCAAACAGATCATTGTCGACGAGCTGGGCGTCGACGAGAACGAGGTGACGCCGAACGCGCGCTTCATCGACGACCTCGGCGCCGACTCGCTCGACACGGTCGAACTCGTCATGCGCTTCGAGGAGGAGTTCGGCATCGAGATTCCCGACGAGGACGCCGAGAAGATTCAGAGCGTCCGCGACGCGTACAACTACATCGACCAGCACAAGAACAAGAAGTAACGGGTCACACGCCCACGGCGCTCAAGACCCACGGCTCGCGCGCGCCTCGACGCGCGAGGAGGGGCGGGCCGCCCCGGCGCAGCCGCTCGCTGTCAGTGGCCGGCCGCGTCGGGCGGGGTCGTTCGGAGGAGTAAAGATTTGCAACGCCGCGTAGTCGTCACGGGCCTCGGACTGGTCACGCCCTGCGGGCACACGGTCGCCGACACTTGGTCGGCGCTGATGTCGGGCCGCAGCGGCGTGGACTACATCCGCAAGTTCGACACGGAGAAGTTCGCCGTCAAGATCGCGGCCGAGGTCAAAGACTTCGACCCGCTCAAGTTCGTCGAGAAGAAGGAAGCGCGCAAGATGGGCGCTTTCATCCACTACGCCATCGCCGCCGCCGACGAGGCCATCTACAGCAGCGGCCTCGTCGAGCGCGGGCAGAAGATAGCGGACGTGCACGGCGTCGAGGCGTCCGAGCGCGTCGGCACCTACATCTCAAGCGGCATCGGCGACTTCTGGGCCATCGAGCGCGAGCACGAGAAGCTCTTGAACGACGGCCCCGGGAGAGTCTCGCCCTTCTTCATCCCTTCGGCCATCGTCAACTTGGCGGCCGGTCAGGTCTCCATCCGCTTCGGCGCGAAGGGGCCGAACTCGGCGACCGCGACGGCCTGCTCGGCGGGCGCGCACGCCATCGGCGACAGCTTCAAGATCATCGAGCGCGGCGACGCCGACGCGATGATCTGCGGCGGCGCCGAGTCGGCCATCACGCCGATGTCGGTCGCCGGGTTCGCGGCCATGCGCGCGCTCTCGACCAGAAACGACGACCCCGTCCACGCCTCGCGGCCCTTCGAGCGCGACCGCGACGGCTTCATCATCGGCGAGGGGGCCGGCCTCTTGGTGCTCGAAGAGTTGGAGTTCGCGCGGGCGCGCGGCGCGAAGATTTACGCGGAGCTGGTCGGCTACGGGATGACGGCCGACGCCTTCCACATCACGATGCCGGACGAGACGGCCTCGGGCGCGGTGCGCGTGATGAGGATGGCGATGAAGGACGCGAACGTGGAGCCCGAGCGCGTCGGCTACATCAACGCGCACGGCACGTCCACCCCTTACAACGACAAGTTCGAGACCGCCGCCATCAGGAAGACCTTCGGCGAGCACGCCTACAAGCTCGCGGTGAGCTCGACGAAGTCGATGACGGGCCACCTCTTGGGCGCGGCCGGCGGCATCGAGGCCGTCTTCTCCGTGCTCGCGCTCCACGAGGGGATGCTCCCGCCGACCATCAACTACTTCAACCCCGACCCGGAGTGCGACCTCGACTACGTCCCGAACGAGCCGCGCGAGGCCCGCGTCGAGTACGCGCTCTCGAACAGCTTCGGCTTCGGCGGCACCAACGCCGCGCTCCTTTTCAAACGCTACAACGAAAACTCATGAAGATTGTCGTCTTAATGAAGCAGGTCGCGAACAAGGACGCGATTCTGCGAATCAACAAAGAGGGGACTTGGATCGAGGAGGGCGACCTGACCTTCGAGGTCAACGAGTCGGACGGCTACGCGCTCGAAGAGTCGCTGCGCCTGAAGGAGAAGTTGGGCGGCGAGGTCGTCGTCTGCTCGATGGGGCCGCAGCGCGTCAAGTCGGTCATCAAGGACGCGCTCGCGCGCGGCGCCGACCGCGCGATTCACGTCGTCTCGGACGACGCGCAGCACGTCGGCCCGTACGCGGCGGCGAAGACAATCGCCGAGGCGATTCGCGGCGAGCAGCCCGATTTGATCATGACGGGGTTGCAGTCGGACGACTACGGCTACGCGCAGACGGGCGTCATCCTCGCCGAGTTGATGGGGATGCCGCACGCGACCATCGTCATCGAGGTCGACGCGACGGCCGAGCGCCTGCGCGTCAAGCGCGAGTTGGAGAGCGGCTGGTATCAGTGGTACACGATGCCGACGCCCGCCCTGCTCACGATTCAGTCCGGCATCAGCCAGATTCGCTACGCGTCGCTCAAAGGCATCATGGCCGCGAAGAAGAAGGAGATCCGCGAGGTCACGCCCGACGCGGCGGCGGCCGGCGCGCGCCACCAGCAGGTGACGAAAGTCTACTTCCCGCTCAAGACCAAGCAGACGCAGTTTCTCGGCGACGGCGACGCGAAGCGGGGCGCGACCCAACTCGCCGAGAAGCTCCGCACCGAGGCGCGCGTCTTCTAAAAATATTCAAAAGCTAACGGCTAATCGCTAACGGCTCATCTCATGCCAAACGGAATCTTAGTTTTCGTCGAACAGCGCGGGGGCGTCTTCTCGAAGACCTCTTTCGAGGCGGTCGCGGCCGCGCAAAACTTGGGCGCGTCGCTCGGTCAGGACGTGACGGCCGTCGTGCTCGCCGCCGACTCTTCGCTCGCGCAGGAGGTCGCCGGCTACAAGGTCTCGAAGGTCGTCTCGGCCGAGAACCCGAAGCTCGCCGACTACACGCCCGACGCCTACACCGACGCGATGGAGCGGGTCGTGCGCGCGCAAGACCCGGCCTTCGTCATCATGCCGCACACGTACCTCGTGCGCGACTTCGCGCCGAAGCTCGCCGCGAGGTTGGGGCGCGAGGTCATCAGCGACTGCATCCGCGCCGAGGCCGCGGGCGGGCGCGTCACCTTCGCGCGCCGCATCTTCCTCGGCAAGCTCGACGCCGACGTGGTCGCGGGCGACGAGCCGCCCGTCTTCGCCACCTTCCAGTCGGGCGCGTACCGCGCCGACCAAGCCGCGCGCGGCGACGCGGCGGCCGCCGTCGAGTCGATGGCGGTCGAGGTGGGCGAGGTTCGGATGCAGCCGGAAGCGCCGTTCCAAGAGGTCAAGGCGGCGGTCGATTTGACGCGCTCGGACGTGATCATCGCCATCGGCCGCGGCATCAAGGGTCAGGAGAACATCGCTCTGGCGGAGAAGCTGGCGGAAGTCTTGGGCGGCGACATCGCCGCCTCGCGCCCGATCTGCGACGCGGGCTGGCTGCCGATTGACCGGCAGATAGGTTCGTCGGGGCAGACGGTCGCGCCGAAGCTCTACGTCGCGCTCGGCATCTCGGGCGCGATTCAGCACCTCGTCGGCATGAAGAACGCCTCGACCATCGTCGCCGTCAACAAAGACGCCGAAGCGCCCATCTTCGACATCGCCGACTACGGCATCGTCGGAGACCTCTTCGAGGTCGTCCCGGCGCTCACCGAGGAGATACGGAAGCTGAAGGGCTGAGAGCCACGCGTATAAAAATTCGTGAGGGGGCGGGTGATTGAACGTCACCCGCCCCTCCGCGTTTACGTGTGGTGATCGCCCGCGGCGAGGAGGGCTTCGACGTCGCGCAAAACGTCGGCGGGCTTCCACTCGTTGCCGCGGTAGGTCTTGTGTACGCGCCCGTCGGGGGCGACGAGCGCCGTGCGCATGGAATGAATTATCTGATCCTTCTCGGGGAAGTATTCGAGGCCGAAGAACTCGGCGACGCCCCTGACCTCCTCGGCCGTCCCCGTCAGAAACTCCCAACGCTCGAAACGCTCGTCCTCGAACTTCTCCGTGTAGGCCGCGCCGTAGCTCCGCAAGACTTTGGGCGTGTCGTGGGCCGGGTCGACCGTCACGCTCACAAGGTGCGTCTTGGGACGCAACTCGGGCTTACTCTCAAGCGCCTTGTGAACCTCGGCGAACTTCGTGCTCAGCAGCGGGCAGTAGTCGGGGAGCGGGCAGCGCGTGTAGATGAACGTGACGAGCAGAGCGCGGCCCTTGTAACCGCGCAGGCGCACGCGCCGTCCGTCCTGATTGACGAGCGAGAGGTCGGGTAGCTCGTCGCCGGGGCGCGCGCCGCGCTCGCCGGACGCGCCCGCGGCCGACGCGTCGCCGCCGGGCGCGCCCTTCGTGATGACGGGGTTTTCGAGCCACGCCGAGCCGTCCGTCGCGATGACGAGCGTCGCCTGAATCGTGTCGCCCGCCTCGACGACCTTCAGCGCGTCCTCGTCCGGCAGCCGGAAGGGCATCGTCATCGCCTCCATGAAGTTCGGGATCTCGTCGTGCGCGACCGTCACCTCCTGACGCTCGCGCGCGACCGAGACGACCTTGCCCTTCAAATCATATTGCGCGGAGACCTCCTTCTTACCCGCACACCCGAACGAAATGATGGCGACCAACCGCGGCGCGACGAACGCCCGGAGCCGCGCGCCCCGGCGCGCGGCCCGGACGCGAAAGTTATGAAAGCGCATGACGGCGATTCTCCGCCACGCCGCGGCGGCGCGCAAGCGCGCGGGCTGAAAGTCGCGGCGCAGGTGTGCTAGGATGCGGCCCGAAGGCGATGCAGACACGGACAGCCGAAAGCGAAAAACACTCGGCGCGCAGGCTCGGCGGCGACCGCGCGGCCGAGGCCATCAGGGCCGAGGTGCGCGAGGAGGTCGAGCGCCTCGCGCGCGAGCACGGCGTCGTGCCGTGCCTCGCCGCCGTGCGCGTCGGCAACGACCCGGCCTCCGAGGTCTACGTGCGCAACAAGGTGCGCGCGTGCGCCGAGTTGGGGCTGCGCTCCGAACACCACGCGCTTTCTGAAGAGACGACGGCCGACGGGCTGCTCAGTCTGGTGGGCGAGCTCAACGGCCGCGACGACGTTGACGGCATCCTCGTCCAACTGCCGCTCCCGCGCCAGATAGATTCGTCGCGCGTCATCGAGGCCGTCCATCCGCTCAAAGACGTGGACGGCTTCCACCCCGTCAACGTCGGGCTCATGACGCAGGGCAGCGCCCGCGCGCTCGTGCCCTGCACGCCGGCCGGCATCGTCGAGCTGCTCGCACGCGAGGGCGTCGAGGTGAAGGGCGCGGAGGTCTGCGTCGTCGGCCGCAGCAACATCGTCGGCCGCCCCGTCGCGGAACTCCTCCTGCGCCGCGACGCGACCGTCACCGTCTGCCACTCGCGCACGCGCGACCTCGCCGCCGTCACGCGCCGCGCCGACATCCTCGTCGCGGCCATCGGCCGCCCCGGCTTCATACGCGGCGAGCACGTCCGCGAGGGCGCGACCGTCATCGACGTTGGCATCAACCGCGTCACCGACGAGGCGGAAGTCCGCGAGCTGTTCGGCGACGCGGCCGGGAAGCGTCTCGAAGGCGTCGCGGCGCGCGGCTACACCATCGTCGGCGACGCGCACCCGGCCGAGGTGGGTCGCGTCGCGGGGCTCCTGACGCCCGTCCCCGGCGGCGTCGGCCTGCTCACCATCGTCATGCTGATGAAGAACACCGTGCGCGCCGCGAAACTACGACGCGGCATCGGGTGACGACCGGGTTTTCTGTTTGACGAGTCAAATGCTGCGCGTCGGGTTGACAGGTTCGATTGCGGTCGGCAAGTCGTTCGTGACCGAGACGCTCCGCGAGCTCGGCTGTCATGTTCTGGACGCCGACCGCACGGCGCGCGAGGTCGTCGAGCCGGGGACGCCGGGACTCGCGGCCGTCGTCAGCGCCTTCGGCACGGAAGTCCTGACGGCCGAAGGCACTCTCGACCGCGCGCACCTCGGCCGCATGGTCTTCGCCGACGCCGGGCGGCGCGCGCTGCTCAACTCGATTCTCCACCCGCTCATCATGGAGGCGCAGGACGCGCGGCTGCGAGAGTGGGAGAGGGAAGACCCGCAGGGCGTCGGCGTCGTGGACGCGGCGCTGATGATCGAGTCGGGCGGCTACAAGCGTTTCGACAAGCTCGTCGTCGTCCACTGTCGCCCCGAGATTCAGTTGCAAAGGCTCGTCGCGCGCGACGGGCTGACGCACGAAGAGGCCGCGCGACGCATCGCGGCGCAGATGCCGCAGGGTGAGAAGCTGCGCTACGCCGACTTCGCCGTCGACACCTCGCACGGGTTCGACGACACGCGCCGCCGCGTGCGCGAGGTCTACGAAAGCTTGCGCGCCCTCGGACGCGCCTGAGAAATTTTTTGAGCATGACGAGCACGACAGACGAGAGGCGCGCCGGCTCGACGCGCGGGCGGTCGAAAGGCCGGCCGCCGCGCCGTCGTCTGCGTCTGCGCGTCTCGGCCTTCATCGTCGTCGCGCTCGCGCTCGTGAGCGGCGCGTGTTTCGAGACCGAGGAGGCGGCGGAATTCTACGGCCGCGTCGAGACGCCGCGCGCGCAGGAGTTTCGCTGGAGCGACGGCGGGATGCCGCGCGTCTTCGACCCGGCGCGCGCCGAAGCGCCGCCCGACACGGATGTCGTGCGCGCGATGTTCGAGGGGCTGACCGACTACGACCCGCAGACGCTCGAACCGGCGGCGGCCGTCGCCGCGCGCTGGGAGTCGGACGCGGACGCGCGCGTCTGGACGTTCCACCTCCGCGGGGATGCGCGCTGGTCGAACGGCGACCCCGTCACGGCGCGCGACTTCGTCCGCTCTTGGCGACGCACGCTCGCGCTCGGCGACGACGCCCCGCACGCGAACCTCCTCGAAATCATCGAGGGCGTCGAGGACGCCCGACCCGCGCCCGTCGCGCAAACAAGCGAGGAGGTCGCGCGCGCGCAGGCCGCCGAGTCTCCGACGCCGGCCGCCGCGAGTGCGACGCCGCAAGCGTCTCCCTCGCCCTCACCCGCGCGCACGCCCGCGCCGTTCGGCGCGGAGGCGGTCGACGACCACACCCTGCGCGTGCGCCTCCGGCGACCCGACCGAAACTTCCACGCGCGCGTCTCGCACCCCGTCTTCCGGCCCGTCCACGAGCGCGCCGCGCACGCGGAAACCGCGCAGACGCCCGGCGCGCGGCCGAGCGAGGGCGGCGCGGAGTCGTCTCTGATTACGAACGGCGCGTTCCGTTTGGCGGAGCTCGGGCCGGAGGGCGTCGTGCTTGAGAGGCGCGCAGAGTATTGGGACGCGCCGTCGGTCGCGCTCGAACGCGTGCGCGTCGTCGCCAAGCGCGACGCCGAAGAGGCGCTCGCCGCCTACCGCGCGGGCGAGTTGGACGCGGTGACGAACGCCGCTTTCGAGCCGCTCGCGCTCAAACTACTCGCGCCTTACAAGGATTTCCGGCGGCAGACCTTCGGCGCGCTCACCTACTACGTCTTCAACACCGCGCGCCCGCCCTTCAACGACCGGCGCGTGCGTGAGGCGCTGGCGCTCGCCATCGACCACGAGCGTCTGTCGCAGGACACGATGGGCGGGGCGACGACGCCCGCGCGCCGCTTCAACCCGCTCGCAGCCGTCGGCGGGAAAGGGGGCGAGGTCGAGCCGCTGCGGCAGGACGTGGCGCGGGCGCGCCGCCTGCTCGGCGAGGCCGGCTACCCCGGCGGCTCGAACTTCCCCGTGATACGCCTGCTCGTCAACCGCAACGAGCAGCAGAGAATCCTCGCCAACGCCGTCAGGGCGATGTGGCAGAACAATCTGGGCGTGAAAACGGAGGTCGTCGTGCGCGCGTGGGACGAGTACGAGGCGATGCTCGGCGCGGGCGACTACGACGTGGCGCGCCGCAGCGTCGTCATGCAGACGACGGGCGAAGAGTCTCTGATGAGCGCCATCTTCGGACGCCAGCAGCACGAGACGGAGCTTCACGAGCCGGCCGTGGAGGGGGTCTCGGAGGCGTCGGCGTCGCCCGCGCCGCCCGCCCCCGAAACGTCGGCGGGCGGCGAGACCGAGGGGCTTCTGCCCGCGCCGCGCGAGACGCCCGCGCGCCCCGTCTTCACCAGCGAGGCCGACGCGCTGCGCGAGCTGCCGGCCATCCCCATCTACTTCCCAACCTCCTACTCGCTCGTCAAGCCCTACGTCCGAGGCTTCGACACGAACGCGCTCGACGTGCCCTCGCTCAAGCGCGTGCGCGTCGACACCGAGTGGCGTCCGCCCGCGAAGGAGCAGCGTCTGGTCTTGACCGCGACGAATTGAAGCGCGGGCGCGCGTGTCTGAGTTGTAAAAAGCGCGTCCGGCGAGCAACTGATGGGAAAAGGCGGGGCATCCGTTAAATCATGCGGGCGCGGCCAATTAGCCTTGATTGTGGCGGGCGCGCGTGATAATTATTAGGCACGTCCTAATTGCAAAGAGTAGTAGTGTCGAAGTAGCCCCCGGAAGAGTTCTCCCCCTTCTCGTGCGCGCGCGCTCGCGCGAAGTCCGCTGCCGCTTAAGACAAAGCCGAAGACAGGAGTAAGAAGGCCATGTATAAAGTTCGCGCCAAGTGGCTGAGCCTCGTCACCGCGCTCGTCGCCGCCGCCGTCGCCAACTCGGGCTGCACGACGCAGGCGAGCAAGGCGGAGTTTTTCGGCAAGGTCGAGCCGCCCGCCGGACAGGTGATGCGCTACATCTCAGGCTCCGAGCCCGAGTCCTTAGACCCGCAGGTCGGGACGGGCCAGCCCGAGGCGCGCATCTACATGGCACTCTTCGAGGGACTCGCCGAGTACGACCCGAAGACGATGGAGCCTATCCCTGCAATCGCCGAACGCTGGGACGTGAACAAGGACTCGTCTGAATTCATCTTCCACCTCCGCCGCGACGCCAAGTGGTCGAACGGCGAGCCCATCACGGCGCACGACTTCGTCTACACCTTCCGCCGCGGCCTCTCGCCCGAGCTCGCCGCGCGCAACGGCTACCTCGCCTACGAGATTAAATACGCGCAAGGCTACAACGAGGCCGGGGTCTTCGTCCGCGACGCGAAGACGGGCGAGTTCCTCCTCGCCAAAGACTTCGCCGAAGCGCCCGAGGGCGGCGAGGCCGCGGCCGCCGCCGCCGCGCCGGCCGAGTCGTCCGCGCCGGCCGCCGCCGTCCCGACCGACGGCGAGGACGCCGCGCTCGACACGGAGTTTCACAAGTTCATGCACTCGCCGATGCGACTCGTCCTCGCGGGCGACGAGAAGACGCGCGCCAAAGAGATCGACGCAAACCCGAAGCTCAAGGCCGCCGTCGCCGGCAAGGAGTTCGTCCCCGTCAAGGCCGAGGACATCGGCGTCGAGGCGATTGACGACCACACGTTCCGCGTCACCCTGACGCAGCCCGCGCCCTACTTCATCGGCCTCGTCCCGCACCAATTCTTCCGCGCCGTCCCGCGCAAGGCCATCGAGCGTCACGGCGCCACGAACTGGACGCAGCCCGCGAACATCATCACGAGCGGCCCGTTCCGCCTCGCCTCTTGGAAGCCCTACAACGAGATCGTCGTCGAGAAAGACCCGAACTACTGGGACGCGGCCAGCGTCAGGCTCAACCGCATTCACTTCTACCCGCTCGAAGACCAGACGACGATGCAGAACCTCTACAAGACGGGCGACGTGGACGCCACATACAACCACACCGTCCCCGTCGCGTGGCTCAAGGCGGGGATGCGCCAGATGAAGGACTACATGGACGCGCCCGAGTGCGCCATCGAGTACTATCAGATCAACATCACGAAGCCCCCGATGAACGACAAGCGCGTGCGCAAGGCGTTCAACCTCGCCATCGACAAGAAGGCCCTCTCGGAGTACCGCGTCGTGACGAAGCCTCTGACGGCCTTCACGCCCGAAGGAATCTTCCCCGGCTACCCGCAGCCGAAGGGCGACGAGTTCAACCCGGAGCGCGCGAAACAGTTACTCGCCGAGGCCGGATACAAGGACGCCTCCGGCAAGTTCGACCCGAAGAAGTTTCCCGTCAGCGAGGTCGAGCTGACCTACAACACGGCCGGCTCGAACAAGGAGGTCGCCGAGTTCGTCCAAGCGCAGTGGAAGCAGAACCTCGACGGGCTCACCATCCCGCTCAAGAACATGGAGTGGAAGACCTTCCTCCAGTCGCGCGCCAATCTCGAATACAAGGGCTTCGCGCGTTCGGGTTGGGTCGGCGACTACATGGATCCCTACACCTTCCTCGCTCTCTTCTCGACCATCGGGGGCGACAACGGGACGGGCTGGTTTAAACCCGAATATGTCGATATGCTGCGCAAGGCCAACAGCTCGCCCTCGCCGGAGGAGCGCTACCGCCTGCTCTCAGAGGCCGAGAAGTACCTGCTCGAAGAGCAGCCCGTCATCCCGCTTCAGACGAACGCGACGAACTGGATGAAGAAGCCTTACGTCAAGGGTATGTACCCGAACCCGGGGACGCTGCACGCGTGGAAGTACGTCTACATCGAATATGATTCGGCGAAGTGGGACAGGGGCGTGCCCGACATGACGCCCGACCGCCAGACGACCGCCGACTAGCGAAGCGATGCGCGAAAGACGCCTGAAGACTCTGAGCTTGGCCGCGACGGTGGCCTTCGCCGCCCTCGTCGTGTCGGGTTGCACGACCGAGGCGAGTCGGGCCGAGTTCTTCGGCAAGGTCGAGCCGCCGCCGGGCCAAGTGCTGCGCTACATCACGGGCTCGGAGCCGGAATCGCTCGACCCGCAGATAAGCACGGGCCAGCCCGAGGCGCGCATCTACATGGCCATCTACGAGGGGCTGGTCGAGTACGACCCGAAGACGATGGGCCCCATCCCGGCCGTCGCCGAGCGCTGGGACGTGAACAAGGACTCGTCTGAGTTCGTCTTTCATCTTCGCAAGAACGCGCGCTGGTCTGACGGCGAGCCCGTCACGGCGCACGACTTCGTCTATTCGCTCCGCCGCGGGCTCTCGCCCGAGCTCGCCGCGCGCAACGCCTACCTCGCTTACGAAATCAAGTACGCGCAAGCCTACAACGAGGGCGGCGCGTTCGTCCGCGACCCGAAGACGGGAAGATTCCTTCTCGCCTCCGAGGTCGCGTCCGAAGAGTCGGGCGCGACGGGCAACGCGGAGACTTTGGAGACGACAGGCGTGAAGCCGGCCGAAGCTGCGACGGCCGCCGAGACGGACTTTCATCGCTTCATGCAGTCGCCCGAGCGGCTCGTCGTCGCGGGCGACGAGAAGGGGCGCGAGAAGCAGTTCAAGGCCAACCCGAAACTAGCCGAGGCCGTCGCGGGCAAGGAGTTCGTCCCCGTCAAGGCCGAGGACATCGGCGCCGAGGCGATTGACGACCACACGTTCCGCGTCACCCTGACGCAGCCGGCCGCCTACTTCATCGGCCTCGTGCCGCACCAATTCTTCCGGGCCGTCCCGCGCCGCGCGATCGAGCGGCACGGCTCGCAGTGGACGCAGCCGGCGAACATCGTCACCAACGGCCCGTTCCGTCTGAAGTCTTGGAAGCCTTATAACGAGATCGTCGTCGAGAAAGACCCGACCTACTGGGACGCCGGGCGCGTGCGCCTCCAGCGCATACACTTCTACCCGCTCGAAGACCAGACGACGATGATGAACCTCTACAAGGCGGGCGAGGTCGACGCCACGTTCAACCACACCGTCCCCGTCGCTTGGCTCGACCACATCCAGCCGCTCAAGGACTACATGGACGCGCCCGAGGTGGCCATCTCCTACTTCCAAGTCAACATCACCAAGCCGCCGATGAACGACAAGCGCGTGCGCAAGGCCTTCAACATGGCCTTCGACAAGGCCGCGCTCGCCAAGTTCCGACGCCCGACCAAACCCTTGACCGCCTTCACGCCCGAGGGCATCTTCCCCGGCTACCCGCAGCCCAAAGGCGACCCCTTCGACCCGGAGCGCGCGAGGCAACTGCTGGCCGAGGCCGGATACAGGGACGCGTCGGGCAAGTACGACCCGTCGAAGTTCCCCATCGAGCAGGTCACCGTCACCTACAACACGAGCGACTCGGCGCGGCAGATAAGCGAGTTCGTCCAAGCGCAGTGGAAGCAGAACTTGGGACTGACCGTGCCGATTAAGAACATGGAGTGGAAGACGTTTCTCGCGGCGCGCTCGCGGCTGGAGTACAGCGGCTTCGCCATCGCCGCGTGGGGCGGCGACTACATGGATCCCTACACGTTCCTCGCGCTGTTCTCGACCGAGGCGGGCGACAACGGCACGGGCTGGTTCGACCCGAAGTACGTCCGGATGCTGCGCGAGGCCAACCGCACGACCGACCCCGCGCGCCGCTACGAGCTGCTCGCGAAGGCCGAGGCTTATCTGCTCGAAGAGCAGCCGGTCATCCCTTTCCAGACGGCCGCGACGAACTGGATGAAGAAGCCTTACGTGAAGGGTATGTACCCGAACCCGGGGACGCTGCACGCGTGGAAGTACGTCTACATCGAATATGATTCGGCGAAGTGGGACAGGGGCGTGCCCGACATGACGCCCGACCGGCAAGCGGACGCCGACTAGCGAGGTGAACTGAGATGTTCGGATTCGTCATCAGACGCCTGATCGTGATTCTGCCGATGGTCATCATCG
This sequence comes from Pyrinomonadaceae bacterium, assembly GCA_035634035.1. Classification (GTDB taxonomy): domain Bacteria; phylum Acidobacteriota; class Blastocatellia; order Pyrinomonadales; family Pyrinomonadaceae; genus DASQDT01. Next base: position 13,464 of record DASQDT010000022.1, on the reverse strand, counting down.
TCGTCTCCCTGACGTGGGGGCTCATCAGGCTCGCGCCCGGCAACTTCTACTCGGGCGAGAAGCGCCTGCCGCCGGCCATCGAGAAGAACATCCGCGAGAAGTACGGGCTCGACCAGCCGTGGTACGTGCAGTACGGACGTATGCTGGGGAGCATCCTGCGGGGCGACTTCGGGATGTCGCTCCGCTACGAGGGGCAGTCGGTCAACCAGATTCTCGGCCGCACGCTCCCCATCTCGGCGACGCTCGGGCTGGCGGCCTACCTCATCGCCTTAGTCGTCGGCATCACGGCCGGCACGCTCGCCGCGCTCCGTCAGAACTCGCGACTCGATTACGCCTCGATGGCCCTCGCCATGCTCGGCATCAGCTTGCCGAACTTCGTGCTCGGGCCGATCCTCGTCCTCATCTTCTCGCTCACGCTCTTCTGGCTCCCGCCCGCCCGCTGGGGCGGCTTCCCGAGCTGGAATATGCTTCTGCCCGTCCTGACGCTCTCGGCCATCTACATGGCCTACATCGCGCGCCTGACCCGCTCGGGGATGCTCGAAGTCCTGCGCTCCGACTACATCCGCACGGCGCGCGCGAAGGGCCTGAGCGAGAGGCACGTCATCACGCGCCACGCCCTGCGCGGCGGGCTTCTGCCGGTCGTCTCGTTCACGGGGCCGGCGCTCGCGTTTCTGATTTCGGGCACGGTCGTCGTCGAGCGCATCTTCGCGCTGCCGGGCCTCGGCAACTACTTCATCAACGCGAACCTGAACCGCGACGAGCCCCTGATTATCGGCATCGTCGCGTTCATCTCCATCGCGATTCTGGTCTTCAACCTGCTCGTTGACATCGCCTACGGGTTCATCGACCCGCGCATACGGTACTAGCGCCATGAAGAAGGAAGAGAAACCGACGCGAGACACTTGGGAGCAAGGCGAGCCGGCCATCACGCCGCTCGGCACGCCGCCCGCATCGCCCGTGCGCGACCGCGAGGGCGACATCATCCACACCGCGCCCGAGCTCGCCGTCGGCGAGGGCGACGTGCGGACGGCCGAGCGCGGCGAGGTGCTGACCGGCACCTCGCTCTGGAAAGACGCGTGGAGGCGTCTGCTCAAGAACAAGCTCGCCGTCTTCGGGATGGTCGTCGTCGCCGTCATCATCTTCGCCTCGCTCGTCGGGCCGCCCATCATCCGCCTGACGCACGGCTTCAGCTACGACACCATCCCGTCCGACTCGGCGCTCATCAAGTCGTTCCCGCCCTTCACGGCCCCCGACGGCTCAAGCTCCTACACGCACCCGATGGGCACCGACATCGCGGGCCGCGATATGCTCGCGCGCGTGCTCTTGGGCGGGCGCATCTCGCTGATGGTCGGCATCATCGCCACCCTCGTCTCGCTCGTCATCGGCATCAGCTACGGCGCGACGGCCGGCTACCTCGGCGGGAAAGTAGACGACGTGATGATGCGAGTCGTCGACGTGCTCTACGCCATCCCGTACATGATGATCGTCATCGTGCTCTTGGCCTTCTTCGGCGGGCGCTCGGCGTTGGGGCAGTTGATACTTCTGTTCGTCGCTTTAGGCGCGGTCTCTTGGCTGACGATGGCGCGCATCGTGCGCGGGCAGGTCATCTCGCTCAAGAATCAGGAGTTCGTTCTGGCCGCGCGGGCGACGGGCGTGCCGACGAGCCGCATCATCTTCCGCCACCTCGTCCCGAACACGCTCGGCCCCGTCATCGTCTACGCGACTTTGACCATCCCGTCCGTCATGTTGCAGGAGGCGTTCCTCTCGGTCCTCGGCTTGGGCGTCCAAGCGCCGCTCGCGTCGTGGGGGAGTCTGGCGGCCGAGGGCATCCAGAACATCGCCATCTTCCCGTGGCAGCTCATCTTCCCCGGCGTGACGATGGCCCTGACGCTCTTCTCGCTCAATTTCCTCGGCGACGGCTTGCGCGACGCGCTCGACCCGCAGATGCGGAAATTCTGAAACTATGAGTAGCCACAACGGGACGCTTCTCTCGGTCAAAGACCTGCGCACCTACTTCGAGACCGAAGACGGGACGGTCAAGGCCGTCGACGGCATCACCTTCGACCTCGAACGCGGCGAGACGCTCGGCATCGTCGGCGAGTCGGGCTCGGGCAAGTCCGTCACGAACCTCTCCATCATCCGCCTCATCCCCGAGCCGCCGGGCAAAATCGTCTCGGGCGAGATACTCTTCAACGGCGAGGACATCCTCGCGCTCCCCAAAGAGGACGTGCGACGCATCCGCGGGAAGCGCATCAGCATGATCTTCCAAGACCCGATGACCTCGCTCAACCCCTTCCTCAGAATCTCGCGGCAGCTGATGGAGATAACCCAACTCCACCTCGGCCACACCAAAGAGCAGGCCTTCGAGCACGCCGTCAAGATGCTTGAGATGGTCGGCATCCCCGACGCGCGCACGCGCGCCGACAACTACCCGCACGAGTTCTCGGGCGGGATGCGCCAGCGCGTGATGATCGCGATGGCCCTCTCCTGTGAGCCCGAGCTGTTAATCGCCGACGAGCCGACGACCGCGCTCGACGTGACGATTCAGGCGCAGATTCTCGAACTCATCAAGAAGCTCAAGCAGGACACGGGCACGAGCGTCATCCTCATCACGCACGACTTGGGCGTCGTCGCCGGCATGACCGACCACATCATCGTCATGTACGCCGGCAAGGTCTTCGAGCAGGCCCCGACGCGCGAGCTGTTCGCCACGCCCGGCAACCCCTACACGAAGGGCCTGCTGCGCTCCGTCCCCGACCCGGCGCACGAGCAGGGGCGCGCGCTGTATCAGATTCCGGGCCTCCCGCCCGACGTGGCGCACCTGCCGCCGGGCTGCCCGTTCCAGCCGCGCTGCGAGCGGGCCGAGGAGATTTGCCGGACGGAGTTCCCGCCCTTCGTCCAGCTCAACGCCGAGCACTTCTCGCTCTGCCACTTCGCCGAGGAGGTCTACGCCGACTCGATACGCGAGCGCGGCGGGCGCGCGCCCGTCGGCGCGGCGTCGGCCGAAGCCCCCGCGCAAGCCGAAGCGCCCGCGCCGATGCGCGAGGAGCCGGAAGACTCACGCAGGGAGGGGAACCGATGAGCGACATCGCAGCATCCGGCGCGCGCACCGCCGTCACGCAGGGGGCGACGGCGACCCCCCCGCCCGACACGACCGACGGCGAGGCGCTCATCTCCATACGCAACCTCAAAGTCCACTTCGACCTCGGCGGCGGCACGGCGTGGGACAAGATTTCGGGCGGCTCGCCCGTCAAGAGGGTCGTCAAGGCCGTCGACGGCGTGACCATCGACATCCTGCCCGGCGAGACCCTCGGACTCGTCGGCGAGTCGGGCTGCGGCAAGTCAACCTTAGGGCGCGCGCTCCTGCGTCTGACCGAGCCGACGAGCGGCCAAGTGCTCTTCAAAGGCAGCGACCTCGCGCACCTCTCGCAGCGCGACCTGCGCCGCCACCGCCGCCACCTCCAGATGATCTTCCAAGACCCTTACGCTTCCCTGAACCCGCGCATGACGGTCGGCCAGATCATCGGCGAGCCCATCGAGACCTTCGACCTCGCGCCGGGCAAGCGCGAGCGCGAGTCGCGCGTGCGCGATTTGATGGAGACCGTCGGCCTCAGCCCGCGCTTCGTCAAGCGCTACCCGCACGAGTTCTCCGGCGGCCAGCGACAGCGCATCGGCATCGCCCGCGCGCTCGCCGTCGACCCGAGCTTCATCGTCGCCGACGAGCCCATCTCGGCGCTCGACGTCTCCATTCAGGCTCAGATCATGAACCTGATGGAGCGCCTCCAGCGCGAGCGCAATCTCACGTACCTTTTCATCTCGCACGACCTGCGCGCCATCCGCCACGTCTCCGACCGCGTCGCCGTCATGTACCTCGGCAAGCTCGTCGAGATAGCCGACGCGCGCGTCATCTACGACGAGCCTCTGATGCCTTACACGAAGGCCCTGATTTCGGCCGTCCCCGTCCCCGACCCCGAGATCGAGGCGCAGCGCGAGCGCGTCGTCCTGACGGGCGACGTGCCCTCGCCCATCAACCCGCCCGCGGGCTGCCGCTTCCACACGCGCTGCCCCTACGCCATCGAAGCCTGCAAAGAGGTCGTCCCGCCGCTCGCCGAGATTAAGCCCGACCACTACGCGGCCTGCATCCGCATCAGCCCCGACCAGCCCGACATCGACCGCGTCGCCCCCGGCGACGCGCCCGGCCTGAAAAACCCCGGGCGCGTCATCGCGCAGTGAAAAACGGCCGGTATTAAGAGTTTCCTAAGTGGGCGCGGGCACAGTCCGGGGGGGCTAGGCCCGCGCCCGACGGGGGCTCAGACGGCCGTCTGGGCGCGCTTGTCACACGACGTGCGGACACTTATACTGCTGCGGTTGCAGGACGGGCCAAGCCCCGACGCTTTCACGTCCTTTCGCTGAACCGAAAGGTTTCGTGTGCGGCGCACGCCCCGGTCTCCGCCACGCGTGACCTCCCTTCAGCCGCCTCTCGGTTCAGCCACTATCAAGGCGACACCCCGGCATGGATAACGCTGCTCACGCCCCAGAGCGTGCCGAAAATCCATCACAGGAAAGCACCGCGCCGCCCCCCGGTTGGGCCGCCGTGCAGGAGTCTCTGGCCGCCGCGGCCGGACTCTCCGTGCTGCTCGTCGGGGGACGACAGCCGCCTTCGCTCCACGTCTCGAACAACAACTCAATCTGCCGCGCCTTCCAGTCGTCGCCCAACTTGGCGAGGCTCTGCGACCCCTTCTGCGGCGAGGCCCACCGCCGCGCGCTCGCGGCCGGGGAGGCGACGCACTACCGCTGTCACGCCGGACTCCACTGCGTCGCCGCGCCGCTGCCGCTCCGCAGCGGGGGGCGTCAACTCGCCGTCATCGCCGGACGCGCCTTCCTGCGCTCGACCGACTACCGCGCGCTCGCCGAGCGACTGCGCGGCGGGGACTTGGGCGAGCTGCTCTCGCCCGAGCTTTTCAGAAACGTCATCTTCGCGCTCCCGAAAGACTTGGACGAGCTGGCCTCGCGCGTGAGCGAGGCCGCCACGGACTTCGCGGGCGGCGCGGTCGAGACTCCTGAAAGCACGTCGCGCGCGGGCGCGGAGGCGAAAGTGGAGACGGCCGCGGGCGCGGAAGGCCGGGCCGCCGCTCCGAAGGGGCGCAAAGAGACCAAGAGGGAAGAGGCGAGGGAAGAGACGAAGGATGTGACGGGGGAGGAGACGGCGGCCGAGGCGGCGGACGACCGCAGGGGCTTCGCGGAGTTGTCCGCGCCCGCGCGCGGCTTCCCGGCGACGGCCTCGCTCTCCGAAGTCTGCCGCGCGGCGGTCGAAGATTTGGCGCGCGAGCACAGGATAGAGTCGGTCGCGCTCATGTTCCGCTCCGACGAGAAGTTCGCGCCGACCTGCACGACGGGCCGCTTCAAGTCGCAGCCGCCGCGCGTCTCCCTGAAGGCCAAAGAGATCAAGCTCCTTCAGAACGTGACGCAGGGCGAGTCGATCGCCGTCCCGGCCGGCGGGCGCACCGCGACGAAGCACGAGGACTCGGTCGAGCTGTTCCCGCTGGTGATAGGCGGCGAGATAAAGGGCGCGCTCATCGTCGGCGACCGCGACCTCTCGGACGAGCAGCGCGAGGCCGTCTCGCGCTTCTGCCGCGACATGGCGATGCCGCTCGAAGTCCTTCGCCTGCGCGACGAGTTGGAGCGCCGGATGCGCGCGGCGACGCACCTCCAAGCCTTCACCGAGCGCATCAACTCCGTGAAGCCCGAAGAGGCCTACTCGATGATCCTGCGCCACTCGGCCGAGCTTCTGCGCGCCGAGCGCGGCTCGCTGCTGCTCTTCGACGAGGACGCGGGCGAGCTTCACGTCAAGGCCGCGCTGGGGCCCCGCTCGGAGAATCTGCACGACGCGCGCGTGCCGCTCGGCGAGTGGGTCGCCGGCAAGGTCTTGAGCGAGGGCCGCCCGCTCGTCGTCCGCGACCTCCTCGCCGCCGGCAAGCCGACGCACGCCGAGCGCAGCTACAAGACGAACTCTTTCATCAGCTACCCCATCACCATCAGCGGCCGCAAGGTCGGCGTCCTGAACGTCACCGACAAGGCCGGCGGCGGGCCTTACGACGAGATGGACTTGAGCCTGCTCGAAATGATCGCGCCGCAGATGGCTCTGGCGCTCGACCGCGCCGAGTGGCACCAGAAGGCGACGCAGTTCCAGCTGCTCTCGATAACAGACCCGCTCACGGGCCTCCTCAATCGCCGCTACCTCGAAGAGCGCCTTTCGGAAGAGCTCGAACGCTCGAAGCGTCACCGCTTCCAGATGAGCTTCATGATGGTGGACATCGACGACTTCAAGCGCTACAACGACGTGAACGGCCATCAGGCCGGCGACCTCGCGCTTGAGATGACGGCCTCCTGCATGAAGTCCGTGCTGCGCTCGGCCGACGTCGCGTCGCGTTACGGCGGCGAGGAGTTCAGCATCCTCCTGCCGCAGACCGGCCTGAGCGAGGCCCACGTCATCGCCGAGCGCATCAGGCGTCGCGTGTGGCAGACGCAGTTCCCGCACGGCAAGCAGCAGCCGCACGGCGGCGTCACGGTCAGCATCGGCATCAGCTCGTTCGCGCCGGGCCTCGACACTCCGGCGAGCATCATCTACGCGGCCGACCAAGCCTTGTATCAGGCCAAGAGCCGCGGCAAGAACTGCGTGGACGCCTTCGACCCCGACAAGTTTCAGGATGCCAACCCGGAGGCAAAATAAGAGCCCGCGCGAGCGGCGCGTCTTAGGGCGCGTGCCCGCCGAGCACTTCGTCGGCCGAGACGCGGCGCTCGCGCAGATCGCCGCGCTCGCCCCGCACGCTTCGGGGCCGCGCGGCGTGACGGTGCTGGCCGCGCCCTTCTCCGGCGCGTCGGAGCTTCTCCGGCAGTCATACGACAACCTCTTCGGCGAGCGCGGCGGGGCGTCGCCCGTCTACTTCGCCTTCGCGCGCTCCGACCGCACGGCCGCGCGCGCCGCCCGGCGCTTCCTCAACTCCTTCCTCGTCCAACTCGTCGCGCACCGACGCGACAGCCCCGAGATGCTGCTCGCGCCGCCCGGCCTGCGCGACCTGCTCGACCTCGTCACGCCTTCGGACTACGAGTGGGTCGAGCGCATCATCGCCTCCTACGAGCGCGCGCGCGACGAGGCCGACGAGCGCGCGGTCGTCCGCCTCTGCCTGAGCGCGCCGCAGCAGGCGGCCGCGCGCGGCTCGCGCTCAATCGTTCTGCTCGACGACGTGCACTCGGCCGAGCACCTCGCGGGCGACCTCGACTTGGGTCAGGAGATAACGCAGATAGCCGCGCAGTCGGACGTGCCTTACGTCTTCGCGGGCCAGCGCCGACGCCTTTCAGACTTCTTCCCCGGACTCGACGACCGCTCGCACGAGTTCGCACCCTTGCGCCTCGAAAACCTCGCGCCCGACGACGCGCGCCGCCTCGCCGAGAACGCCGCCTTCGAGCGCGGCGTCGCGCTCTCGGCCGAGACGCGCGACCTCCTCGCGCAGCAGTTGGAAGGCAGCCCCTACTTCATCTCGGCGGTGGTGCGCGCCGCGAAAGACGCCGGGCGCGGGCTGACAGGCTTCGGCGAGTTTCAGAAAATCTACGTGGACGACCTTCTCGGCGGCCGCGTCGGCCGTCGTCTCACGTCCGTCTTGGAAGAGATTGCGCCGCCGCTTGAGCTTCGGCGCTCGCTCCTGCGCGTCCTGCACGAGTCGGCCGAAAACGTCGGCGGACGCTCGCCCGTCGAGGCGTGGGGCAGGCGTCTGGGGCTCGAAGGCGAGTCGCTTCTCAACGTCCTCGAAGGCTTGCACGCGCACGAGCTCGTGAGCTTCAACGGGACGCTCGTGCAGGCGGGCGGGAGCACGCCGTGGCGCGACTACCTCCGCGCGGGCTACCGCCTGCAAGTCGCCGCCGAGCCGCGCGCCCTCGTCGTCGCCGACACGCTGGTCGAGGGCATGAAGCGCGCGCCGCAGACGATGGCGCGCCACTACCGCCGCGAGGCGTCGGCCGGGTTGCGCGAGCTGCTCGCCATGTTCGACCAGCAGCGCGTCCCGGCGAGCCTCCTGCACAACGACCGCTTCAACCGGACTTACCGCGGCGTCACTCCGGAGGAGGTCGCCTCTGGGCTCGACGCCGAGACCGACCTCGTGCGGCTGCCGCAGGTCGTGCACGCGGCGAGCTGCGCGGCCTTCCACCCGCCGATGATGCTCGTCTGCGACGAGGAGCGCTGCGCCGTCGCGCACGGCTTCGACGCCTCGCCCTACACGGACGCGAGCGAGGTCGTCTGGATCGCCGCCGAGATAGACTCGAAGCTCGAAGCCGGGCGCGCGCTCGCCGAGGTCTGGTGCGACCGCCTCGCGCAGGTCTCGCACGCCTGCGGCTTCCGCCGCGCGCGCCTGTGGCTCGTCGCCCCGGAAGGCTTCTCGGCCGAGGCCAACGACCTCCTGAACGAGCGCGAGGCGTTCGGTTCGAGCCGCGCGCAGTTGGAGCTTCTGAGCGCGCGCCTGAGAGTCGAGGGGAGGGCGAAGGCCGACGAGGCGTCGCCCGACGAGTTCGAGATGGTCATCCCGATGGGCGAGGACTCGGAGCTGATTGCGGCCAGCACCGTCGAGCAGATCGCGCGCCGTCTGGACTTCCAGCCCGAGGCCATCAACCAGATAAAGACGGCGCTCGTCGAGGCCTGCATCAACGCCGCCGAGCACAGCCTCAGCCCCGACCGAAAAATTTATCAGCGTTTCCGTCTGGAAAGTGATAAATTAGTGGTCACCGTATCGAGCCGGGGCATCACTCTCCCGACAGCGAATTTGGCCGCTGCGCAGACGCACGAAAATAACGGTCACGACTCCCCCGAAGCCGGTCGCCGAGGGTGGGGGCTGAAACTCATCCGCACGCTCATGGACGAGGTCGAGTTCGAGCGCGTGGACGACGGCACCCGCCTGCGGATGACGAAATACCTCCGTAAGTAGAAGGGACAACACTTCAGCGATGACAGACACGCCTGCCGGTCAAACCCCGGAGGGGCGCGGGTGCCCCGCGGCCGTCGTCTACGCCGGGGGCTACGTCAACAAGCTCGACGCCCGCCGCCTTGAGCGCGAGTGCCGGCTCAAGCTGGGCGAGGGCTGCCGCGCGCTCGTCATCAACTTCCGCGACACCGAACTCGTCAACAGCATCGGCGTCTCCATCCTGCTCGACGTCATCGACGCGGCCGAGCGCGCGGGCGCGCGCGTGGTCTTCTCGAACGTCAACCAGCACAACCTTCAACTCTTCGAGATGCTCGGGCTCACGAAGCACGCCGCCGTGGCCGACAGCGAGGAGGCCGCGCTCGACGCCCTGCGCAGCTCCTCGGCCGCCTCCGTCAGCGGGCACTGAAAGGGCCGAACGAGAAAACCTATGTCCGACGGGATGCTCAAAATTCTCCACGCCTTCACGGCGCTCGCCGACCTCGGCGAAGAGATCGCCGACGCGGGCGAGTTCGACGAGATGGTCAGCTCCGCGCTGCACGTCGTGCTCGGCACGATAGGCATCCGCCGCGGCGCCGTCGCCGAGTACGACCGCGAGTTGAACGTCCTCGTGCTCGCGGCCTCGCGCGGACTCGCGTCGCCCGTCGCGGCGGGCCTCGCGCTCGCGCCCGGCGAGGAGGAGGCCTTGCGCCTCTCCGAGGGGAGGCCCGGCGCGGTTCGCAGGGACGAGCGTCAGGGGCTCGAAGCGGCGCGGCTCGACTTGCGCACGTCGGCCACGCTCACGGGGATGGGCTTCGAGGTCATCGTCCCGCTCGCCGTGCGCGGCGACTTGGTGGGCGCGATTCTTCTGGGCGAGAAGGCTTCGGGCGTCGCCTACACGGCCGAGGAGGGCGAGCTCCTGCGCGCGCTCGGTCGCCACGTCGGCGTCGGACTCCACAACCACCGTCTGCTGCGCGAGGTCGAGCGGCGCGCGAACGAGAACCTGCGCGTCTACGACGAGATGCGCTCCATCTACCGCGACACGGTGCGCGCCTTCGCCGCCGCCATCGACTGCAAGGACAAGTACACGCAGGGCCACTCGGAGCGCGTCGGCAAGTACAGCGAGACGATCGCGCGCGAGATGGGGTGGGGCGCGGAGCACGTCGAGGGCATGGCCGTCGCCGGCTACCTCCACGACATCGGCAAGCTCGTCGTCGACCGCGACATCATCAACGCGCCCTACCGCATCGACGCCAAGAAGTCGTCCGAGCTGAGCCGCCACCCGATGTCGGGCTACGAAATCCTCGCTCCCATCAGCCACCCCTACGCCGACATTCCTCTGACGGCGCGCTACCACCACGAGCGCATCGACGGGCGCGGCTACCCCGAGGGACTGCGCGGCGAACAGATTCCGCTCTGCGCCAAGATCGTCGCGGTCGCCGACTCGTTCGACGCGATGACGACCGACCGCCCCTACAAGCGCCGCCGCACGTTCGAGGACGTGGTCGAGGACTTCCGGCACAACTGCGGCAAGCAGTTCGCGCCCGAGCCCCTCGCCGCGCTCTGCCGCGCGCTGCACAAGGAGCTGAGCGGCGAGACGCGGCCGCGCGCGATGCTGCGTCTGTTGGGGCGCGACTACATCGACCCGACGGCCGACGCGCCCCGCCTCGCGCGCCTCATCGTCGAGCTCGAAGCCGAGACGCACGCCGTCGCCACCAACAACTGACCGGCCCGCGGCCGCTCAGCGAGCTTGTCAAAAACAGGAGAGGCCGGGCCTAACGTGCCCGGCCTCTCCTGTTTTTGAAGCGCGGCGTGTTTGTTAGCGCGCGGTGAAGGCGTCGGTCAGAACCTGACGCACCTTGACGCCGTCGAGCGTCTTGGGGATGGACGGGCGCACCGAGTTGCCCTTGTCGATGTAGACGACGAGCACCGCCTCGGAGGCGTTCGTCTCCGACGAGCCGATGCCGACGCCGATGACCGACGGCAGAACCATCAGCACGTCCTTGTGCGCCTTCTTCGCGTTGCGCGCCTTCTCGACCGAGAGCGAAGACAGCTGAGGCATCATCGAGTTCTCCGCGGCGACGCTGAAGTTCTGCGCCGACGACACGCCGCAGGCCGAGCCGGTGAAGCTCATCTGCGTGCCGGCCGAGGCGCTCACGCGCTGCATGACCTCGCCGATGGGGTTGCCGATGGTCGTCGTGCTTGAGCCGGCGAACAGGAGCGCGACCGGCTGGCGGCACGAGTCGTTGGTGACGATGAGCGAGCCGGAGTCGCCGCCCGCGCTGAAGGTGCTGCTGTTGATGACGACCTGATTCTGGTAGGCGATGACGAAGCGCTTGCCGCCGCCGCACTCGCGCGTGTACTGCACGCTCACGTCCGTGTCGACCGAGCCGACCGTCCCCGTCGTGTGGCCCGTCGTGCGCCCGCTCTTGGTGACCGCGAGGCCGACCGAGGCGTTGCGGATGGTGCTGCTCGGGATGCCGATGTCGAGGATTTGGCCGTCGGTGCGCATGGCCGCGCCGCGCAGGGTGGCGACCGCCGCGTCGACGTTCGACGTGTTGAGGTCGGGGTAGGGCGCGAGGTCGGCGACCAGCTCGGCGACCTGACAGTTGACGTCGATCATGCCGGGCTGGGAGACGTCCTCGCCGACGGCCGCCTGATTCGAGCGGGCGAGCACGTGGTTGTTGCTGAGAATGTAGTTGGCGCCGTTGGCGCCGCGGACGAGCGCGCCGAGCGTGCCGCTGCAGCAGTAGCGGCGCGAGCGGTCGTTGACGTTGCCGCCCGACACGCCGTAGAAGTCTGTGCTGACGCGGTGCTGGGGGCCGCCGTCGGCGCGGCTCGGGCTGACGATGAGGGGGGCGCTGACGGCGAGGGCGAGCGTGAGGGCGAGGAGGAACAGCAAGCGGACTCTTGGCATCGAGTTCTCCTTTCCAAAACTATTCAGTTGTGCCGTTAAAGAGAAGGCGGATTCGCTAGAGAGCTTCGCGCGGCGGCGGCCGAAAGATAGTGCCGCGAACCGAACGGCGGACGCCCCGCAGGGGGAGTAAAAACCTTCGGGCCGTTTCGAGCGCGTAACTTGTAACCGATAAGGGGCGGTGAGTCAACGAAAAATAGAATGGTGGCCGAGAGCCGTCCGTGATTCGAAGATAGCTCTTCGAGCGCGGAGGCCGCCCAACCACCATTCACTATTTACTATTCACCGCCCGCTAGCTCGGCTGGATGCGGAGCGTGTAGCTGGCGATCTCGATCTTGTCGTCGGGGTTGACGAAGGTGCGCTCCTCGCGCCCTAGCTCGCGGCCGGAGACGAGCGTCGGGTTGCGCCCCTTCGGCGTGAGCCAGAAGCGCCCCTGCGCGTCGCGCTCTAGGGTGGCGTGGAGGCGACTCACCTCGGGGTCGCCCTTGATGGCGAGGTCTACCGAGACCGACTTCGAGCCGCGGCCGATCGTGATCTCGGGCTTCGAGACGGGCACGACCGACTGTCGGACGCCCGCGCGCCACACCTCAATCTTGAACAGTTCGAGCGGGCGCGCGGAGACGCGCGTCACCTCGCCGTCGCTCGTCTCGCCGTCGAGCGGGCCGGTGTCGAGCGACTGCCCGACGGCGACGCCCGCGCCCGCCTCCGAGGGCTTCGGCGTGACCATCGTCTTGTCGGCCCGCGAGGCGTCCCAGACGGGCTGCACGCGGAACTCGCCCTTGCTGAGCGTGCCGTCCACTCGCAGATCGACGGCGAACGAGTTGGTGTCGAGCTGCGTCGTTCCCGAGAGCTCGCGCGCGCGCTCCGAGAGGACGTAGAAGAGTCCCTGTTCGAGCCCGCGCCGCTTCTCGCCCTGCCACTCCTTGTCGTCCTCGTTCGAGAGGTAGACGATGTACTCGGGCGGGATGTAGGTCGGCCCGCCGGGCGGCGTGAACATCTCGTTCTGCATCACCTTCTCGACCTCGCGCGCGACCTTGACGAGGAACTCCTCCCAGACGCGCCGCGGGCGCGCCTGCTCGTCCACGTCGGCGAGCGGGTCTTCCGCCGCCTCGCCGTCAATCCACCTGCGTATGGATTCCAGTATGCCCACTTTTAGCTCCCACCTTTTTTGCGGTAGAAATGTCGATTACTGCTTCGGTCTTAAAAAATCGCGGTCGGCCCAACCTTGATCGGCGTAGTCCGGGCGCTCTTTCGGTCGTCCGTACTCGACGACCTGCACCTGATACCAGCCGCCGCTCGCCGAGATGACGCGGACGGTCGAGCCGCGCGGGGCCATCCCGACCTGCGCGCTGCGGCCCGAGGCGGCCGCGCGCAAGTTTACATCGGTAACGGCGACGAATTCACGCCCGGCGAGCGCGGGCGCGTCGCCCGTGGGGGCGGCCGGCGTCGCCGAGTTGCGGCGGCGCACGTAGTTGGCCGTCGCCAGAAGGAGCGCGGCGAACGCGACGAGGGCGAGAAAAACTATCAGCATCTTCCGGCCGCGCCCCGCGCCGCGACGCGCGCGAAGCTCCGGCGGCATCGGCTCGAAAGGCACCGCGTCGCCGC
>DASQDT010000021.1:0-50156 GCA_035634035.1 Pyrinomonadaceae bacterium | reverse complement strand
AGGAAAAGGAGCAGGGCGGCCGCGCCGAGCCCGAGGCCGAGCAGGCTCAGGGCGGCGAGCGCGACCTGACCAAGCCACGAGAGGCTATCGCCCCACCCGGATTCCGGCGTTTGCGTCGTCGCCGCCGTCGTCTGCGACGTGGACGCGGATGAGTTTGTCAGCGCGCGCTGGAGCCTCGTCTCATAGGTGGCGAGCTGGGCCTTGATGCTGGCGAGATTCCTTCTCGTGTCTTGCGGCTGGATGGGCCTGTACTGCTGGTTGCTTGTGTCGACCGCGTTCAGTTGACCGTTGATGTCGCGCAGCACCGGCTCGACGACTCTCAGCGCATTTTCGTCACTCAAATCGGTCGCGACGTTCGCGACGTTGATGCCCGGCTGCCCTTTCTGTTTAAGTCCTTTATCGATTCGCGCAAGGCCGTCTGCGATCTCTTTCAGGTCGCTCGCATCCTGCCCATCGCTCTGCGTCGAAGGCTCGTCCGTGCGCCTGCCGCCTTGAGCGTTAGGGTTCGGGCGGTTGTCATCCTGAAGGCTCGCTGTAGCCTGACCCGCGCGCGGCTTCGGCTTCGTCTGGCTCTGCGCGGCGACGGCGAAGAGGCTGAGGCACGAAACAAGTGTGACGACGGCCGTCGCCGTGCGGCGTTTCCTCGTTCGATGATGGCTCATAGGCGGCTGCTCCACGCGCGCTTTCCTAAGGCGCGCGCGTCAGTCAAGCTCGATGGCCTGACGTTGTTCGTTGGCGATGATTTCGAGTATCTGGTTGTCGTTGATGCGGAAGACGACGGGGATTTCGTCGCCGCCCGCGCCGCGCGCGTCGATGCGCACGTTGCCGATGCGGCTGATTTCGGCGTTGTCGCGGACGCGCGCGTTCTTGCCGCGGTTCTCGGCGAGGCGGATGTTGATGAAGTCGCGGCGCGGGAAGTTGATGACGCGCTCGCACGGGTACTCCGTGCGCGCCGTGAAGACGGGCCGGAAGACCTCGTGCAAACTTTCGAGCGCGATGAAGCCGAGGTCGTGTATGAGCTGGTTGCCGACCCCGACGAACTCGAAGTTGGCGCCGGGGTTGTCTTTGATGTAGCCCCAGAAGGCCGCGCCGAGCGCCACGCAGACCTTCGGCTCGACGAGGTGCGACTGGTCAACCGCGTTCGGCAGCATCGCCTTGATGCGCTCGCGCACGAGCGGGAGCTTCGACGTGCGTCCGACGTGCAGAATCGTGTCGACCTCGTCGGGCCGGACGCGCGCGCGCTCGCAGAGCGTCGCGACGACGCGCTCGGAGGCGACGAGGAAGGGTTCGAGGACGCCTTCGAGCTCCTCGCGCGTGAGCTGCACGTCGAAGCTGGCGAGGCCGGTGCCGTTCATGATGTAGGGCTCGAAGGCCGTCGCGTCGATTTTGAAGAGTGGGCTGATTTTGAACTCGACCTTCGGGATTTGCGTGAGCGCAATCTTCGCGGCCTCGGCCTCGCGCTTGAAGCTCGAACGCGTGCGGTAGGCGGCGATCATCACGTCGGGGGCGCGGTAGATGTGGTCGAACTTGCCCTCGTCGCCGAGGCAGTTAACGTCGAAGGTCGGGAAGGCGCGTTTGGCCTTGTCGGCGAGCAGGCCGACGAGAGCCCAGTCGATGTCCTCGCCGCCGAGGCGCGGGTTGCCGCCCGGCGCGAGCGTGCGCAAGACCATCTTCTCGCCGACGCGCTCGATCTCGACGAGCGCGCAGTCGAGCGTGCCGCCGCCGAAGTCGAAGATGAGCACCTTCTCGGGCGCGTCCGAAATCTCTTCTTGGGCGGCCTTGCGGCTCAGGTAGTAGAGCGCGGCGGCGTGCGCCTCGTCGATGACGACGCCGTGCTGGCTCGTGTCCGGCATATCGAGGCCGGCGACGCGGCAGGCTTCCAAGAGCGCGCGGCGCTGGCTGTTGTTGAACTCGATGGGGACGGTGACGATGGCCTGACGCGGCGTCTTGTAGTCGCCGAGCCGAAAGAGTCCGTCCTCGGCGCGCTCCATTAGCTGCGCGATGATTTTTGAAGTGATGGCCGTCGCGTCGTACTCGCGCCCGGCGTAAGCCTTCGTCTGGCGCAGGCCGAGCGCGCGCTTGATTGAAGTGACGGCGTTCGCCGGGTTGATGACGGCGCGCTCAAGCGCGCTGCGGCCGGCGAGCACCGAGCCGTCCTGATTGAAGTAGAGCACCGACGGCATGATGCGCGCGTCGCCGTGGTCGGCCGGGTCGATGGAGAGGAGGAACGGGTTGTACTCCGCAT
The DNA here is from genome assembly GCA_035634035.1 of Pyrinomonadaceae bacterium. Taxonomy (GTDB): domain Bacteria; phylum Acidobacteriota; class Blastocatellia; order Pyrinomonadales; family Pyrinomonadaceae; genus DASQDT01. The sequence continues at coordinate 47,911 of DASQDT010000021.1, read as the reverse complement.
CCAACACGGCGACGCACGAGGCGGTCGTGCCGAAATCAATCCCGATGAACTCCTCGTAGGGCTCGGGGTGGACGAGTTTGGTCGTGAGCGCGACGGTGTGCTTCGGCGTCAGGAAGGCGTTGCTCGTGATGACGAGCTCGCCCCGCTGTTGTCCTTCGGGCGCTTCCGTCCCGCGCACCTCGATCTCGACCGTGTCGCTCTGCATCTCGTGCAGGGTGAGCGGCAGGGGCGTCTTCGGGATGACCTTGACCCACCCCGCGTGGGGCGTGATGGCCTCGACCTGCAAGTCCTCGCCGCCCGTGTTGGTGAGCGTGATGAAGAGGCGCTTGGAGCGCGTCGTGGAGACGACGCCGAAGTCGAGCTCCGTCTGCTGGACGACGAGGCGCGGCGGGCGCATGAACTCGACGGGGACGCGCAGCGTGACGGGCGTGTAATTGTGAAACTCCCAGACGACTTCGAGCACCTGCCGCCCGACGCCGAGCTTCAGCTCCGGCACGCGGACGCGCACCTGCGTCGTCTGCGTGCCGCGGACGGCGATTGTTTCGAACGGTTCGAGGCGCGCGCCCTCGGGCAACTCTTTCGACGCTTCGACGCGGATGGACTTCAGACGCAGCGTGCCGCCGCCGTCGTTGGCCATCCCGAACTCCCAGAAGTTCTCGCCGCCGAGCGCGTAGCCGTAGGCCGAGCCGACGGCGTAGACGCGCGGCTTGGGCAGACGCTCGACGACGAGCGGGATGTAGCGCTTCGAGAGTCCGTTCTCGTTGGTCGTCACTTCGAGCTGCGCCTGATGGCGCGTCGTCAGGTCGAGGCCCGAAGCGTCCAAGACGACGCGGAGCTGCTCGGCGGTGTTGCCGGCGAGCACGGCGCGGTCTGTGTGGTGCGAGAAGTGGCGCGCGAGCTGTTCGGGGGCGACGACGCGGAAGGCCAGCACCAGAGGGTTGATGCCGGCGTTGCGGAACTCCACGAGCAGACCCGTCTTGTGCTCGCCGGCCGGCTCGAAGACGACGGCCTCGGCGGGCGCGTCGAGCGAGACTAGGTCGAAGCCGCAGCGCGAGCAGACGGGGTCTTCCTTGCGCGCCTTCAAACGCTTGCAGCTCGGGCACGGCACGCCGCCCTTGATCGTCGAGAGCGGCTTGACCTCGCTCGGCATCATGCGCGCCGAGACGGGGATGACATCTTCGAGCACGCGCACGGCGGGCTTCGCCGGCTCGGGCGGCTTGGGCGCGGGCTTCGGCTCGTGTTTCGGCTCGGGCTTCTTCGCGACGGGTGGCGGCGGCGGCTTGGGCGTGGGCGGCGCGGGCTTGGGCGGCTCCTTCTTCGCCTCGGTCTTGACGACGACCGTGCGCTCGTCCGTCGTGCCGGCGGGCTTCGGGTTAGTGACGTAGTTGTTCGCGGGCTTCGCCGTCGGGGGCGGCGCGGGCCGCTCGACGGGCCTCGCCGTGAGCTTCGTTTCGAGGTAGCGGCGGAGCGCGGGGAAGGCGACGGGCTTAAAGAGCACGTCCGTCTGGAGGACGGAGAACTCGGAGGCGAGCGCGCGGTCGGAAGGCTCAAGGATGACGAGGATCGGGACGCGCGCGAATCCGTTTTGCTTGCGCAGGTTCTGGATGATCTTAATCGCCTGCTGGCCGGGGCGCTCGATGACGACGACGGAGATGCTGTGGCCCGCGAGATCCTGCGGAAACACGGGCTTGATTTTGAGGTGCTCAAGAATGTTCTTGAGCACGGGGTCGCCCCCCGTCATGTCGCCCGTGAAGATCAGCGCGTGCCGTACGTCGGTCATACCCTGCTGTCTCGAAACTTAATCAAAGATTCCGGCGAGCCTGCTTGCACGTGGCGAGTGTCCGGATGACGTTATGAGGTGGCCGACTTTCAAGGAGTCGGGCGCGGCGGCGGGACGCCTGCGAAGCCTTGCGAACCCCGAAGGGTCACGCGCCCCCGGACGCTCGGAACCCGGCGGGAAGTCTCTGAATCCAACTCTGTTCGGCCTCGGCTTTTGGAAAAGACAAGTTTTGGAGTGCGTCTGCCGGAGCTTGGAAAGTTGGGTGGTTTAACCCCAGTCAGAAGATCACGTACCGTCGAGGACGTGGCAGAAGATACAACAGATGCGTTCGTCCTGACAAGGCAATTCCGCCCCGCCCTCGCGGCGCGAAAGCCCGACATTTCGGCCCGCTCAGCCCTTCAGATACGGCCCGAGCGCGTGCACCCAACCCTTGACCAGACGCGAGTAGTCGGAGGGGCATTTGGCGGCGCGCGGCGGCGGCAGCATCGACGGGACGAGGTGCGCGAACTTCGACGGGTTGCTGCCGTAGAGGAAGCAGGTGAGGTTGTAGAAGCGCTGCTCGTCCGTGAGGTGCTCGTCCCACGGCGAGTTGGCCTCGCCCGTGCGCTTGCGCGCGTCGGCGAGCAGGAGCCAGAACTTCGCGCCGTTTAAGACGAGCGCCTCGCCCTCGGCGTCGCCCTTGTGCGTGAGGACGAAGGCCGAGAGCTCGTCGGCCAGCTCCTCCTGCTGGCCCGGCACGGGGAGGTCGAGCACGTCGACGAGCGCGTGGCCTATCTCGTGGTAGAAGGTGAAGTAGAGCGCCCCCTTGATGCCCTGCACGGCCTCCTCCTTCGTCGCGCCGTAACGAAGGTTGAGCTGCGCGACGAGCGCGACGAACTCGTAGCACATGTGAATCGACTTGGCCTGCGGGTCGTAGAAGGCGTTCGGCTCGCCGCACTCGCGGAAGTCAATCGGCACGTCGTGCGGGAGCGAGAACGTGCGGTTGAGGTTGCCGGCGATGTCTTCGAGGATGCGCGCCTCGCGGAAGACGCGCTCGACCTCCGCGAAGTTCGGGTTGGAGGGCCTGACGTAGCGCGTGGTGAAGTCGCCGCGGTCGGAGGAGGTTGGCCGCTCGCCGGGGGCTTCGGCCAGCGGCGGTGGCGTCGGCCACTCGCCCATGTCCTCGGCCGTCGACTCGACCTGCTCGACCTCGCCGTCGCCGACGGTGTCGACCGCTTCGGCGTCCGTGATCTCGGTCGTCGTCCCGTCGTCGCCGACTTCGGGCTCGGCTTCGCACGCGGCGGCTGTGAGGAGCAGGGCGAGCGTGAGAAGGACGATGACGAGACGCGCGCGCGCCGTTCGCGCGGCGGCCGGGGAGACTGTTCTGTGCGACATTCAAAGCTCCTTCGTGCCGCCTGAAATAACACAGCCCGCCGAAGGCGACAACAAGAATCTCATGACCGACCGCGTCGCCGACGGCGCGGCGTCCGATAACGTCTGAGAAAAATGGCCGCCTTAAACTTTTGCGTGGGCAAGCGGCGGCGTTTGTTGTCATAATGGACGGCGCGCGTTTTAGTCATCGGGGGCGCGTCTGAATCGTCGCGCCCGCGCGTTTTGGTCGTCGCTTGGGTCTCCTTTTGGTGCTCCCCGTTCGCGCCCGAACAGTCTCGTGAGTCCGCGCTCACGCGCTCGCCGTAAGAAAATGAGTAAAAGTCCAACCCGCCCCCGCCTCGCACCGTTCCTTGTGACGCTTCTTCTCGCCTTGCTGCCCGCGTGGGCCGCGCAGCAGCGCCGGCAGACGAGGCCCGCGCCGACGCGACCCGCGACCGCCGCGCCGCCCGCGAGGACGACTCAGCCCGCGGAGACGCCGACGCGTCAGACGCCCGCGAGCGACGCCGCCGAAGACGACACGACCTTCGACACGCTCGTCGCGGCCGACAGCTACGCCATCTATTTCGAGGCCCGGCGCATCGGTCAGCTCGTCCGCTCGAAAGAGTTCGCAGACCTGCTCGACTCGTTCGTCGAACAGTCCGGCCCGGCGAAGGAGTTGACCGAAACGCTCGACTTCTTCAAGGCCCACGCCGAGAGTTTAGAGAACGCGAACCTTCACGTCGTCGCGATGCCGACGCGCACGGGACTCCCGTCTTCAATGGGCGCGCTCCAACTGCCTTCAGTCGAAGAGGCCAAACGCGTCGAGCCCACTCTGCGCGGACTCGTCAAAAAGTACGAGACGGCGAGCGTCGTCCGTGAAGAGGCCGAGGCGTCAGCGAACACGAACGCGAACGTGTCGGGCGGCGCGGTCGGGACGGCGCGCAGGGGTGCGCCGGAGACCGTGAAGGTCGAATCGAGGAGGGCCGCGGCGAAGCCGGCCGGGCCGACGTTCCACTTCAAACGCGTCGGCCGCCTCCTGCTGTTGAGCGACGCGCCGCTCGCCGCGCGCACGCTCCGCGCCGCGACGCGTCAGCCGCTCTTTTCGAGCCAGCGACTTCAGGCCGCGCGCACGCGTCTGGCGACCGAGCAGGTCTTCGTCTTCGTCGACTTGAATCTCTTACAGAAGGGCGAGAACGTCGAGCGCGAAGCTTACGTGGAGCGGATGCGCAAGGAGGAAGAGTCGAGCGCCGCTCAGGTGACCGAGCCCATGAAGGCGGAACCTGACGAACGTCCGTCAGAAGGTAATTACCGAACTGAGGATGAGATACTGGCCGAGATTGCGGCGACCGCCGAGGCCGAAGGGATGACGCCGCCCGCGCCCGACGCGCCGAGCCCCGAAATTGAAGCCGCGCTCCAAGCCCAAGCAATGAACGCGGGGGGCGAGGCGACGGCCGGCGCGCCCGTGCGCGCGCCGCAGCCCGAGGAGGAGGCCGTCCCGCGCGCCGACGTGTTGGTCTCGGCCCTGTTCGGGATGGCCTTCGGCGGGATGCCCGCTTGGCCTGAAGCGGTCGGCGTCGGCGCGTCGCTCGGCGGCGAAGACGTAACCGTGCGCGCTCTCTTCATGAACGGCGCGACGTCTGAGCTGCGTGTCATCCCGTTCCTGCCGCTCCTCGCCTCCGGCCCCGAGGTCGTCCCCGCCGCGTCGTCGGTCGCGCCCGAAGACGCGGGCGTCTTCGTCAGCTTCTCGCTCGACTGGCAGAAACTCTACGCGCAGGCGCTCGGCGCGATGAACCGTCAGCAGGCGCAGTTCGAGGCCGAGGGCCACGAGGGCGTCGAGGGGGGGACGCCGCCGCCGCAGCGCGCCGAGCAGGAGACGCCGGAGAAGACCATCGAGGCCCTCGAAAAACTCTTCGGCTTCAAGATCAAGGAAGACTTAATCCCGGCGCTCGGCAACGAGGTCGGCGTCAGCGCGCCGGTCGAATGGTTCGCCGGCCCGAGCTTCGGACGACCCCGACGCGGGTCGAAGGTGGCCGACGCCGCCTCGCCCGGCTTCGTCGCCTTCGTCTCGCTACAGAACGCCGACACGGTGCGCAGGATTCTGCCGCGGCTGCTCGAAGCCGCCGGCATGAAGACCCTCGGCGCGTCGTCGCCGACGGAGCGGCGCGCGGGAATCGAAATCGTCAACCACGGCGGCGTCTCGACGGCCTTCCTCGGCAACTACCTCGCGCTCGCGCAGCGGCCCGAGCCCCTGCGCCACGTCGCCGACGCTTTCGCGCGTCAGGGCGTGCTCGCCTCGAACGAAAACTTCCGCGCGGCCGTCGAGTGGCAGCCGCGACAGTCGCTCGCGCAGGTCTACGTCTCGCGCGGGCTGATGGAGGGCTCGCTCAGACAGTTGCGCTTGTGGGCCGACCCGAACGACGCGGAGTTTCAGGCGCTCATCACGCGCTACGACGTGCGCCCGCGGCCGGCCGCCTACACCGTCACGCACGACGGCGGCGGCGACCTCTTCCACGAGCTTCACCTCCCCGTCGGCCTCATCAAACTCTTCGTCTCGACCGACACGATTCAGCGCGCGCGCCACACGCCCGTCCGCGCCAACGAGACGAACGCCATACGTCAGCTCTACGCCGTCGCCGACGCGCAGGAGGCTTACAGGGCGTCGGAAGGGAAGGGCAGCTTCGGCACGCTCGAACAGCTCGCCGGCACGGGCGGCGAAGGCCAGACGAGAGACGAAAACTCACACCGCCCCCGCTACCTCTCGCGCGAGTATCTGGAGAAGATGCAGTACCGCTTCAGCATCACGGCCGCGGGCGACAAGTACACCGTCGTCGCGACGCCGAAGGAGTACGGCAAGAGCGGCCGGCGCTCTTTCTATCTGGACGAGACGGGCGTCGTGCGCGGCGCGGATCACGCGGGGCAGCCGGCCAACGCGGGCGACCCGCCGGTTGACGAGTGAGCAGATGAGCGAGAAAAGTTTGCAGGAGACTTACGCGCCCGCGAGCGCGTGCTTCGGGTGTGGGCCGGCGAACGAGCGAGGGCTGCGCATGCGCAGCTTCGCCTCCGAGGGCGGCGACGAGTGGGTCGCCGAGTGGCGTCCCGAGCCGCATCACGAAGCCTTCCCCGGAATGCTCAACGGCGGCATCATCGGCGCGCTCCTCGACTGTCACTCGAACTGGGCCGCCGCGCATCACCTGATGCTGCGCAACAACTCGGACAAGCCGCCCTGCACCGTCACCGCCGACTACTCGATAAAGCTTTTGCGCCCGACGCCGACCGACGCGCCCGTCCGCCTGACGGCGCGCGTCGTCGAATCCTCCGAAGACCGCGCCGTCGTCGAGGCGTCGCTCGTCGCGGGCGGCAAAACTTGCGCGACGTGCCGGGGCACTTTCGTCGCCGTCAGGCCGGGCCACCCGGCCTATCACCGCTGGTGAAAGTTGAATATAATGGCGGCCCAACCCGACAGAATCGGAGGGTGACAATGAGCGCCAGAAGCTCCCGAATTATAAACGTCGCCGTCACGATTGCCGCGCCCGCCTCCGTGGCCGCGGCCCTCTCGCTTTTGATGGTCTGTCACAGCACGGCGCGCGCGCAGGGCGGCGGACGCAGGCCCGCGCCGGCCGAGCGCCGCATCGAACGCCTGAACCGGCAGGGCGAGCTCTACGACCTCGACAAGTCCACGCGCGACATGAAGGGCCGGCCCCCTCGGCCCGCCGATTCGAAGCACGCGAAGGAGGTGACGAACCAAATCCGTCACGACTTCAAAGGTCTACAGGACGGCTACAACGCCATCGTCGTCGCGATGTCCGAGGCCGGCGGCCTCGAACGCAATCACGACTCGGTCTTCCGCGCCGTCGAGGAGATAAAGAAGTGCTCGGCGCGCCTGAAGACGAACCTCGCGCTCCCCAAGCCGAAGGAGGAGGGCGGCGAGCAGCCTCGCGCCGCCGCGGCGGACGCGGCGGAAGTGAAGGTCGAAAACTCCCTGCTGCTGCTGAGCAAGCACATCTACGACTTCGTCACCAACCCGCTCTTCGAGACGATGACCGTCCTCGACCTCGAACAAGGGCAGAAGGCCAGCCGCGACCTCGAACGCATCATCGAGCTGAGCGAAAGGCTCGCGAAGAAGCAGTGAGCTTCTCGACTGAGTGCCGAGTCCGCCCCTCGCCCTCGCTCCCGAATCGGTTCTAACGTCACCCCTCGCCCGCCGCCTCGTACTCAAGCGAGAGCTTCTCATCCTTCACGCCGATGGTGACTGTCCCGCCCGACTGCAAGCGCCCGAAGAGAATCTCTTCGGCCACCGGCGCTTTGATTTCGGTCTGGATGAGACGGGCCATCGGCCGCGCGCCGAACTGCTTGTCGTAACCTCTCTTGGCGAGCCACGCGCGCGCCTCTTCCGTCAACTCCACGCTCACGCGCTTCTCCGTCAACTGAGCCCGCAGCTCGCCGATGAATTTATCGACGACGCGCTCGATCGTCTCGAACGTCAGAGCCTCGAACGCAATCCACGCGTCGAGGCGGTTGCGGAACTCGGGGCTGAAGGTGCGCTCGATCGCGCCACGCCCCTTGCCCATGCCGGATGAGCCGCCCTCCGAGTGCTGAAAACCAATTTTGGCGTCGCTCATCTCGCGCGCGCCGGCGTTGGTCGTCATGATGAGAATGACGTTGTGAAAGTCGGCGCGCTTGCCGTTGTTGTCCGTGAGCGTCGCGTGATCCATCACCTGAAGGAGGATGTTGAAGAGGTTCGGGTGCGCCTTCTCTATCTCGTCGAGGACGAGGACGGCGTAAGGCGTCTTGTTGATGGCGTCGGTCAAAAGGCCGCCCTGATCGAAGCCGACGTAGCCGGGCGGCGCGCCGATGAGGCGCGAGACCGTGTGCGGCTCCATGTACTCGCTCATGTCGAAGCGTATGAACTCGACGCCCAAGACGACGGCGAGCTGTTTGGCGAGCTCCGTCTTGCCGACGCCCGTCGGGCCGGAGAAGAGGAACGAGCCGATGGGCTTGTCCGGGTGGCCGAGGCCCGAGCGCGAGAGCTTGATGGCGTTGACGACCTGCGTGACGGCGTGGTCTTGCCCGTAGATGACCGCGCGCAGGCCCTTGTCGAGATTCTGCAAGCGATCCTTTTCGGAGACGGCCACGGTGCGCGGCGGAATCTTCGCCATGCGCGCGACGACCGTCTCGATCTCCTTTATGCCGACGATTTCGGGGCGCTCCTCGGCGGGCAACAGTTTGACGGCCGCGCCCGCCTCGTCAATCACGTCAATCGCCTTGTCGGGCAGAAAGCGGTCGTGGACGTGTTTGGCCGCAAGCTCGGCGGCGGCGCGCAGGGCGTCGTCCGAGTACTTCACGCCGTGGTGCTCCTCGTAGTAGGTGCGGAGGCCGCCGAGAATCTGCACGGTCTCGTCGACGGAGGGCTCGCCGATTTCGATTTTTTGGAAGCGACGGGCGAGCGCGCGGTCGCGCTCGAAGGCCGCCTTGTACTCGGGGTAGGTGGTCGAGCCGATGCAGCGCAGCTCGCCCGTCGCCAGCACGGGCTTGATGATGTTCGACGCGTCCATCGAGCCGCCCGAGACCGCGCCCGCGCCGACGATGGTGTGAATCTCGTCGATGAAGAGGATGCAGCCGGGCTTCTTCTTCAGAGCGTTGATGACGGCCTTGAGTCTCTGCTCGAACTCGCCGCGGTACTTCGTGCCCGCGAGCAGCGCGCCCATGTCGAGCGCAAAGACCTCGACGCCGCGCAAGACTTCCGGCACCTCGTTCTGATGAATCTTGAGCGCAAGGCCCTCGGCAATCGCGGTCTTCCCGACGCCGGGGTCGCCGACGTAAATCGGATTATTCTTGCGACGCCTGCAAAGCACTTGAATCGTGCGTTGGAGCTCGGCGGCGCGTCCGATGAGCGGGTCGATGCGCCCCTCCGCGGCGCGCTCGACCAGATTCACCGTGAAGGCCGCGAGCGGGTCGCGCGCGGTTTGCTGGCCGGCGTCCGCGCCCGCGTCGTCGCCGACGCCCTCGGGCGCGAGGTCGCCGTCCGAAGAGATTTTCGAGATGCCGTGCGCGATGTAGTTGAGCACGTCGAGGCGCGTGACGCCCTGTTTTTTGAGGAAGTAGACGGCCTGCGAGTGCTCGATTTGGAAGAGCGCGGCGAGGACGTTGCCGCCGTTGACCTCGCTCTGCCCGGAGCCTTCGGCCTGTAGCAGCGCGTACTCGACGACGCGCTGGAAGGCCGACGTGTGGACGGGCAGTTGGTTGCGACCCAAACGCGGCAGACTCTTCTGGTCTTTGAGGAAGGTTTCGAGGTCGGCGACGAGCTCCTCGATCTGCCCGCCGCAGTGGCGGATGATGTTGCTCGCCGTCGCCTCGTGCGCGAGCGCGTAGAGCAGGTGTTCGAGCGTGACGTACTCGTGCCGGCGCTTGATGGCCTCGGCCAGCGCGGCGTTCAGAGTCTCTTCGAGTTCTTTCGTAATCATCCCTTTGAAATCTACTCTTCTTCAATCGTGCACAGCAGCGGGTACTCGTGCGCGCGCGCGAGTTCCGCGACTTGCGCGGCCTTCGTCTCCGCGACCTCGTAGGTGTAGACGCCCGCGACGCCCAAGCCCTGCGTGTGGACTTGGAGCATGATGCGGAACGAGGCGGCCTCGCCGTGGCCGAAGATGGTCTGGAGGACGTAGACGACGAAGTCCATCGTCGTGAAGTCGTCGTTGTGCAGGAGAACCTTGTAGAGCGGCGGCTTCTCAAGCTTCTCGCGGCGCTCGGCGACTACGCCCTCCTCTAGCTCGCGGTCGTAATCCGTCATCGCACGTCAAGTGTAGAATCCGCCCCGCCGCGAGGCAAGAAGGCGGCCGCCCCGCCGCCGCTTTGCCTTTTGCGCCGCGCCTTCTTAGTCTTTCGTGCGTGCCCTACTCGCGCTTCCCCGACCCGCGCCGCGCCAACCGCGACGGCATCGTCGCCGTCGGCGGCACGCTCGACCCCGAGACGCTGCTCGACGCCTACCGTCACGGCATTTTCCCGTGGCCTTTCGGCGAGCGCCACGTCGTGCCGTGGGTCTCGCCAGCCGAGCGCGCCGTGCTCGACTTCGACCGTCTGCACGTCCCGCGCAGCCTCGCGCGCGAGCGGCGGCGCACGTCGCTCCGCTTCACGATTGACGGAGACTTCGAGGCCGTCATCAGGGCGTGCGCGGCGGCGCGGCGTCCGGAAGGGCCGGGCACTTGGATAACGCGCGGGATGATTCGCGGCTACACCGAGCTTCACCGTCTCGGGCACGCGCACAGCGTCGAGGTCTGGGACGGCGTGACGCTCGTCGGCGGGCTCTACGGCGTGGACGCGGGCGGGGCGTTCGCGGGCGAGAGCATGTTCTACGCGCGGCCGAACGCCTCGAAGCTCGCGCTACTTCATCTCATCGAGCATTTGCAAACACGCGGGCTCGAATGGCTCGACGCGCAGGTGATGACGCCGCACATGGCCGCCCTCGGCGCGACGGAGATCAGCCGCGAGGAGTTCTTGGAGAGACTCGCCCGTGCGCGCGCGCGCGGCCTCGTGCTCTTCTGAGCGCGCGTCTACTGAATGATGAAGTTGTAGTTGAGCGTGCCGGCGACTTGGACGGGCTGGCCGGAGAGGGTGGCGGGCGAGAACTTCGCTTGGCGCGCGGCGGCGACGGCCGCTTGCAGCAGCAGCGGGTGGCCCGAGACGGCGCGCGCGCGGATGACTCTGCCCTGCTCGTCGATGAGAATCTCGACCGTCACCGTGCCCTTCGCGCCGACGTTTCGGGCCGCCGTCGGGTAGACGGGCTTCGGCAGCGACACGGCCTTGCCGTTGAGCAGCCCGCCTGAGACGGGCGCTTGCGCGGACGCTTGCGCCGACTCTTTCGGCGTCTCGTTCTTCGTCTGCGACGCGCCCTCGCTCTCCCGAACTGAAGAGACCGAGACGGGGCGCGTTTGTGCGTCGGGCTTCGTCGCGTCGTTCGGGTTGTTCGAAGGGGTCTGACGTTCGGTCGTCGAGTCGGTCGCGTTTTGCGTCGGCGCGGCTGCGACGGTGCTGGCGAGCGAGCCGTTACCGGACACGTTCGCCGCCGTTTCGGACGCGGGCGGGTAGCTCGCGCCGCGCGGTCGCGACTTGGCCGAAACGATGAAGACTCCGGAGATTGCGCTGTCGCCGGACATGGGCGTCGAACTCTGGGGCGAGTTGAGCGGGTCGAAGCTCACGTTGCGAAGCTCGGCCAGCTTCTCGCGGGCCGCGTCGCCGTTGCGAGCCGTGGCGCGGCGCGGCCGGACGTGCGCGCCCTCGCCGGCCCGCGCGTAGTAGCCGCGGCGCGCGCGCACGCGCAGGTTCGGCCGCGTGACGACGCTCAGAGAGAGCGCGCGGAAACGTCCGTCGGGCGGGTCGTCCGTCGGGTAGTAGCTGACGACGTACTGCTCCGAGATGTCGTTCGAGATGCGCTCGAAGGCGGCGTCCAAGTCCTCGACCGACTGCGGGATTGAGACCGCGCCTCCGGTCTGCTGCGCGAAGACGGCGAGCCGCCGCTTGGCGAGCGAGTCGAGCTGGTGCGGGTTGTCGATGTCGCCCGTGCCGACGACGTAAATCTGACAGTCGGAGGCGAGCGCCTGCTTCAGAGCCTCGTCGAAGCTCTTCTCGCTGACCGTGTCGTTACCGTCCGAGACGAGGAGAATCACCTTGCGCCCCTCGTGCGGGCGCAGGTACTCGGCCGCCTTCGCGATGGTGTCGAAGAGTGCGGTCGCGCCTTCGGGCTCGGGGAACAGCTCAATCGTGCGGACGAGTTGTCGCACGTCCGAAGTGAGCGGGCGCGCGAGGACGGGGACGGTCGAGACCGAGTAGACGGCCGCCTGATCGGCGGGCCGCATCACCTTCTGGAAGAAGCGCACGGCGGCCTGCTTCTCGAACTCGCGCGCCTTCGAGAGGCTCGCGCTGTTGTCGAAGAGGATGGCGAGGCGGACGGGCGTCTCTGCGCGCATCACCTCGCCGATGGGTTTCGGCTTGCCGTCGACGCGCAGCTCGAAATCCTGTTGGCGCAGGTCGTTGACCGAGCGGCCGAATGCGTCGACGACGGTCGCGGGGACGGAGACGAGGTTCGAGTCGACGCGGACGACCTCGTCCTCGCCCACCTCCTGCGGAGCCTCCTGCGCGCCTTGCGTGGCGGGCGCGGGCGTCTGCTGTTGCGGGGTCTCCTGCTGGGCGTCGGGGATGGAGTAGAGGGAAGAGTCCTGAGCGGAGTCCTGAGCGGAGTCTTGAGTCTGCGTCTGCTGGTTCGCGTCGTTGGCGGGGGCGGGCGCGGGTCGCTTGGGCTCGGTGCGCTTGCGCGCGGGCGCGGGTCTTCGTTGGGTGCGTCTCTGCGTCTGGGCGCGCGCTTCGAGAAAGGGGCAGAGCGTGAGCAGCGCGGCGACGAGGAGCGCGGCGAGCGTGCGCGTTTCGTTCGTGGGGCGGTGCTGCATTCGCTTACGGCTCGATGGCGTCTTTGGAATCTCGGAAGGCGGCGGCGGCAAGAGTTCGCGCGCGCGGGCGGCGTGCTCCGGCTGTCAACAATGACATAAAACCCGGCCGCGCTCAAGTTTCATCTGCCGTTTCACCTGTTTTGAGACGCGCATTAGGCGGGCGATTCCAAGCACGGCAGGGATGGCAACAACAGGCGTTATCGGACTCGGCGGCTTGGTGACTTCTGAACGAATGAAGGTTGATGGTGACGCGAAAGGGGGAGGCGCACTCAGCCGCCTCCCCCTCCACGTTTTGTGAAAGCGCCGCGCGTGCGAAATTCGGCGCGCGTGACGGAAGTGAGTTTACTTGCGCGCGCGGCGCGTCTTGGCGGTCGCGTTCTTGCGCGCCCGGAGGTCGCGGACTTGCGCCTTGAGGTCTTCGATCTCCTTCTGCTGCTCCTTGATGGCGTTGAGCATCGTCCAGATGATCGGGTCGTTGTTGACGAGCAGGTAGCCCTGCTCGTTTCTGACGACGGCCTCGGGGATGACCTTCTGCACGGCCTGCGCGCCGAAGCCGACGTGCGTGCCCTCGGACGTGAGGCCGAGCGCGTTGTCGCGCTTGTACTCGTAGTAGAGCGGCTGCAACTTCATGACGGCGTCGAGCCCGCTCGTGAAGCGCCCCTTGATGTTCTTCAGGCGCTCGTCGGAGAAGGCCGACCAAGAGCCGCCGCCCGTTTTGCTGGCCGTGCCGTTGACCGAGAGCAAGGCGTCGGGCGCGGCCGTGCCGATGCCGACGCGGCCCAACTCGGTGATGCGCGCGCGCTCGGCTAAGGCGGAGCCCGTCGCCTTCGTGTAGAAGGCCATGAAGCTCTGGTCGTTCGCGCCTGAGCGCTGCACCTCGACGCGGCCCAACTCGCCCGTGCCGATGCGGTTGAAGGTGAGTTGGCCGACGTTGGCGCCCGCGCCGCTGCCGCCCGAAAGCATGATGGTCGCCGTCAGGTCGGCGGCGTCAATCTCAAGGTCGGCGTCGGGGCTGGCCGTGCCTATTCCGACGTCGCCGTCGGCCGAGATGTCGATGCTGCTCGTCGGCGCGCCGGGGCGGATGCGGAACGGGAGGCGCGAGCCGCCCGTCACGTCGCGGACGAAGAAGTTGGCCTCGTTCGCGCCCATGTCCCACGTCTGCGCCGTGAAGCCGCCCGAGTTGTTCTGTTCGAGACGCAGCGCGGGCGTGTTGCTCGTGTTGGCGTGGATGTCGAGGACGGGCGTGCTCGTCCGCAGGCCCACGCGTCCCGTCGAGTCGACGAAGACGGAGTTGGTCGCAGCGCCGGCCGTAATCGTAAACGGGACTTTCGCGCCGGTGATGTCTTCGATGGAGAACTTGCTCGCGCCGCCGCTCGCCGAGTCGTTGGCCGTCAACTGCCAGTCGTTCGTCGGGAAGGAGCCGGCCGACGTGTCCTCGAACTTGATGCGCGTGTTGTTCTCTTTCAGGCGGATGGTGTCGAAGCCGAAGGCCTCGTCGGCGACGCAGTCGAAGCCGACGCAGAGGCTGCCCTGCACGATGAGGTCGTCGGGGATGACTTGGTCGAAGACGTAGGAGCGCGCGGCCGAGGCGTAGCGGACGGGCGGACGAATCGCTTCCGCGCCGACGGCGCGGGCAGGGATAAAGCTCACGTCGCCGCCCGTGTAAGCCTCGCGCCGTGCCTGACGCGGCGCGGGGCGCGTCTCTTCGGGCCGCGTCTGTCTCATCGCCGAGGGGCGGCGCGAGCCCGGCTCCGGCGCGCCGTCGTCGACGACGACCGAGCCTCTCAGGACGGTGAACGAGCCCGAGATGACGACGGGCGTCGGGAGCTTGCCCTGCTTGCGCAGCTCGCGCTCGGTGGCCGCGTCATCCGCGCCGCCTTTGAGGCGCGAGGCTGAGAGAGCCTTCTTCGTCTCGGGGGAGATCGACGGAGACAGACGCAACTCGTAGTTGTAGACGCCGTCGGGCAGGGCGTTGCCTTTACTGTCGGCGAGCGCGAACTCGGGCGCCGTGCCGCCGCGGAACTCTTTGCTGAAGACCTGACCGTCGGGGGCGGAGACGGTCATCGTCAGCGTGTTGTAGGGGGCGGCGACTTCCCACCTGACGCCCGCGCCGGACGCCGAGGCCGTGGCCTGACGGTTCTTGTCGTCGGTCGTCTGCGCGTTGAGGGTCAGGCAAGTGAGGGCGAACAGGGCGCCGAGCAGGGTGGACGCGTAATTCAGTTTTCTCATGTAACCTCCGTTGGTTTACTGCCGGGTGGGTGTCTGTCAAAAGGCGTTGAAGGCTAGGCTTTCAGGCCGGTGAAGGGAATCTTTGCAGAGAGCGAGGCTCGCGTGCGTAAGGAAATCCGGGAGCAGCGCGGAAGGGTATAACAACGTCGGCGCGGCGTGTCAAGAGAATTTGGGTTCACACGCCCGCCGGCCTTCTGCGATACTCGGCGGCGTGCGACGCGCGATGAAAAACGGGCCAGCCTCGACGAAGATTTTCCTGACGGCCGTCGTCGTCGCGCTCTGCCTCGCGCCGCTCAAGGTTGACGGGCAGCCGGGAGCGAAGTCGTCATCACAGGCCGACGCGGCGTCTGCGACAGTCTTTGAAGAGGTGGCGGAGAAGACGGGCCTGAGCTTTCGTCATTACAACGGCGCGAACGGAAAGCTTCATCTGCCCGAAGTGATGGGCGCGGGCGCGGCCCTCTTCGACTTCGACTCCGACGGCGACCTCGACCTCTACCTCGTGCAAGGCTCCGCGCTCTCGCCCGACGAAGACCCGCGCCGCACGAAGTTTCCGTGGCGCGAGCCGACGCCGCCGCGCGGCCGTCTCTTCCGCAACGACCTCGAACGCGGCGCGGACGGCCGACCGCGTCTCAAGTTCACGGACGTCACCGAACGCAGCCGTCTCCGCGCCGAAGGCTACGGCATGGGCGCGGCCTCCGGCGACGTGAACAACGACGGCCGCCCAGACCTCTATCTGACGAACCTCGGCCCGAACCAGCTCTACCTCAACAACGGCGACGGGACTTTCACCGACGCGACCGAGCGCGCGGGCGCTGACGACCGTCGCTGGAGCACGGGCGCGTCTTTCGTCGACTACGACCGCGACGGCTGGCTCGACCTCATGGTCATCAACTACGCCGACTTCGACGCGGCCAAAAGCCCCGCCTGCTACAGCGAGACGACCGTCCGCGACTACTGCGGCCCGCGCTCGTTCCGCGCGGTCGGCAACCGTCTTTTGCGCAACCGTGGCGACGGGCGTTTCGAGGACGTGACCGAGCGCGCGGGCGTGGCGCGCGAGTTCGGCCACGCGCTCGGCGTCGTCGCGGCCGACTTCGACGGCGACGGCTGGCCCGACCTCTACGTCGCCAACGACGGCGACCCGAATCAACTCTGGCTCAACCGACACGACGGCACTTTCAAAAACTCGGCGTGGCTCGCGGGCGCGGCCGTCAACCGCGACGGGGTCGCAGAGGCAGGCATGGGCGTGGACGCGGGCGACTTCGACGCCAGCGGCACGGAGGACATCTTCGTCACGCACCTGATGGAGGAGACGCACACGCTCTACGTCAACGCGGGCGGCGCGTCGTTTGAAGACCGCACGCGCGAGTCGGGGCTCGGGCTTCCGGGCAGCCGCCTGACGGGCTTCGGCACACTCTTCTTCGACTACGACAACGACGGCTGGCTCGACCTGCTCGTCGCGAACGGCGCTGTTCGTCTGCTGCCGGAACTCGTGCGCCGCGGCGACCCGTACCCTTTGGGCCAACCGAACCAGCTCTTTCGCAACGACGGCGCGGGCAAGTTCGTCGAAACTTCGGAAGGGGCCGGCGCTGAGTTTCGTCTCTCGGAGGTCAGCCGCGGCGCGGCCTTCGGCGACGTGGATAACGACGGCGACACGGACGTTCTCGTCACGAACAACAACGGCCCCGTCCGCCTCTTTCTCAACCGCGCCGGGAATCGGAATCATTGGCTCGGCCTGCGACTCGTCGGCCGAAGCGCGGGCCGCGATATGCTCGGCGCGAGCGTCGAGGTCGTCGTCGCGCCGAAGCGGGTCTTGATGAGACGCGCGCGGACGGACGGGAGTTATTTGACTTCGCAAGACCCGCGCGTGCTCGTCGGCTTGGGCCGCGCCGAGCGCGTCGAGAGCGTGCGCGTGCGCTGGCCGGGCGGCGCGGTCGAGGAGTGGAAGTCGCCGCCGATTGATCGCTACGTGACGCTGAAGGAAGGGGAGTCCGCCGCGAAGAAGTGAACGGGCGCGACGTAATGAAGCGTTTTGACGACGGCACGCCGACGACGCGCGTCGCCCTCGCCGTCTGTCTCGCGCTCGCCCTCGGGTGCGCGGGGCTTTCGGGCGTCGCAGCGCAGACGAACGAAAGGGGCGTCCTTCAACCGCCGCCGGCACGCGAAGGGCTCGTGCCCGTCCAACTTCCCGACACGACCAACATGGAGGCGGGCGTGCGCGAGCACATCAAGCTCTCGGAGGATGCGCTCGCGTCGGTCGTGCGCGACGCGAGCGCGGGCGCGGAAAAACTCGCAGAGGCTTACGGGACGTTGGGTCAAATCTATCACGCCTACTCGCTCACAGTGCCGGCCGCCGAGTGCTACGCGAACGCCGCGCGGCTCGCCCCGAAAGATTTCCGCTGGCCGTACCTGCTCGGCAAAATCTACGAGCGCGAGGGCGACGCGCGGAGAGCCGTCGCGCACCTCGACGCCGCGCGCGCGTTGCGGCCTGACTACCTCCCGGCTCACGTCAGTCTCGGGAATCTCTACACGCAGCTAAACCGTCTCGAAGAGGCCGAGGCCAACTTCCGCCGGGCGCTTCAAATCAGCGACGCGAACCCGGCCGCCCTCTACGGACTCGGTCAGGC
Source organism: Pyrinomonadaceae bacterium (assembly GCA_035634035.1). Taxonomy (GTDB): domain Bacteria; phylum Acidobacteriota; class Blastocatellia; order Pyrinomonadales; family Pyrinomonadaceae; genus DASQDT01. Next base: position 30,491 of record DASQDT010000021.1, on the reverse strand, counting down.
GGCGCTCTCGCGACGCAGCTACGCCGAGGCCGCCGCGCATTTCGAGAAGGCTCTGCGCGGCGCGCCCGAGGCCGACCGTCTCCACTACGCCCTCGCGATGGCCTACCGCGGGCTCAAGGAGACGGAGAAGGCGCAGGCGCATTTGGCGCGCGGCGGGAGCGTCGGCGTGCGCGCCTCCGACCCGCTCCTCGACGGGCTGCAAGACCTCATACGCGGCGCGCGCCTTCACCTGATTCGCGGCCGCGCCGCGCTCGAAGCGCGAAGGTTTGCCGAGGCCGTCGCAGAGTTTCGCAAGGCCGTCTCGGCGGAGCCCGCGAACGTCCCGGCCCACTTCAACTTGGGAGCCGCGCTGACGCAGACGGGCGACCTGCGCGGCGCCGTCGAGCAGTTCGAGGAGACGCTCAGACTCGACCCCGCACACGCCGACGCGCATTACAATCTTGGTCTTTTGTTCGCGCAAGCGAACCAGAACGAGCGCGCGATCAAGCACCTGCGTCTCGCCGTCGAGGCTCAGCCGCGCGACAACGGCGCGCGCTTCCTGCTCGCGCAGGAACTCGTCAAGGCCGGACGCACGCAGGAGGCGGAAGGCGAGCTCAAGCGCGTCGTCGAGTCAGACGCCGAGAACGAGGACGCGCTCCTCGCGCTCGTCCAGATTCTTAACGACGGGAGGAAGTACCGCGACGCGCTCGCGGCGCTGGAACGCGCGCACGCGCGTCTCCCGCACAAGGGCCGCACCGCCGCCGCGCTCGCCTACCTGCTCGCCGCCTCCCCGCAGACCGAACTGCGCGACGGCAAGCGCGCCCTCGAACTCGCGCAGACGGTCTACGCCGCGACCGGCGCGGCCACTCACGGCGCACTCGTCGCCAACGCGCTCGCCGAGCTCGGCCGCTGCGACGAGGCCGCCGCTTTGCTGCGCCGCATGGCGGCCAAAGCCGTCGAAGAGGGCCAGCCCCAACTCGCCGACAAGCTGAAGGCCGAGCTGAGCAGATACGACCCCGCGCGCCCCTGCCGCCCGCCCGCCGACAAGTCGCCCTCCGCTCAATAGACGCCCGCCGCATCGCATTAACGACCTCTCCTGTTGACAATCTACAGGTGAAGCATTATCTTCCTGTCGAACGTCGAGGGGAAGTGATGAGCAAACAGAAGACAGACCTGCTACAGGGGACGCTCGACCTGCTGGTGCTCAAGACGCTCCTGTCGGGCCCGACGCACGGGTGGGACATCTCACAGCGCATCCAGCAAATCTCCGAGGACGTGCTCCAAGTCAATCAGGGGTCGCTCTACCCGGCGCTGCACCGTCTTGAGGCGCAGGGGTGGATAACGTCTGAGTGGGGGCCGTCGGAGAATAACCGTCGTGCGAAGTTCTACAAGCTGACCGCCGCGGGGCGTCGCCAGCTTCAGACGCAGACCGAGGCGTGGGAGCGGTTCGCTTTGGCCGTCACGCGCATCCTCGAAGCGAGTTAGCGGAGCGGCTGAATGATGCTTGACGAGTTGAAAAGACGTTGGCGCGCGCTCGCGCGCAGGTCAGAGGCCGAAGCCGAGTTGGACGAGGAGCTGCGTTTTCACCTTGAGAAAGAGATACAACAGAACGTCGAACGCGGGATGAGTCAGGACGAGGCGCGCAGGGTCGCGCTCGTCAGATTCGGCGGCGTCGAAAAGACGAAGGAGGAGTGTCGCGACGTGCGCGGCGTGCGGGTGCTCGACGAACTCGCGCAGGATTTGCGATTCGGGCTCCGACTCCTCTCGAAGAAACCCGGCTTCACGGCGGTCGCGGTGCTGACTCTCGCGCTCGGCGTCGGCGCGAACACGGCCATCTTCTCGGTCGTCAACGCGCTGATACTGCGTCCGCTGCCGCTGCCTGAGGCGGAAAGTCTCGTGCTTCTCTTCGAGCAGTCGAAAAAGTCGGGCGCGCTCTCGTCCGTCTCGTACCCGAACTTCAAAGACTACCGCGAAGGGATGAGCACGTTGGAGGCGGCGGCGACGTTCCGCCTGAGCGGGGCGACGCTGACCGGCACGGGCGAGCCGGAACGCTTGCAAGCCGCGCGCGTCTCCTCCGACTTCTTTCGCGTGCTCCGCGTCGGCCCGCACGCCGGCCGTCTGTTCGCGCCCGAAGAGGACGCGCCGGGCGGTGCGCGCGTCGTCGTCATCACGCACGGGTTGTGGCAGCGACGCTTCGGGGCCGACCCGTCCGTCGTGGGCCGCACCATCACGCTCGACGACAACGCACACACGGTCGTCGGCGTCCTCCCGCACGGCTTCGAGTTCCCCTATCACATAAAGGGCGCGGAACTCTTTTCGACCATCGCGCACGAGGGGTCGAACCTCGCGGAGCGCGGCGCGCGCGCGACTCAAGTTGTCGCACGCCTGCGCGACGGCGCGTCAATGGAGCAGGCCCGCGCCGAAGCGACGGCCCTCGCCGCGCGTCTCGAAGAGCAATACCGCGACAGGAACGCGGGCGTCGGGGCGACGGTCATCGGGCTACAGGATCATCTCGTGGGGGGCGTGCGCCCGGCGCTGTGGACTCTGCTCGGCGCGGTCGGGTTCGTCCTGCTCATCGCGTGCTCTAACGTGGCGAACCTTCTGCTCGTGCGCGCGACGGCGCGGCAGAGGGAGATAGCCGTGCGGACGGCCTTAGGCGCGTCGCGCCGGCGCATCGTGCGACAGCTTCTGACGGAGAGCCTTTTACTGTCGCTGCTCGCGGGCGCGTGCGGTCTGCTGCTCGCCGTGTGGGGCGTCGGCGCTCTCGTCTCGCTCAGCCCCGGCGACATCCCGCGGCTCGAAAGCGTCCGTCTCGACCCGCGCGTGCTCGCGTTCACGTTCGCCGTCTCGCTTCTGACCGGCGTCCTCTTCGGTCTCGTCCCGGCGCTCAGGGCTTCAAAGCCGGAGCTGACGGAGAGCCTCAAGGAGGGGAGCCGCGGCACGAACGCGCGGCCGGGCCGACAGCGCGTGCGCGGCGCGCTCATCGCCGGCGAACTCGCCCTCGCGCTGATGCTCTTGGTGGGCGCGGGGCTACTGCTCAAAAGCTTCTGGCGCTTGCAGGCGGTTGACCCCGGCTTCGACCCGCAGAACGTTTTGACGATGCGCATCAACCTCCCGCGCGCGAGGTACGCGGACGGCGCGAGCCGCGCGGCGTTCGTGGGAGACGTGACCGAGCGCGTGCGCGGTCTGGCGGGCGTGCGCTCGGTGGCGTTCGGCGGCCCCGTCCCTTTCAGCTCCGGCGACATCGGGAGCAGCTTTCGCATCGAGGGGCGCGCCGAGCCCGAGCCGGGCAGCGAGCCGGGCGCGAGTTTCCGCGGCGTCACACCCGACTACTTCCGCGCGCTCGGTATGCCCCTGCTCCGCGGACGCGACTTCGCGGCGGGCGACGTGCGGGGCGCGGCGACGGGGGCGGCCATCGTCAACGAGACGCTGGCGCGAAAATACTTCGCGGGCGAAGACCCTCTGGGTAAGGTTCTGGTCGGCGTCGGCGTGACGTCAGGCGACGAGGCGGAGCCGCGTCGTTGGGAGGTCGTGGGCGTGGTCGGCGACGTGCGCCACTCCGGCCTCTCCGTCGAGCCCGGCGGGGAGATTTATCTCCCTTACACGCAGCAGCCGTGGACGGGCGGTTACTTGGTCGTCAAGACCTCGGTCGAGCCGATGAGTCTGGCGGCGGCCGTGCGCGCGGAGTTGCGCGCGGTGGACAAGGATCAGGCCGTCGCCGAGGTGAGGCCGCTCGAACAGATGATCGCCGGGACGGTCGCGCGCCCGCGCTTTTACGCGGCGCTGCTCACGATTTTCGCGTGCGTCGGGCTGGTGCTCGCGGTCGTCGGAGTCTACGGCGTCATCAGCTACTCGGTCACCGAGCGCACGCACGAGATCGGCATCCGGATGGCCCTCGGCGCGCGCGCCCCAGACATCCTGCGCATGGTCATCGGCGGCGGGATGAGATACGTGCTCGTCGGCGTCTTCGCGGGGCTCGTCGCCTCACTCTCGCTCGCGCGCGTCATCGAGAGTCTACTCTTCGGCGTCAGCGCATGGGATCCTCTGACGTTCGCCGCCGTCAGCGCGCTCGCCACCGCCGTCGCGCTCCTCGCCTGTTACGTCCCGGCCAAGCGCGCCACGAGGGTCGACCCGATGGTGGCGCTCAGGTACGAGTGAGACGTCAAAGCCCGGCAATTACGGCTTTGCACAAATATTCAGGTGGGATGAATAAATGTGCGGAGCTGCCTTGACCTCTCTGCTCTTAAAATAATATTCTCCCCCGCCAGTGCATCTCGCCGTGCACCTTAGCGTCTCACTCACTGTTCTTGACCTCGCCATAAAGGAGAACAAGATGCTTAGGACAAACTGAAGAGAATTCTCTTTCCTCTCACGCCGCCACTCATACGCTCGTCGCCGGCTCGTACCACCACAGCCTTTACGGGCGCTCTGAGTGTCCTCGCCGAAGGGCGTGCGACACGGCGCGCGGGCTCAACCATCAACCTGACAACCCGGATGAATCCGAATGAATTGGAGGCTTAAACTGTGCGTAGACTTCTCACACCTACCCGCGCTTCGTGCTTACTGCTGACCCTCACCGCGCTCATGATCGGTCTCGTCCCGCCGCCCGCGGGCAAAGCTCAGTCGGGAACCTTCCCAACGCCCGTCACACTTTACCGCTGGCGCGTTTCCAACACGAACAAAGGCTACATGCTCCACCAATCCCTCGCGGCCGGACAGAACTTGGGCTACACCAACGAAGGGACAATCGTCCACGTGTTCCCGGAGTCGGTGCAGGGCGGGATCATCCCCCCACAGCCGCCGGGCTACACGCCCGCCCCCGGCAACCCCTTAATCCCCATCTACCAGTGGAGGGTCGTCCAGAGCGGGCGCACCTACTACTACTACTCCGGCCCGAGTTTCAGCGGCGGCCCCGGCTACTACTTCGAGGGGCAACTCGGTTGGGTGCTGCCCGCCAACTACGACGGGTCTGCCAGAGACCAGAACGGCCGGCAAATCCTCGGCGCCCCGGTCGCTTACTACTACAGCACCTCGAAAGGCTACTGGTACACGACCCAAGAGCCGAACCCGCTCCTCGGCATCTGCTATCCCGACGGTTGTAACACCACTTACAGCTTTCAGGGCGTAGGGTTCCAACTCCCGACATGGGATCCCGGAGCATTCCAGAATCCTCCTTCGTTTACCTTCCTGCCGCCGCCCCCGCCGCCGTCCTGCGACCCCGTAGACGAGCAGGCTTGCTATAACTTCGGCGGCTCGTGGGATGCGAGCACCTGTAGCTGCAACTTCTTCGACCCGTGCGGCGGCGGTGTCTGCGCCCCGGTGGAGGCGCAGACGGACGAAGAGCCGCCACCGACTCCCGGCAACTAAGCTCTCACGGCTCATGCTTCTCGGCTGAGGGCGGAGGCTTCGGGGACGCGCCCGAAGCCTCCGCCCTTTGTTGCCTTTCCCCGGCCGTCAGCTTTGCACAAATATTCAGATAGAATGAATATTTGTGCAAAGCCCGGCAGTTACGTAATCGTCATTATCCGACGCGGGGCGTGTCGTTCGCGGGGCGCGTCTTTGTTGAGGTGCGCGCGTCTGACGTGCGCGTCGTTCTTCGACGGACGCGCTGTTGTGGCGTTGGGGCGGGCGTGGGTTAGAATGTTTTGAGTATGCCCGCGCGGAGGAGTTTTCTGTTTGTCTTGGCGTGCGCTTTGACGGCGCTCGGGGCCGCGTGCGAGCCCGCGCCGGCCGCGCTTGACGAGGGCGCTTACAGGCGCGAGGTCGAGGCGTGGCGCGGCGAGCGGCTGCAAGAGTTGACGGGCGACGCGGGTTGGCTGACGCTCTCCGGTCTGCACTGGCTGAAGGAGGGCGAGAGCCGCGTCGGCAGCGGACAGTCGAACGAGATAGTCTTGCAACGCGCGGACGCGCCCGCTTACGTCGGCTCGCTGTTCGTCGAAGGCAAGACGGTGCGCTTCGAGGCGGCCGAAGGCGCGGGCGTGACGACGAAGGGCGAGCCCGTCGCGAAGCTCGAACTCAAGACGGACGCGGGCGGCGCGCCGACCGTCCTCGAACTCGGCAGCCTCACTTTTCAACTCATCGAGCGCGGCGGCCAGATCGGCTTTCGCGTGCGCGACCGCGAGCACCCGGCGCGCGCTCAGTTCAAAGGGTTGGAGACCTACCCGCTGAGCTTGGGCTGGAGAGTCGCCGCGAGGTTCGAGCCTTACGAGCCGCCGAAGACGGTTCCCATCCTAAACGTCCTCGGCATGACGCAAGACCAGCCCTCGCCCGGCGCGCTCGTCTTCGAGGCCGAAGGCCGCACGCACCGACTCGACGCGCTCACGGAAGGCGACAAGCTCTTCGTCATCTTCGCCGACGAGACGAGCGGCAAGGAGACGTACGGCGGCGGCCGCTACCTCTACGCGCCGAAGCCGGACGCGCAGGGGCGTGTCGTCCTCGACTTCAACAAGGCCCACAGCCCTCCGTGCGCCTTCACGGACTTCGCCACCTGTCCGCTTCCGCCGCCTCAGAACCGCCTCGCCGTGAAGGTCGAAGCGGGCGAGAAGCACGCGGGCGCCCTACACTGAGCGATGATTGAACCCGCATACCCCGTCGCACGTCTCGTGGCCGAGGAGGCTCACGCGCACTTCGCGCGCCGGCTCGACGCGGCGATTGCGGCCGGCAAGACGAATCTCGCCGCGGTGCCCGAGGTCGAGACCATCGCGGCCATCATCGACGCGGGTTTCTGGGCGAGCCTGCGCCGCGAAGAAGGCTACTCGCCGAAGATTTCGCTCGCCTACCTTCCGCCCGAGAGCGCGGCCGGCCCGCTTCTTTTCGAGCAGAGACTCCCGCTCAACCCTTCGGCGCTCGCGCGCCTCGCGCCCGCCGTCGAGCGCCCCGGCATACACCTCGGCGTCTGGGGCGACGGCCGCGGCCTCTGGGTCTGGGGCACGACGCGCGTCATCCCGCGCCTGTGCTTCGTGCTCGAAGTCGTCGAGCCGGGTCTGCTCGTGATTAAGTACCGGCGCAGGCAGGATCAGGGCAAGTACGTCAACGTCGTCGTCCTGAAGGGCGACCAAGTCAAGGTCGTCGACGAGAAGGGCACGAGTCTGCCCGACTGCCCGGCCGTCATCACTCCCCTGCTCGGCTTCGGCTCGCCCGCGCCGTGGGCCGACTCGGTCAACGTGCTGGTGCAGCTCGCCGCCTCGATGCGCGCGCACGGCCGCGGCGGCTCGCTGCTCGTCGTCCCGCAGGGGACGCGCGCGTGGCAGGAGTCGATCGTGCAGCCCGTCGTCTACGCGGTCGCGCCCGCTTACACGGAGCTCGCCGAGCTGATGCGTCAGGACGAGGCGACGAAGAGTTTGCAGACGTGGCAGGAGTTTCTGGCCGACGCGGTCGAGGCCGTCGCGGGCCTGACGGCCGTCGACGGCGCGGTCGTCATCTCAGACCAGTACGAGCTGTTGGCCTTCGGCGCGAAGATAGGCAGGCGCGACGGCGGCGCGCAGGTCGAGCGCATCGTCGTCACCGAACCCGTCCTCGGCGTCGCGGCCGCGACCGTCCACCCGTCGCAGGTCGGCGGCACGCGACACCTCTCGGCCGCGCAGTTCGTCCAAGACCAGAGGGACGCCGTCGCGCTCGTCGCCTCGCAGGACGGGCGCTTCACGATCTTCGCGTGGTCGCCCTGCGAGGACATGGTGCACGCCCACCGCGTCGAGACCCTCCTGCTCTAACTCGCCTAAGAACATTAATCGTCCGCGGAAGGCTTCGAGCGCATGCGCTTGACGCGCCCGCGCCGCGCCTTCGCTTCGAGCGTGCGGTTCTTCGCGCTGCGCGGGACTTTGGTCGGGACGCGCGCGGGCCGTCGCTCGTTCAGACGCGCGACGCGCTCGCGCAGCTTGCGCAGGCAGATGCTCTTGTTGATGCTCTGGCTGCGCGTCTCGCGCGAGGTGACGACGACGCCGGACGGCCCGTGCGTGAGGCGCACGGCCGACTCCGTTTTGTTGACGTGCTGCCCGCCCGGCCCGCTCGAACGAAAGGTGTCAACCTCGCACTCGCGCAGAAGCTCCTCGTCCGACTCGGGCAGAACAATCATCTAAAACCTCACGTCTCATTCGACGACCAAGCGGTCGGTCGGGCCGCGCCCGAAGGTCTCGGGGTGATACATCTCCTCGGCCTTCGTGGGCGGGACGACGAACGCGCCCGGCGTCGTCGCGCGCGTCACGTAAGTGTAAGTGTAGACGCCCTCCCACAGAAGCGACGTGAAGGCTTCGACGCGCTCGTCGCGCATGTTCTGGTGCTCGAACCAGTTGCGCCACCACCACCAGCCGCGCATCGACTCGGCGGCGTTGCGCTTCTGGTCGGGCGGGATGCTGGCCGTGACGGCCAGCTCAGGGTTCATCGCTTCCAACCCGGCGGGCATCGGGTCGACGAGCGCGACGTGGTAGCGGCGCGCGGGCGCGACCATCGTCAGGCGCACGCGCACCTTCGCGCCCGCCTTCACGCGCCACGTCCCGTCCGCCTCGCGGCGCACGTCCGCAGGGTCGTCAACCGCCTCGTAGACGCGCTCGACGGCGAAGCCGTTATCCGCCGCGTCGAGTTTCAAACTCGTCGGCGCGTACTGCATCCCGACTCTGTAGTAGAGCCTTCCCTGCCCCTCCTTGTTGATGACGAGGTTTTTGGTCGCGCCGCCCTCGGCGAGCGCGCGCATCGGGACGTTGACCTGACGGTAGTCGGTCGAGCGGCCGACGAACTTCTGCTCGCCCGCGAAGGCTTCGCCGAGCCACGCGCGCGCGACGAAGTCGGGCGTGGTGCGCTCGTAGGTGTTGAAATAGCGGTCGAGCGCGAGCAGGATGAAGACGTTCTCCTGCGTGTTCTCCCAGCGCCCCTGCTTGCGGTGCGCGAGCAGCCCGCGCACGAGCTTGCTGACGAGGTCGCTCTGCGGCTGGTCGCCGATGAGGGCTTCGAGGATGATGCCGTCGGCCCGCCGCGAGGAGTGGAGCAGGAGGTAGTTGTCGTCGCTGTAGTCGGTGACGAAGTGGGCCGCGCCCGCCGTCTCCGTCACGTTGTTGTTGAGAAGCTTGCGGATGGCCTCGACTTCGGCGCGCGAGCCGGCGTCGCCCGACAGGACGGCGTAGAGCCAGCCGACGGCCTCGAAGGAGAGCTTGCCGAGTCCTTCGGTCGCGATGAGGCGGCGGGCCTTCGCCGCGTCGCGGTCGTTCATGCGCGCGCGGACGTAGAGCGAGTAAGCGATGAGCGTGTTTCGCGCCTGTCGCCCGTAGTAGGACGGGATGTGACGCTCGATGTTGCGCAGGTACTCGCGCGAGCGCGCGAGCATCGAGTCGGGCACCTCGAAGCCCTTCTCCTTCGCGCGCACGAGCGAGTGCGCGACGTGGATGCTGACGTAGGGCCACTCGTCGCGGTCGCGCTGCCAGAAGCCGAAGCCGCCCGAGGAGTTCTGCCGCGCTTCGAGCCGCTTGATGTCGCGGGCGACGGCGCGCTTCATCTCGTCGGGGCTCGGCATATCCTTCGCCTTGAAGGCCGTGAGCACGTCTTTCAAAGCCGCCACGGCGAGGACGCGCGACGACAACTGCTCGGAGCACTCGTAAGGGTAGGCGACGAGGTAGAGCACCGCGTCCGTGAGCGCCTGCAACTGCGTCGAGGAGGTCGTCACCTCCAACCCGCCGAACTGCACGAAGACGTTGGCGGGCGCTTTCACGGGCTGCACGACGGTCGCGCCGCTCGTGTCGAGCTCGCCGTAGGTGGCAAAGGCTTCGGTGGTCGCGGGCGTCCAGACGGGCAGAGAGATTTCGGCCGCGTCGGTGTGCCGGCCCGTCACCGCGCCGACCTGAAAACGCGCCGTCCCCGCCTTCATCGCCGCGACCGGGAAACGCACCTCGACGCGGTCGTTGGCCGGCACGGTCACGCGGCGTCCCATGCCGTCGGTCATCTCGGCGTTGGCGGCGCGCACGGCGACACGGACTTCGGCCGGGCGGTCGGTCTGATTCTGCAAGACGACGGGCAGCTCGAAGCGGTCGCCGAAGTTGAGGAAGCGGGGCGCGGAGGGGCGCGCCATCAGAGGCATACGCGCCGTAATCGCCGACTCGCCCGAGCCGAACTGACGCCCGCCCGCGACCGAGACGGCCATCACGCGGTAGCGCGTCAAATTATCCGGCACCTTCACCTTCACTTCGGCGCGGCCCATCGCGTCGGTCGGAACCGACGGCGCGAAGACGGCGAGCGCGTTGAAGTTCTCGCGCATGCGTATCGCCGCGTTCGCGTCGCCGCTCAGCGAGCCCTCGTCCCTTGCGAACCCGTCGGCCCTGTCCATCGTCAGGGCGTCCACCGGCTGCGGGGCGGCCGACGGCGCGATCTTCGTGGCCCGCCTTCTCGGACTCCGCGTCTCGGCCGCCGTAACCGTCACGAGTTCCTGAACCTGATTCTGCGCCGCGTCGCGCCCGCCGACGGCTCTGCCCGCCGTGCCGCCGCCCTCGCCCTTCCCCGACGCGACGAGCTCGCGCAGGTCGACGGGGTTCGAGAGCAGCACGCTGCGTCGCAGGTGGTGGTCGCTCACGCCCGTGGGGCGCAGCGAGTAGAAGATGGCGAGCGGGTCGTCGAGGCGGTAGTTCGAGAGCGCCAGCACCGACTCGTCGACGACGACGACGGCCAACTCGCTCCCCGCGACGGGCCGCCCCGACGCGTCCTTCACCTCGACCGCGACGGTCGTCTCGCCCCCCGGCTCGACGGCCGGCTCGCGCGGCGTCGCGACGACGTGGAGCTTGCGCTCGTGCGGCGGGACGGCGAGTGACAGAGTGCCGACGGCGAAGGCCGGGCGGCGCGGGAGTTTGTCGTCGGCCGCGCCCGCGTCGGTCGCGCGCGGCGCGGAGCCGACGAGGTCAACCTGCACGCTGATGTTCGGCGTGTACGCGCCGTCAATCGGAATCCGGAGCAGGTGCGAGGGCTCGTTCATCGTGAACCGCTCGGTGCGGACGAGGCCCGAGCGGCGCAGAGTCATCACGCCCTCGGCCGGCGTGAAGGGCGCTTGGACGAGCACCTCGGCCACCTGCCCCGCGCGGTACTCCTTGCGGTCGGGAATCAGCGTGACCTTCTCCTGCGCCACGTCGCGGCGCGGCGGCTCCGTGCCGCCCGCGACCCAGAGCGTCAGCTCGCTCTCGTTCGGGCGGTCGCGGTCGTCCACGACGCGCGTCGTGACACGGTAGACGCCGCCGCCCTTCGTCTGGAGCGTGCACTTGACCGCCTCCGCGCCCGAGCGGACGGCGCACTCAGAGGCCGGCTTCTCCTTCTGACTCCACTTGCCTCGGTCGTAGACCCATTCGAGAAGTGCGGCCCGCACGCGCACCTCGCGCCCGGCGACGGCCTTCCCGTCGAGGTCTGTCACGATTGATTCGACGACGAACGGCTCGCCCTCGCGGACGAAGGTGCGCTCACTCCGGATGCCGACGTAGAGGTCGGCCGGGTGGACGAGCATCGTCGCGCGCGAAGTCCACGTCTGACGGTTAACGTCGACGACGCTCGCCTCCGCGACGACCGAAGACGGCTGCGGCGGGTTGACGCCGTCGAAGTCTATCCGCAGGTGATGACGGCCGGCCGCGTCGGTCTTGCCCGTGTGCGTCTTTATGTTCGGCGTGACGCCGCCGTGCGGGTCGTGATACTCCCACCACGGAACCCACTTGCCGAAGGTGAAGTCGTCGCGGTTGGGCGGCGTGAAGTGGCCGGGCGTCGAGGTCACGTTCCAGACTACTTGCGAGTCGGGTAGGCCGCCGCCCGCGTAGTAGCTGGCCGAGACGGTCGCCTGCGCGTGCGAGCCGACGAAGTGCGGCCCCTCGCTCGCCTTCGCCGTCACCTCGAACTCGGGCCGGCGGAACTCCTGCACCTGAAAGTTGTGGGCGTGATGCTGTCCGTAGGCGACGCCGCCGCCGCGGAGCGCGTCGAGCTGAAGGTGTGCGTGGCCGAGATTCATCGTCGGCGTCAGCTTCAGCGTCAGGTCGAAGCCGCCGAGCGCGTTGATCTGTGTCGTGCCCTTCGTGATTTCGTTGCCGCGCGAGTCGCGCAGAGTGTAAGAGACGCTCTCGGCCGCGCCCGCGAGCGGGCCGACGTCGCCGCCCTTGCCCGTGCCGACGCGACGCATCCAGCCCTTGACGCGAACCTCCTCGCCGGGTCGGTACATCTTGCGGTCGTCGAAGACGAACCAGCGGAGGTGGTCGCCGGGCACGACCTTGCGCCAGCCCGTGTCCCTGTGCCACCACTCGGGCTGCTCGGGCAGAAACCCTTCGTCCTCTCCGCGCCGCGCGAGGAGGATGCGCGAGTTGTTCACGGTCTTCTCGGTGTGCGCGATGCGCGCGACGCCGTCGCCGCCCGTCGTGCCCGTCGGCCCTTCGGGCAGGACGCGCAGCTCGACGCCCGCGAGCGGACGGCCGTCTTGGAGCGAGGTCGCCCAGCCGACCAGCTCTTCGGCGTCGGCGAAGGCGTCGAGGCCGATGCGCGTGCGCTGCACCCACGCGAAGACGGTCTCGCGCTCGCCCTTGCGCTTGCGCATCTCCTCGACGATGACGAAGACCTGCCCCCAGCCGTTCTTGAGAGCCGGCGTCAGGTCGATGCGCGTCTCGACCAACTCGTCGGGCTTGTTTTCGAGTTTGACGGTCTTGGAGTAGACGCGGCGGCCGGGCGGAGTCGTCTGCTTATTCTTCTCCTGCTCGTCGTAGTAGCCGCTGGCGTGGCGCATATAAGAGCCGTAGCGCCACCAGTCGTCGGGCGTGACGGCGTAGAGGCTCACCCTGAGCGACGCGTGGTTGACGCTGTAGACGGAGAAGCGCGGCTCGCCGGCCGGGTCGAGGACGACGAACTGGCCGCCCGAAGAGTAGAGGCTCGCGTCGGCCGCGCCGACCTGAAAGCTGATGGGGTCGGACGCGCCGAGCGTCTGCCCGAAGATGTCGCGCAGCGCCGGGTCGAACGTCACCTTGTAGAGCGTGCGCGCCTTCTTCGCGCCGTGAATCGAGATGGTGCTGCCGTTGACGACGACGTTCGCGTTCGGAAGCTCCGGCGTGATTCTCACCTGCGACGCGTCGAAGACTTCGGGCGCGAGCGGGTTGGAGAAGTAGATGTCGAACGAGTCGAAGGGCGAGCACCTACGCTCGTAGCCGCACTCGCTGTGCGTGACGCGGAGCGGGCCGAAGGTCTGGAAATGGAAGCTCTGCGTGCTCTCGGTGACGCGCGGCCCTTCGGCCGAAGGCGTGCCCGGCCCGATGTTGACGGCGATGCCCGTGTTTCCCGGCAGCGCGTCGCGCGTCTCGTTCGCGGGGGTGACGGCGCGGAAGGCGAGCCAGCGGCCGGCGGTCGCCGAGGCGGCGAGGCTTTTGACCGTCTCGTCGGACGCTATCTCCTGCTCGGTCGCGAGCCGGAGTCGCGGGTTGGTGTTGCCCGCTTGGAGCTTAATCGTGCGGAGCACCGCGTCGGGGTCAATCTTCTGGTCGAACTCGACGAACATCAGGGCGTCGCGCCGCGCGGGGCTGCCCTGCGGGTGCATGACGCGCGCCTGCGGCGCGGGCGTCTTAAACGTCCACGTGACGGGCGACTTTATCGTCCCGCCGTTGGCCGACCTCGTGCCGGCCGGGACGCTCGCCGTGTAGACGGTCGCCATCGGCAGGCGCTCGCCGGCCGGGTCGAAGATGAGCGTGCGCGTGCCGAGCCAGCGCCAGCGGCCCTGCGGCTGCGGCGAAAGGCGGACGGGGAGCGTCTGCGCGTCGAGCTCGGCGAGAGAAGTGACGGCGACCATCGGCTCGGAGAAGGTGATGCTCATCTGCGGCGCGATGGGCACGTCGCCGACGGGCGAATGACGCAGCACCTGAAACTGCGCGGTCGCGGCGTCGGGCGCGGGCCGCTCCTCGCCCGCGGGGAAGGCGGCGAGCACGGTCTGGCCCGTGCGCGGCGCGGGCAGCGAACGGTCGCGGAGGTTGAAATCCTTCTCGTCCGACTCGTCGGCCTTGAGCGCCGGCAGTCGCTCGAAGATTTTGCGCGCCTCGTCGTCGGAGATTTTCTCCGCGCGCGCGGGCGCGGCCTGCGGCGCGGGCGGCTCCTGCTGCTCTCTGCCTTCGCTCAGGCGGAAGCGCAAGCCGGCGGGCTGCGCGGGCGTGGCGCTCTGCACGGGTGTCGCGTCATTCATGTCGTTCGGCTCGACGGCCGACTCGGCGCGCGCGCGTGGGAGGAGCGGCGCGAGTGCGCCGAAGGCCAGATAGAAACTCAAGGTGACGGCGGCGATAGCGTTTGTTCGAATCATCGAAGCCCTCGTTGGAGGTTTAAGGTGCGCGGCAGACGGACGCCCTACCCGGCGCGGAGAATTCCTGCGCGGGCTCTTGTCGTGTTGCCGGACTTAAGAACGGTAGTGCTCTAACGGTCTTGCGCCGGAGACGAGTTGGCGCGTTCGCTGACTTAGAAGACGCGTCGGGCGAAAAAGGTTCGAGGGCCGCCGGACTTTTTTTTACAACTCGGCGGCGAGCGGGTCTTCCGGCCACGCGTGACGCGGGTAGCGTCGCGACAGCTCCCGTCGGATTTGCTGATAGTGCCGCGCCCAGAAGCCGGCCAGATCGGTCGTCACCTGCACGGGCCTCTGGTTCGGCGCGAGCAGGTGCAGGACGAGCGCGACGCGCCCGCCCGCGACGCGCGGCCCCTCCCTCATCCCGAAAAAATCCTGCAAGCGCGACGCGACCCACGGCGGCTTCCCGCGCTCGTAGTTGACGCGCGCCTGACGCCCGCGCGCCAGCGTGACGCGTTCGGGCGCGGCCGTCGTCAACAGACGCGCGTGCTCCGGTTTGAGCCCGTGACGCAGCGTCTGGACGAGCCCGCCGCCGCGCGCCGCCGCGCGCAACTCTTCAAAGCTCCCCAGACCTTCGCAGAGTGAGCGCAGGGCCTCGCGCGCGTCGTCCTCGTTGAATTCGGGGACGCCGGCCTCGGGGAAGGTCGCCGAGACGAAGGCGACGCGAGCGAGGAAGTTGTCGAGCGTTTTGCGTTCGACGAAGAGGTCGAGCCCGGCGTCGAGCGCCGCTCGGGCGAGCACGCGCGCGGCCTCGTCGCCCCCCGCCTCGCTCGCGCGTCTCTCGTCGAGCACGAGCTTGTCGTAGACGAGCCGCCTGATTGTCTCGACGCGCTCGGCGCGCGCGTTCCATTCGACCTCGGTCGTCTCCGCGATGCGCTCGGCGTAGAGGTCGAGCAGCCACTCGGGCTCGATTGCGCTCGCCGTGCGGATGACCGTCCCGCCCGCGCGCCCCTGACGCTGCGCGGCCTCCCGACGCTCCTCCGCGTCAACCGCGACGAGAAACTGCGCGCGCCGCACGACGCTCTCCGGCGCGAGCGTGGCCGCCCCGCCGCCCGCGAGCAGAAGCTCCGCGCCCGAGTTGTTCGCGGCCTCGCCCGACGCGCGACGCCGCGCGACGCGGTCGGGGTATCCCGTCAGAATCGAAATCAACAACGCCTCTTCCCTGTCCCCGCCCCGCGCCCCGTCACTTACTTTCTTCGACGCCGCCGCGCCCTCTCTCACGGCGTCTTTCATCGTCGCGCGAAGCTGACGACGAATCTGCATCCGCGCCCGCTCGACGCGCCGGACGGCGTGCGGGTTCAAATTCAAGTCGTAAAGACGCGGCGGGGCGAAGTCGGCGCGCGCCGCCGCGTCGAAGAGGTCGAGGAGTTCGAGCAAATCCGACGGCCCTTCGCGCTTGGCATTGCGCGTTTCGCGCGTCCCTCCCTCCGAAAACAACTCTCGCGCGCGGATGTCGCGCTCGCCCGCGAGCGCCGCGACCGCGCACGCCTCTTCCGCGACGCCGCGCGACTCGCCTTCCGTCACGACGCGCGCCAGCCTCGGGTGCAGCGGCAGTCGGAGCATCCGCGCCCCGCGCGCCGTGACGCCCGACGAATCGAGCGCGCCCAGACGTTGCAAGAGTTCTTCTGCCGCGTCGAGCGCGGCGGCGGGCGGCGGCTCGAACCACTGAAAAGCGCGCAGGTCGGCGACGCCCGACGCGTGCAATTCGAGCGCGGCCTCGGCCAAGTCGGCGCGCTCAATCTCCGGCGTCTCGTGTTCGGGCCGCGCGGCGAAATCCTGCGCGGTGTAGAGGCGCAAGCAGCGGCCCGGCCGCGTGCGCCCCGCGCGCCCCGCGCGTTGCGCGGCCGAGGCGCGGCTGACGCGCGTCGTGCCGAGCGTCGGCAGCCCCGACCACGGCGAATGGCCCGCCGCGCGCGCGAGCCCCGAATCGACGACGGCCACCACGCCGTCAATCGTCACAGAGCTTTCAGCCACGTTTGTCGAGAGAATCACCTTCCGCCGCGCCGCCGGACGCACGGCGCGGTCTTGCTCCGCGAGCGGAAGCTCGCCGTGCAGCGGCAGCACGAGCAGGTCGTGACGCGCGGCGAGCGCGGCCAGACGCTCGGCCGCGCGCCGTATCTCGGCCGCGCCGGGAAGAAAGACGAGCACGTCGCCGTCACGCTCCTCCCCGACGACGCGCGCGACGGCCGCCGCGACGCGCGACCCGAGCGCCTCGTCCTCGTGACGCGCCGCGTGCTCGACCTTCACCTCGAACAGCCGGCCCTCGCTGCGAAGCGTCGGGCACCCGCCGAGAAATTCCGCGACGGGACGCGCGTCGAGCGTCGCCGACATGACGACGACTTTCAAATCGGGCCGCGCGCCTCTTTGCAGACGCCGCAGGAGCGCGAGCGCCAAGTCGCCCTGCAAGTGTCTTTCGTGAAACTCGTCGAGGACGACGACGCCCGCGCGCGTCAGTTTTTCGTCGGCGAGCAGACGCCTCGTGAACACTCCCTCGGTCAGAAATCGCAGACGCGTGCGCGGCCCGGCGACCTCCTCGAAGCGCACCTGATAGCCGACCGTCTCGCCCAAACTTTCGCCGCGCTCCTCCGCCACGCGACGCGCCGCCAGACGCGCCGCCATCCGTCGCGGCTCAAGCACCCACACTTCCCTCTCGCCCGCCATGCCCGCGTCGAGCAGCGCGCCCGGCACGCGCGTCGTCTTGCCCGCGCCCGGCGGCGCCTCGACGACGAGCGACTGCGCGCGCCCGAGCGTCGCGACGATTTCGGGCAGGAGCGAATCGACGGGAAGCGTGAGCACTTCACACCTTCAGGGGATTTCGAGATGCGCGACGAGCGGGTAGTGGTCGGACGCGGCGGCGGCGTGCTGCGCCTCGGTGACGACCTCACACAGCTTGAGACGTTCGGCGTGCTGCGCGGGCAGGAAAACGTAGTCGAGTCGGACGTGCGGCGACCAAGTCGGGAACGTGTAGCCCTTCACGTCGGGATGAAGCCGGCGGTAGCCGTCCACGTAGCCCGCGTCGAGCATGACCTGAATCGTCTCGCGCTGGATGTCGCGCCCGCTCATCCAGACGAGCGCGCGTATCCAAGCGGGCATCTGACGCGTGTTCAAGACCTCGCCCGGCGCGAGCGTGTTGAAGTCGCCGACGAGGACGTGGAAGCCCTCGCGGTACTTCTTGATGCCGTGCAGCAAGGCCCTTATCTCCCGCGCGCGCTGCCGCTCGCTCCACTTCGAGAAGCGCGCGCTCAAATGCAACCCGAAGACGCGCGTCACCCCGTCCGCGAGGACGATCTCTAAAAACGAGTGGCGCGCGCCGGCCGGGTAGTGCCACTCGAAATGCGGGACGGGCGCGCGGCTCGCGTAGCCGATGGAGTGGCGGGCGCGCGCCGCCCAACTCGTCATCCCCGTCTCCTCGGCGACGCGCCCGATGACGTAAGGGTGTATCGCCTCTTGGAAGACGACGAGGTCGGGCCGGAGCTCGCTGATGACCGAGGCGATCTGCTGTTCGCGACCGCGCCCGCCGAAGCGTATGTTGTAGCTCAGGAGCTTGAAGGTCACGACGCCTCGCCCGACTCGATGATCATGTGGTAGGGCTGATTCATCAAAACGTCGCGCGCAAACAGCACGATGTTCGACGTGGCCTGAAAGTTGACGGGCCGGCGCGCGATTTCCTGTAGACGCTCGCGCAAACTATTGAGGTTGGGCGCGACTTCAGGGTCTTTGTCGCCGAGCGGCTTGGTGTGCAGACCCGGAATGTAATAGCCGTCGGCGTTCCAGCACTCCATCACGTCGCCGCCGACGAGCGTCACGTCCAAGTCGCTCGTGCCGTGCCCGTCGGCGTCGAACGGCTCGCCGTCGGCCCAACGCTCGTTGGTGACGACGCTCCCGCGCAAAGCGACGCCCGTGCCCGGCGGCAGGCCCTCGCGCATCACCCGGCAGAACTCCTCGTAGCGTCTGGCGTCGCCGTCGAAGCCCAGACGGATGATGCGCCGAAGAATCTCGTCGTCTTCGGCCTTCTGTTCGACTTCGGCTGCTCTCTCTCCCACCTCGTCGGCCATCTGCACTTCCCCCTCTCGTCTCGCGTGTCGCCGGATTATAGCCCCACAACGGCCCGCGCTTCACGCTTCGGGCCGAGACCCTGTTACACTTGCCCGCGAGATTCTACGCGATGCACGGACTGACTCAACACACGACGGCTGTCAAGAACGAGCGCGCCGAGATGGCGGCCGAACGCCTGCGGCTCGAACGCGAGCTCGAAGAGCGCGGGCGCGAGCTCGCGGCTTTGCAGGACGAGCTGCGCGAGTTCAAGGCCCGCTACGCGCGCACCGTGGGAAGCCGCCTCGCGGAGCTGGCCGACGTCGAGCGCGAGATACGACGCGCGGAGTCGCGCCTGTTGGGACTCGAAGAGGGCGAGGACGAGGCCGAAGAGGAATCGTCGGGGCGCGCGGAGAAGCGGCAGACGTTTAAGAGCTCGATGCGCAAACTCTTCTGGTCGGTCGCGCAGGTCTTCCACCCCGACCGCGCGGCCGACGAGGACGAGGCCCGACGCCGCCACTCCATCATGGCCGAGGCCAGCCGCGCCTACAACGAGGGCGACGCCGAGAGCCTCGAAGCCCTGCTCGGCGACGAGGCTCTGCGCTCACACTGCGCCACCGCGCGCGACGACCGCGAAGACCTCTCGGGCCGACTCTCACACCTGCGCGAAGAACTGCTGACGGTCGAGTTCGGGCTCAAGCGCACGCGTCAGGACTCGCTCTACCAACTGATGCTGCGCGTCGAAGACGAAGCCCGCCACGGCCGCGACGCCCTCGCCGCCGAATCCCAACGCATCGAACGCCTCATCACCAAAGCCCGCCGCCGCCTCGAACACTTCGGCAGTTAGCGATTGGCCGCCGGCCGTTAGACAAAGCCGCTAGATGTTATAGCGGTGAAATTTGCTGTGAGCGCGGAAGCGCTTCGGGCCGTACCAGAGCCAGAAGCCCGAGACGGTGAACGTGAGCAGGGCCGTGCCCATGACGGAGGTGTAGACGAGTTTTATCTGCCCGTCGCTCGTGCCGAAGAGGTAGTCGAGGTAGGAGCCGTCGTGGACGTTCTCGATTAAGTCGGCGTAGCGTCTTTCGATGTGGAGGAGTTCCCCGGTGGTGCAGTCGAGCTGGACGCCCCAGTAGCCTTCGATGAAGACGAACTTGACCATCCCCTTGTCGGGCCGGATGTCGATGCGGTCGAGTTCGAGCGGGAGGGTCGGCGAGATGTTTTCGCGAACCACGCGGACGGCCCTTTCGTGCAGGAGGTGAATCGGCATCCAGTCTTGCTGGTTGGCCGATTTGCCCTCGAAGGACTTCGGCAGGATGACGCCCGCGCTGTGTTTCTTCCAGCCGAGCATGAGGCCGGTTCCCGCGACGATGAAGAAGAAGATGAACAGGACGGCCCCGGTCGTGCGGTGAACTTTCCTCGCGACCCTCAGTATCTTGGCCTGCCGCTTTCTTTGTGCGGGGTTCATGTTTCAAATCCCACCTGTTTGCAGACTGCTAAGCGTCGGCGACGATGACGCCCCAAATCCAGTTGCGCCAGACGCAGTCGAGGCGTCGGAAGCCGGCGGCGCGGAGCAGTCGGAAGTGTTCGGACAGAGGCGTGTAATGGTCGTGAGCGGCGGCGTGGGCTAACAGGCCCTCGACCTCCTCCTCGCCGCAGTTCCCTTCCTCGCGGCAGAATTCCAGCCAGCGTTCCCAATTCAGAGCGTGTATCTCGTCGGTCTCCCCGCGCAGTTGGTCGGAGAAGCGGAGCGTCCCCCCGTCCGCGAGCATCCGGCGCACGCGCGCGAACAGAGTCGCCTTGTCCACGACGTGATGCAGGCTGATGCTCGACGCGACGAGGTCGAACGCGCCCGCGTCCGTCCCGAACGACTCGAAACGCTCGCACGCGAAAATAAAACGCGACTCTTCGCCCGCCCGCGCCGCGTCGAGACGCGCGCGCGTCACGTCAATCATCTCGGGCGAGGCGTCGACGAAGGTGATGCGCGCTTCGGGGTAGCGCGCGGCGAGCGCGAGCGAGAGGTTGCCCGTGCCGCAGCCGAGTTCGAGAACTGAAGACGCGTTGCGCGGCAAGTAATCGACGAGGCGCTCCAACATCTCGTCGTAACGCGGCACGCCGCGCCGGATGAGCGAGTCGTACGACTCGGCCATCGACCCGAAATACTGCGCCGCGCTCTCGCCCACCTTCTGACTCATCGCGCCGGAATCTTAACACGCCGCGCGCCCGCGCGGTTGACACGCGCGCCCCGCCGAGTTTATCTGAGACCCATGTTCGCGAAACTCTTCCCCGACGCGAAGCCCGTCGTCGGCGTCATACACGTCGGCGCGCTGCCCGGCACGCCCGCGAGCCGTCAAACTGTCGCCGAGATTGCGGAGTCGGCCGCGAAGGAGGCGCGCGTCTACTCGGAGGCCGGCGCGGACGGACTCATCATCGAGAATATGCACGACGTGCCGTACCTGCGCGGCTCGGTCGGGCCCGAGATTGTCGCCGCGATGGCGGTGGTCGGGCGCGCGGTGAGAACGGAGTTTAGACGGCCCGTCGGCGTGCAGATTCTCGCGGGCGCGAACATCGCGGCGATGGCCGTGGCGCACGCGGCCGGGCTCGACTTCGTCAGGGTCGAGGGCTACTCGTTCGCGCACGTCGCCGACGAGGGCTGGATAGAGTCTTCGGCCGCGGAGCTTTTGCGCTTCCGCCGGATGATCGGGGCGGAGAGTGTCGGCGTGTGGGCCGACGTGAAGAAGAAGCACTCTTCGCACGCGGTGACGGCCGACGTTCCGATCGGCGCGACGGCCGAGGCGGTCGAGTTCATGAGAGCCGACGCCGTCATCGTCTCGGGCGGCGCGACGGGCAGCCCGCCTCTCATGGATGACGTGCGCGAGGTGAAGTCGAGTTGCCGCCTGCCCGTCCTGCTCGGCTCGGGCGTCGACGAGCGAAACATCAGAGACTTTTACGCGGAGGCCGACGGCTTCATCATCGGCTCGCATTTCAAAGCGGGCGGCCTCTGGTCGAACGCGGTCGAGCCGGCGCGAGTCGCGCGTCTGATGGAGACTGTCGGCAAGCTCAGCGGATAGATTTCGCCTGCGTCGCGAATTGCGCCGAAGACGACTCGGCCGCGAACTCGCGCAGGGCTGCGGCGGCGGGAGCGAAGTGTTCGCGGTATCGTATGACGTGGCGGTAAAGCCCGGCGGCGACGAGCTTCTCCCCGTAACGCTCGTAGAACGGCGGCCGCTCCGCGAAACGCTCGCCCGCCCGCGCCGCGCCCGCGGGCCGCAGCGTCTCGACGCGGAACGAGTCGCCGCCGCCGCGCCGCCTCATCAACTCTCCGACTTCCTCGGACAAGTCCCCGAACATCTCAACGACTTTGAGCGACGCGCCGTCGAGCCCCGCGCCGACCTCGTCGGCCAACTCAGGGCACGCCCTCATCGCCGCGAGCTTGCGCTCGAACGCGTCCTCGTCGAGACGCAGACGGATGTGGCCGCGCGCGCCGTCGTCGCCGGCGGGGTCGATGATGGGAAAGTCGAAATTCTCGATGGGGCGGGCCGACGCGCGCCGGTTCGCAATCTCGACGGCGCAGTTGATGACGACCCGGCAGATGTCGTGCGTCGGGTTGTAGCCCTCTAAGGCGTCGCCGACGACGTAGGCGAAGCGCCCGCGCGCAAGCTCTGCGGCCAACTCGGAGGCGAGCGACGTGAAGAGGTCGAAGTCCGACGAGAGGAGCGCCTGATACACGTCGCGGTCGCTGTAGCGGCCGAAGAGACGGCCGGGCGTCGCGCCCGCCTCGTTCAGGTTCCTCGTCGTCGATTCGAGACGCGCGACGCCCGCGCGCCCGGAGCCGTCCGTCAGGACGAAGACGACGGGGTGCGCGCGGGTCATCCAGCCGTGGACGCAAAGCTCGTGGCCGGGGTGCGCGACGATGAGCGCGGCGCGGCCGCCTGTCTGTTCTCTGGACATGAATTTGAAAGGCTCCTGCGACCGCGCGTCGGGCCGAAGTGTCTCCCCCTAACTTGTTCTGATTTTTAACTCGCGAGCTGTACGTTCACGCCGTCGCGGCCGCGCGGCGCGTCGTCGCCCTTCTGCGCCGCGAGGTCTGCGTAGAGGTCTTCGTAAAGCCCCTGAATCCGCTTGAGCTGAAACTTCTTGACGACCCTCTGCCGCGCCGCCTCGCCCAACTGGCGTCGGCCCTCGGGGCTCATCTCGATCATCGTCCGCATCGCGCGCGCGAGCGCCTCCGGGTCTTTCGGCGGGACGACGAGCCCCGTGTCTCCGACGACCCACGGCAGGTCGCTCACGTCCGTCACGACGCACGGCACGCCGCACGACATCGCCTCGCCGACGACGTTCGGGAAGCCCTCCTCGAAAGACGACGAGACGACGAGGTCGAACGCGGCGGTGAGTCTTTCGATGTCGCGTCGCTCGCCGAGCATATGCGTCCGCGCGGCCACACCGAGACGCGCGGCGAGGTAGGCGAGCTTCGCGTTCGCGGGCTCGACGCCGCGGCCGCACAGGACGAAGCGCACGCCGGGCGACGACTTGTGCACGAGCGACGCGGCGCGCAAAAAAGTGTCGTGGTCTTTCGCGGGGTGGAAGCGGCCGACCATGCCGACGAGGAGGTCAGACTCGTCGAGTCCTAACTCGGCGCGGACGCCGCGGCGCGCCTCCTCCGAGGGCGCGAAGCTCGCCGTGTCGAAGCCGTTCGGGATGACGCGCGCCTTGTCGGTGCGGTAGCCGATCGCGCCGTGCTGCGCGGCGCTGACGCGCGAGTTGTAGACGATGGCGTCGGGCAGATTTGATAGGCGCGCGCCCAAGCGTATCGCGAGCATCGTCGAGCGCTTCTCGTGTTCGAGCGAGTAGATCGACTGTCGTATGCTCCAGAGGACTGCGGCGCGGCGGGGCGAGAAGGCGGCGGCGAGCTGCGCGGCGAGGTTGCCGTGATACATCCAGCCGTGAATAACGTCGGGGTCGAGACGCCGGACGAGGCGCGCGAGGCGGACGGCCGCGGCCGGCGCGTGCAGGTGCGAGTTGACGCCCGCCGTGTGAACCTCAACGTCGAGCGCGCCGACGCGCTCGCGCAGGGGGCCGCGTCCGCGCAGCGAGGCGACGGCCGGGACGATGCGCTCCGCGTCGCGGTCGGAGAGCAGCTTGTAGAGCATCATCTCCGCGCCGCCGACGGAGAGGTCGTTGATGACGTGTAAGACTCTGAGCCGCCGCGCCGAAAGACGCGGGCGTGGGCGCGTGGCGGGCCGGGCGGGCGAGTCCCCTTCGTAGGGACGCCGTGGGGCGAGATGTGCGCGTGATTTCAACCGTCGGGTCTAAGGTTAGAAGGAGTTTCTTACAGCGCGATAAAACGTGAGCTAAGATACCGCCACGCCCTCAAAAGTCAACCTAAAACTATTCGCGCCCGCCGCCCGCCTCACGCCCTAACTCTCCGCCACCTCGCGAAAGACGCGGGCCAAAGCGGCGGCGTTTCGCTCGACCGAATACTCGGCCTCGACGAGCGCGCGGCCCGCCGCGCCGAGACGCGCGCACAGCGACGCGTCGTCGTGAAGTCGCCGGAGCGCGTCGAGCCACTCCTGCTGAGTCCGCGCGGGCAGGCCGACTTCGCCTTGCTCGAAGATTTTCTGATTCGCGCCGACGGGCGTCGCGACGACGGGGACGCGGACGGCCATGTATTGAAGCATCTTGAGCGCGCACTTGCCGCGCGCCCAATCCGTCTCCGCGAGCGGCATCAGGCCCACGTCCATCTCGCGGACGCGCTCGACCTCGTCTCGCTCAGACCAGCGCGCGAACCTGACCGACTCGCGCCGAAGCTTTTTGAAGTGCGGCCGACGGTCGCAGACGACGAGCAGCTCCGCGTCAGCGCGGCTGTCAAGAAACTCCGCGAGCGCCTCCTCATGCGCGTAAAGATACGGGAGATTCGACGACGTGCCTATCCAGCCGACAGTCCACTTGCCACGCGGCCGTGCCATGTCGTCGTCCGTTGACGACGGCCTCCATCTCCGCGTGTCGACGGACGAGGGGACGACCCAGACGCGGCGGGCGTGCGGGCGGTAGTGCGCGGCGATGAAGTCGTTGCCGGCGATGACGCCGTCGCACTCGGCCGCGAGCCGCTCCGAAAAGTCTGTGTCGTTCGTGAGCCAGATGGCGTCGTCAACGTCGAGCACGCGACGGCGGCCTGCGAGCCTCTCGACGGTCGCGCGGCCCGGAATCAACTCTCGCTCAAGCCAGACCACGTCCGCGCGCCGCGCGGCCAGAAGCGCGGGCGCGCGCGCGACGACGCCGAGCGGCCAGACGCGCTTCGACAAGTACTTGTTCGGCCGCGCGTAGTGCTCGCTGACGGCGACGCCGTGCGCGCGCAGCGGCGCGACGAACTGCCGGACGCGGTGGCGGCTCGAAGGCACGTCGCGCCCTGATGTGATGGCCGTGACCCGAATCATTCGACGGAGTGCGCCGAAGAAGGCGCGTCTACTGTTTCCCCGTCAGCGCGCGCGCGAGACGCACGCCGAGAGGCCCGACGACGGGGACGCGCCTGACGCGCTCGTAAATCCGCAGCGACGCCGCGCCGTGACGCGCCATCTCCGAGTCGAGCCGCGCGATGTAGCGCGCCGCCGCGCGACTCTCTTCCAGAGCGTCGGCGTTGCCGTTCGCGGCGTGACGCGCGAGCGTCTCCTCGTAAATCTCAATCGTCCGCGAGACGGCGTCCTCCTGACTCGCCGCCGCGCGCACGCGCCGCGAGACTTCGGCCGCGTCCTCCGCGTCGTAGCGCGCGATCTCGCGCGCCAAAAACTCGGCGCTCGCGGGGTTGCGCAGCGTGCGGACGCCGAAGTTGTAGGCGCGCAGGCGTTCTAGCTCGCCGGTCGTGACGAGCGGGCCGGAGCCGTCGGCGTCGCAGAGGATGACGGCCGCGCCGACCGACAATGCTTCGAGCGCGCAACGCGCCTTCGCGAAGACGAGGTCGTATGCGCCGAGCAATTCTTCGGGACGCTCGGCCGCGCGCCCGACGCCCGAGCCGATCACGTCGAGCGAGAGGCCGGCGCCCGCGCACGCCTCGCGCACCGCGCCGAGAAAAGTGTCCTCCCGCGCGTTGTTGCCGAAGACGAGCGCGCGCCGCGGCCGCGCCGGGAGCGGGCCGCGCGGTTTGAATTTCTGAAGGTCGACGGCGTTGAGCACGACGCTCACGCGCTCCTCCGCGACGCCGCCCTCGCAGACGAGTCGGTCGTAGCAGGTGCGGTCGACGGCGATGTAAGAGAGTATGCGCGGGTGGACGGGCGGAAGGTCTTGCCAGAGCTTCCAACTGTGGCAGGTGTAGACGGCCGGCGTGAGCGGGAAGTGGAGCAGCGCGACCATCGTCTTGAGGTGATTGTGACCGTGTATGAGGTCGGGCGTCGCGGAGAGCTGCGCGAGGTCTTCGACGACGGGGACGGTCGCCTTGCGTAGCTCGCGCGCGACTGCGCCGCCCGCGCCCGCGCCGTAGACGACGGGCGTGTGGCCGCGGCCGACGAGCGCCGTCGCCAACTCGCGGACGTGCGTCACGCCGCCGCCCCTGAACTCGATGCTGTTGACCGCGATGAGCACGCGCATCGCCGCGACTCTCCCCCTCCCGCGTTAGGCCCGCGCTGCGAGTTGTGATAATAATCTCGCCGCGTCGTTTATCATACCCGATGAGCACACGGCCCCGACTCAATCTGCCGCCCGGCCCGCCCTCCGTCTTTCAACTGCGACACGTTCTCGCGCTGCGCCGCGACCCGACGGGCTTTTTGCTCCGTCTCGCCGCGCGCTACGGCGACGTGTCGCACTTCCGCGCGGGGCCGCTCCGCGTCGTTCTTCTCAACGACCCGGATTTAATCAAGGACGTGCTCGTCACGCGCCAGCACCTTTTCCGCAAGGGCGCGGCCTTGCAGCGCATGAAGTTTCTGCTCGGCGAAGGGCTTCTGACGAGCGAGGGCGAGTTTCACGACCGGCAGCGGCGGCTCATCCTGCCCGCCTTCCACCGCCAGCGCATCGCGAGCTACGGCGACCTGATGGCCGCGCACGCCGCGCGCACGCGCGACGCTTGGGCCGACGGCGCGACGCCCGACATCTACGCCGAGATGAAAGCCCTGACGATGCGCATCGTCTGCGACGCCCTCTTCGGCGCGGACGCGGGTCGCGAGTTCCCGCGCGCGGCCGAACCGGTCAACGACACCATCAACCGCTTCCACCTCTTCGGCCCGCCGGGACTCGGCCCGAAGGCACTTCTGACACTCGTCCGCACGCCGCGACGCACCGGGCGGCCCGTCTCGACCGGGCGCGACGCCCTTAACGAAGTCGTCTACAAAATCATCGCGGAACGACGGCGCGAAGGCGCGCGCGACCGCGGCGACCTGCTCTCGATGCTCCTGCGCGCCGAGGTCGAGTCGGGCGAGGGCGGCGCGCCGATGACGGACGAGCAGGTGCGCGACGAGGTCGTCATCCTCTTCGTCGCCGGCTACGAGACCATCGCCTCGACGCTCGCGACCGCGCTCCACCTGCTCTCGCGTCACTCCGACGTGCAGGCGCGTCTGCACGCCGAGCTCGACGAAGTTCTCGGCGAACGTCTCCCCGCGTACGACGACATCCCGCGCCTGACCTACACGAATATGCTTCTCGCCGAGACTCTGCGCGACTTCCCGGCCGCGTGGGTCACGTCGCGGCGGCCGTCGGAGGACGTCGAGCTCGGCGGCTTTCACGTCCCAGCCGGCTCGCTCGTCCTGATGAGCCCTCACGTCACGCAGCACGACGCGCGCTACTTCCCCGATCCGTTCCGCTTCGACCCCGAACGCTGGACGGAAAGTGCGCAGCGTTCGCGCCCCGAGTTCTCCTACTTCCCCTTCGGCGGCGGCAAGCGCCGCTGCGTCGGCGAGGGCTTCGCGCTGGCCGAGGGCGTGGTGGTGCTCGCGACGCTCGCGCGGCGTTGGCGCTTCGCCCCCGTCTCGGGGCGGCCCGCGCAGTTTCATTACGGGGTGATTGCGCGTCCGGCGGGGAATTTGCGCGTCCGCGTCGAGCGCCGCTAAAGAATTGCGTTGAGCGATTGTTTCCCGGGCGACTCGTTGCTAGAATACGCGCGGCCACCCTCACGAAAGGCGGGTGGCCGTTTTCTTTCATCCCAGTTAACAGAACCGACACAGACTCGGGCTGGACGTTCTTGAAGGGGGAACGGACGGATGCCAGAACTGCGCGGCAAGCAGGCCGAGCCGCAAATCAAGCTGGAGTGGGAACGCGCCTACGACTTCTACCGGAGAGCGCCGGGCAACCCGCACGACAAGAAGGCTGACCGCACGGAGCGCATCGACTACGTGGCGGAGCAGATGAAGCTGACGCGCAAGCAGGCGAAGCGGCGCGTTCGCAACTATGAGGCGTGGCAGCGCAACATCAAGAAGGGTCTCGTCGAGCCTTAAACTTCGGCCCCCGACACGGAAACCTTCCGCGCCACCTGCCCGACGCGTATGCGGCCCGGCCGGACGACTTTCGCGTTGATGCCGCGCAGGTGTAGACGTTTACCCGCGGGCGAGTTGACGAACTTCATCGCGTCGGGGCCGAAGCGCGAGACGAACTTCTTGCAGCCCGTGTGCGGCTGCGCCGTCACCTCGATGACGGCCGTGCCGATTTCGAGGCGCGTCCCCGCCGGGAGGTTCTCTTCGCTCAGGTCGAGGTCGAGGTAGAGCTGGTCGCCGGCCAGAGGCCAGCGCTCGCGCCCCTGCGCGACGAGCGCGACGGCGCGCGCGTTCATGATGTTGAGCTGCATCTCGGGGTGCGGCGAGCCGTCGGGCGTGCGCGAGCTCGGGCGCTCGCGCCAACTGTCGCCGACGAGTCCCTCCGTCAAGTCGAGCTCGGCCTCTTCGAGCACCTCGCGCTCGTCCACGCGCGGGCGGCGCACGATCAACTCCAAAACGCCTTCGTCCTTCGGCGACAGCCGTATCTCGTCGAGGCCCGCCTCAAGCTCTTCCGTCGTCAAGTGTCTCAAAACTAAAACCTCCCTTCCCTGTTGAGTCGTATCGTTTCGCTCACGCATCACTCGGCGCGTTCAGCCGCCCCAACGCTTCGAGATTTCCACGCTGTAGGGGTCGCGTTTGACGGCGATGCGTTGGACGTAGACGCGCGTGGTCGAGCGGTTCTGGTGGTCGAGCGCGTTCTGCGTGGCCGTGATGTCGCCCGTGAGCTCGGAGACGATGCGCGCGAACGTGTGTCGCGTGCGGTGCAGGTGGAAGCCCTCGACGCCGGCCTCGCGCGCATACTTCTTCAGGTTCTTGACGAAGCAGTGTGACGTGAGCGCCTCGCCCGGCTTGCCGGCGCGGTCGTGACGCGTCCAGAGCGGCGCGTCGGTCTTGAGCGCGTGGAGGCGGCCGGCCGCCGCGAGATATTCCATCAACGCCTCGCGCACCCGCGGCTCGGTCACTTCCCTGCCCCTGTAGTCGCCGCCCTTCGCGCGGTACTCGACGACGAGCGTCTCGCCGACGCGCACGTCGCGCCCGCGCAGAGAGATCGCCTCGCTCCTGCGCAGCCCCGTCGCGAGGTAGAGAAGCAGCAGCGCGTAGTCCCGCTTCCCGACCACGTCGCCCGTCTCCGCGCGCCTTCGCACCGCCGCGACGAGCGCCCCGACCTCCTCGTCCGACAGCGCCTTGACCGACTCGCTCTGATAAGGCTTCGGCGCTTTCGGCCGTGCGAGCCGCGCGGGGTTGCGTCGGACGCGCTCGCCGACCTCGGCGTCGCGCATCGCCCACGAGTAGAAGGATGAAAGAAGACAGGCGTGCTGGTAGGCCGTCGCCGCGCTCGTGCCGGCCGCCTCCAAATCGCGAAGCCAGCCCTGCACGTCCGCGGGCTCCACGTCCGCCGGGAGCTTGCCCGTGTGCCGGAAGAAGGAGAGGACGACGCGCCGCTTGTCTCTTAGAAGGTCTTGACGCCGCCCGCTCTCGCCCGTCGTCGCCGACGCCCAGAGTGAGACGGCCGTCTGCATCGCGACCTGAAGGTCTGTGTCGCGTTGTCGGAGCGCCGAACTCTCTGGACGTCTGCTCACGCCGTTGACCGCCTCACTCGACATGGATGACCTCGGGCCATTCGAGGTCGTCCTCGTCCTCGTCCGCCGACGAAAGAACGCGCGGCGTCATCCGGAGAGCGTCGGCCACGCCTCCCGCCTGAGCGCCGTTCAGACGCGGCCGCCTAGCCTCACGCCGTTTCTCGTCGGGCTGCTCATCGTCGCGCGCGACCCGGCGCACGGGGCCGGGCGCGGGATTTACCGCGTACCACCCGAGCGCGGCGGCCAGCACGAGCGCCAAAAGACGCAGCCGGATTCTCAGTCTCGTCGGCCTCTCCCTCATCCGAAACTCCGCTCTAAAGCTCCTGAGCCGTCAAAGTCCGACCCTTTATACCATAATCCGATGGGTACACAACTGACGCGTTTGTGTGCCCTCCCCTCTTTTCGGTGGAATATTACTTTTCCTATATGTACTATGCCGCCCGTGTAACATCACGCCGAAACGAAAAGGTTTATGCAGACCCTCAGAGCCACGCGCAGACGACGACGCCGACTCGACCCCTTCGCCACGCCCGAGGCCGTGCGCGCCATTCTGGAAACTCTCCGCGCCGCACTCCCAGACCTTATCCCCGCGGGGGAGAAGGAGTTAGTGCGACTGCTCCGCGCCGCGCGCCACGTCCAGCGCTACCCCGCGACCGACACCAGACGCGGACGGCCCGGACGCTGGCCCCGCGAAGATTTGCTCCGGGTCGTCGGCACGCTCGAAACCATTCTCGAACGTGAAACCTCCTCGCATCTCTCCTTTTCGAGCTTCGTAGACCACTACCTGCGCCTCCTCAACTTCCCCGCCGACGTGCTCGAAGCGCTCGCCGCCGGCGACATAAACATCTCCGAGGCTTCGCAGCTCGCGCGCATCACGGCCGGCCGCGTGAAGGCTTCGCCCGCGCAGGCCCGACACATGCGCGCGGAGCTTCTCTCGACGCACCTTCAGACGAAAGAGTCCGGCCCGCGCCTTCGTCAGCGCGTGAACGAGGTTTTTCGGACGCCCGTGATTGACGAACGGCCGAAGTCGAAAGTCGCGGAAATCGTCGATTTTGACGCCGATTTGGAGGATTTCGACCCTTACGACCCGACCCACCTTTTCTGGGATCAGCTCAAACAGCTCGGCTTCGCCTTCCGCGAAATCCGCCG
>DASQDT010000020.1:0-34328 GCA_035634035.1 Pyrinomonadaceae bacterium | reverse complement strand
CGCCCGCCGACCGACGAGGAGGTGCAGTTCACGGGCGGCCCGCGCGGCCCGCAGGTGATGCCCGGCACCTACACCGTCCGCCTCGTCGTCGGCGCGCAGACGCAGGAGCGCAAGGTCGAAGTCCGCCTCGACCCGACCATCAGCGTCCCGCAGACCGACCTCCAGACGATGCACGACATGAGTCTCCGCCTGCGCGACTTGCAGTCGGCGACGAACACGGCGCTGCGCGCGCTCGACAGCATGAAGACGCAGACCGAGTTCATCGAGCGCACCGTGAAGGAGCGTCTGACGGAGACGCCGAAGGAACTCGCCGACAAACTCACGGCCTTCAAGAAGCAGATCGAGGAGACGCAGAACAAGCTCGCGCAGCCCGAAGGCGGCTTGGGCTTTTCGGGCCGCTCGCAGCTCATCGACCGCATCGGCGGACTCTTCTTCGCCATCGACGCGACCAACGCCGCGCCCACTCCCGCCGTCCGCGACGCCTTCGGCGAAGTGCAGGCCGAGTTCAACGCGAAGATGGCCGACGTCAACCGCTTCCTCAACGAGACAGTCCCGCAGATGAACGAGACCTTGCGACGGTTCAACGCGCCGACGCTCCTCGTCGGGAAGCCCATCGAGCTTCCGCGCGAGTAGCAGCGCGCGCTGCGCGCGAAAAGATATGTGTTGACTTGACTCCGAAAAGCGGATAGCTTTCCGGCCGCCGTTCAAGCTGTCAACGCGGAGAGTGAACAAGGTACTCTAACTCCCGTACACGCAGAACCAACCGCAGGAGACATCGTTTAATGGCCACGAAAAAATCCGCCGGCAAGTCGTCGAAGAAGTCAGCGAAGAAAACAACGAAGAAGGCCGCACGCACGCGCGGCTCGGCCAAGATAGCGTCCGCCTCGGGCGGGGGCCGGGGCTTCGACCCGGTCGCCATCAAGGCCCTCGTCACGCGCTTCAGGAAGGCGAAGCTCAGCCCCGACATCCTCATCGACGGCACGCCCGTGCCCGACATCATCCGCGGCACGTTCACGGCGCGCAGCGCGAGCGGTATGTCCGACGGCCTCAAGGCGCTGATGAGCATCCGCGACGCGCAGTTCCGTCCCGTCCGTCTCTTCCCGGACGGCGTCCCCATCCCCGACATCTTCGTCGTGCAGTTCGAGGCGAGGGCGCGGCGCAGGTAGGAAGATGCCCGCGCCGACCGGCTGCTCACGCATTCTCCAAATCCACCCGACGCGGCGGTGCAACCTGCGCTGCCTCCACTGCTACTCCATGTCCGGCCCGAAGGAGCGCGACGAGCTAGAGGTCGCGCTCCTTCGCGACGCCATCAACGACGCGGCCGACGCCGGCTTCACCGTCGTCAGCTTCTCGGGCGGCGAGCCGCTCATGTACGACGGCCTGCGCCAGCTTCTCGACCACGCGCACGCGCGCGAGATGCTGACGACCGTGACGACCAACGGCACGCTCCTCGACCGCCGCCGGCTCGACACCTTGCGCGGCGGCGCCGACCTCCTCGCCATCAGCCTCGACGGCGTGCCCGACTCGCACAACGTGATACGCGCCTCGCCGCGCGCCTTCGAGCGCATGAGCACGCGCCTCGACGCCGTGCGCGCGACGGGCATCCCCTTCGGCTTCATCTTCACGCTCACGCAGTACAACGTGAACGAGCTTCAGTGGGTCGCGGACTTCGCCGTCCGCGAGGGCGCGCGTCTGCTGCAAGTCCACCCGCTCGACGACGTGGGCCGCGCGCGCGTCAAGATGGCGGGCGAAGGGCCCGACGAGATTGAGTCGGCCTGCGCCTTCGTCGAGGTCGCGCGCTTGCAGGAGGAATTGGGCGACCAGATCGTCGTCCACGTCGACCTCATCGACCGCGACTTCATGCGCGAGCACCCCGAGCGCGTCTTCGCCGACGACGCCGCGCAGGATTGGTCGTCGCTCCCGTTCTCCGAGATCGTCTCGCCGCTCGTCATCGAGGCGGACGGGACGGTCGTCCCCGTCCAGCACGGCTTCGCGCGCGAGTTCGCGCTCGGCAGTCTCCACTCGTCGCGCCTGTCAGAGTTGATGGAGACGTGGCGGGCGGAGAGCTACGGACGCTTCCGCGAGCTGTGCCGGCGCGTCTTTCGGGAGACGACGCGGCCCGCCGAGCTTCCTTTCTTCAACTGGTACGAGACGCTCGGCCGCATGGCCGCGCGCGCGTAAAACGTCCGAAGGTTTAGAGCGAGCAAAAGGGGGACGCAATGGGCAAGAAGCGCGGGCCGTGGACGGTCGAGGGTTCGGAGCTGAAGTACCGGCACGAGCTGCTTGAGGTTTACGAGGACAAGGTCGTGCGGCCCAACGGCGAGCCGGGCGTCTACGCCTTCGCGCGCGTCAAGCCCGGCGTCGCCGTCCTCGCGGTCGATGATGAGAACTTCGCTTACTTGGTCAGCGAATTTCGTTACGCGGTCGGTCGCGAGTCGGTCGAGGTCGTGGGCGGGGCGATTGACGAGGGCGAGGCGGAAGTCGAGGCCGCGCGCCGCGAGTTGAAGGAAGAACTAGGCATCGAGGCGTCGGAGCTGACGCCGCTCGGGACGGTCGACCCGATAACCTCGATGATCGACTCGCCCTCCCACCTCTTTCTCGCGCGCGGCCTCACCTTCGGCGAGACCGAACGCGAGGGCGGCGAAACCATCAGCACCGTCAAGCTCAAGCTCGAAGAGGCCGCGCGCCGCGCCCTCTCCGGCGACATCACACACGGCGCGAGCTGCACGCTCATCCTCCGCGCGCGCGACTTCCTGTCGGGAGAGAGTTGACACCTCGAACGCTTCAGCGCCGGCGGGCGGTGAGGCGTCGGCGGTCGGAGAGCGTGTAGGTGTCGCGCTTCCTCTGGCGTCCGAGGTATTCGGAGTCTTCGTAGCGTGGGCAGTCGCAGCGCTCCTCGCCTTCACGCACGGAGCAGCCGCCCTCGTACGTGTGCCGCTCGTAGAGGTGGCCGCAGTTCCAACAGACCCTTTCCT
Organism: Pyrinomonadaceae bacterium; assembly: GCA_035634035.1. Lineage (GTDB taxonomy): Bacteria > Acidobacteriota > Blastocatellia > Pyrinomonadales > Pyrinomonadaceae > DASQDT01. Next base: position 31,353 of record DASQDT010000020.1, on the reverse strand, counting down.
CCATGTTCCCTCCAAATAAAAAATTATGACCGTCTGACGACCGTCTGCCGTGACTAAAACTTTTCGAGCGCGGCGCGCAGGCGCGTGACGCCCTCGCGTATCTCGCGCTCGTCGAACGCCGCGTAGCCGAGGACGAGGCCCGCACGGCGGTCGCCTTCGCGCGCGCCGAAGGCCGAGAGCGGCTGCGTCTGTAGGCCGCGCGCGGCGGCGGCGTCGGAGGCGGCGCGGTCGTCCGCCCCTTCGGGCAGCCAGCCGACGAGGTGCAGGCCGGCGTCGGCCGGCGTGATTTCGAGTAGGCCGCCCAAGTGTTCGCGCGCGGCTTCGATCATCACCGCCTGTCGCTCGGCGTAGAGAGTCCGCATCCGTCGTATGTGACGCGCGAAGTGTCCCTCGTTGATGAAGTCCGCGACGACCGCTTGGTCGACGACGGGCGAGCACCAGCCGACGAGCGCGCGCGCGTTGCGGAACGAATCGGCCAAGTCCGTGGGCACGACCATGTAGCCCATGCGCAGGGAAGGGAAGAGAACCTTGCTGAAGGTGCCGAGGTAGATGACGCGCCCCTCCGAGTCCAAACCCTGCATCGCCGCGAGCGGGCGGCCCGCGTAACGAAACTCGCTGTCGTAGTCGTCCTCGACGACCCACGCGCCCGCGCGGCTCGCCCATTCGAGCAGCTCAAGACGCCGCGCCAGACTCAGAGTCACGCCGAGCGGGTACTGATGCGACGGCGCGACGTAAGCCAGACGCGCGCGCGCGTACAGGCGCTCGCCCTCGCGGACGTTGATGCCCTCCTCATCGACCGTGACGGGGACGAGACGCGCGCCCGCCGCGACGAGCGACGAGCGCGCGGCGATGTAGCCGTAGTCTTCGACCCAGACGGCGTCGCCCGTGTCGAGCAAGACGCGCGCGAGAATGTCTACGGCCTGCTGCGTGCCCGTCACGACGATGACCTGCTCGGGCTCGCAGCGGACGGCGCGCGCCGCGCCGAGGTATGAAGCGATGGCCTCGCGCAGAGGAAGATAGCCGGCCGGGTCGCCCGTCGCGAACAGCTCGCGGCGCGGACGCCGCCAATGCCGCTGCAAAATCTTCGACCAAGTCTCGTAGGGGAACGCGTCGAGCGCGGGGACGCCGACGCGGAAGGGCTTGACGCCGCGGACGTGCGGGTTGAGCGCGCTGACGGGCGTGCGCGCGAGCAGAAGGCCGCGGCGCGAGAGCGTGCGCCCCTTCGCCGCCGGTCGCGTCGAGCGCCGGACGTGCGCGCGCGCGTTCAGAAGCTCGTCCGGCAGGGCCTTCGAGACGAACGTGCCCGAACCCGTCTGCCCCTCGACGTAGCCTTCCGCGAGCAACTGCTCGAAGGCGTTGAGCACCGTGTTGCGCGAGACGGAAAGCTCGGCGGCCAGCTCGCGCGTCGAGGGCAGGCGCGCGCCCGGCGCGAGGCGGCCTTCGAGTATGGCGCGGCGCAAGTTTTCGTAGAGACGGCGGTAGAGCGGCGCGGCCGAGTCGCCGTCAACCGCGAGGTCTGCGAGCGGCAGGGCCGTCGTCAGTTTCGCCATTTCATCAGGGTCTCCGCCCGTGATTCTAATTCGGATTGGCCCCACGCGTCCAAAAAAAGTGGCGCTTGCGTGCGTGCCAATTTTTGCTAGCTTACGACGCGGAGGAGGTGAAAGTTTTGGTGCTGACGACGACCGACACGAAGACCAATGAAACGTTCGAGCAGAACGAGCGGACGACTCTCAAGCGACACCCCGAGCGCGGCGCGCACGACCGCGCGCAGGTTTACGAAATCCTCGACGCCGGCATCGTCTGCCACGTCGGCTTCGTCGCGGACGGACACCCCTTCGTCATCCCGACCGCCTACGTGCGCGTCGGCGACGAGCTTTTCATCCACGGCGCGCGCGAGAGCCGCATGATGGCTGCGCTCGGTCGCGGCGGCGAGGTCTGCGTCACCGTCACGCATCTGGACGGCCTCGTCCTCGCGCGCTCGGCCGCGCACCACTCGCTCAACTACCGCTCGGCCGTCGTCTTCGGACGCGCCTCGGTCGTCACCGACGCGCGCGCGAAGCTCGACGCCCTGCGCGCCTTCACCGAGCACGTCGTGCCGGGACGTTGGGACGAGGTCAGGCGTCCGAGCCGCGAGGAGCTGGAAGAGACGACGGTGCTCTCGCTCCCCCTGCGCGAGGCGTCGGCGAAAGTCAGAACCGGCCCGCCGCTCGACAAGGAGAAGGACTACAAGCTGAGCGTCTGGGCGGGCGTCATCCCCTTGCGCACGCACGCCGCCAAGGCCGAGGCCGACCCGCGCCTCGCGCCGGGGACGGAAGTCCCGCCGTCTGTCATCAACTACTTGAAAAACTCGGGGGAGCTTTTATGATGGTCGCGATGACGGAGCGAAAGGAGTAATTGTTTTGACCGACGCTCCTGTTGCCTGCGACCTCGGACAGCTCGACGCCGTCGAGCGCGCGCGTCAACAGACGACGCTCGAAGCGGTGCGCGCGGGCGTGCGCGCCGTCGAGGAGCGGCCGGACGGCTACGCCTTTACGTTCGATTCCGACACCGAAAGCCTCACGCGGCTCGCCGAGTTCATCGCGCTCGAAAGTCGCTGCTGCGCCTTCCTCGATTTCCGTCTCGACGTGAAAGCGGGCTCGGGCGCGGCCGTCCTCTCAGTCACGGGCGGCGCGGGCGCGAAGGAGTTCGTCGCGGCGGAGCTGGTCGCCGCCGGCCACAAGCCGCCGTCACGAAAACTTCCCGTGCTCCAGAACGAGTAGCCCGACGGATGTGAGCGCGAGCGCGTACATCATCGGGTGGATTTCGCGCCGGCGTCCGGCGAGAAGATAAAGCCCGACGTGCGAGATGAAGCCCCAAAGAATGCCCTGCGTGATAGAGAACGTGAGCGGGATGAGGACGATGGTCAGAAACGCGGGCAGCGCATCCTCCAAACGCTCGAAGTCTATCCCCGAGACGCTTCGGAACATCGCCGCGCCGACTAGGACGAGCACGGCGGCCGTCGCGTAAGGCGGAACCATCGCCGCGAGCGGCGCGACGAACAGGCACGGCAGAAAGCAGAGCGCCGTGAAGACCGCCGTCAGCCCCGTCCTCCCGCCCATGCTTATCCCCGCGACGCTTTCGATGTAAGCCGTGCCGGAAGACGTGCCCGCCAGCCCCGCCCCGAGCGTCGCCCACGCGTCGACGATGAGCCCTTGACGCAGGCGGCGCGGGTTGCCCTCCTCGTCCAAAAGCCCCGACGCCTGAGAGACGCCGATGAACGTCGAGATCGAGTCGAAGAGGTCTGTGAACATCACGGCGACGATGGCGTGAAGCAGAGAGAGCCGGAGCGCGCCCGCGATGTCGAGCTTGAAAAGCACGCTCTCGAAATCGGGCGCGCTGAAAAAACTCGGCGGCGCTTTCACGTCGCCGGCGAGCCACGCGAGCACGGTCACGACGAAAATCCCGGCAAGGTACGCGAACGGACTTCGGCGCACGACGAGCAAGACCGTCACGACGACTCCCAAGAGCATCAGCAGAACCCTGTGGTCTAACGCGCCGATGCGAACGAACGTGACGGGGTCGGCCGCGACGAGTCCGGCGTTCTTCAGGCCGATGAAGGTGAGGAAGACGCCGATGCCCGTCGCCGTCGCCACGCGCAGCGAGGGCGGGATGGCGCGCGCGATCGTCTCGCGCAGGGGCGTGAGCGAGATGGCGAGAAAGAGCACGCCGGCCCAGAAGACGATGCCGAGCGCGACCGGCCACGGCACGCGCTGGCCGAGAATAATCGTGTAGGTGAAGAAGGCGTTGATGCCCATGCCGGGCGCGACGGCGAAGGGGAGCCGCGCGTAGAGGCCCATCAGCAGAGTCATCGTGAAGCAGATGAGGACGGTCGCCGTCAGCACGCCGCCGAAAGGCATCCCCGTGCCTTCGGTCGAGAGTATCGAAGGGTTGACGACGACGATGTAGGCCATCGTGAAGAACGTCGTCACGCCCGCGACCGCCTCCGTGTAGACGCTCGGCCGCGCCTCCTCCTTCGCCGCACCCACGTCGATTAACTCTTCTCTCACGCCCCTTCGCACCCTTCAGCGTCGCCGCGTCAGACGCGACCGACTCGAACGAACGGCGCATCATAAATCGTGACGCACGCGCGCGCCAGAACTTTCGCAGACCGCGGCGAACGCGTTTGTCACCGCACGCGCCGCGACGCTATCATCAACACACCTTGAGCGACACGGCCACCTCCCCGCGAATAGATTTTCAACACACCGAAGACGACCCCGCGCGCGCACGCGAGAATTCCGCGTACGCGCTTGAGCACGACTTGCGCCCGCACATCTCGGCGCTCGCCGGGTTCGATTCGACGCGGGAGTTGTTGAAGTCTGAGCTGTACGCGCGTCTGCGTCCCGAAATTGAGCGCGTGCTGAACGCGGTCGTGCAGGAGGATTTCGCGCCGCGCGGCGACGCTCAAGACGGTGACGCGCGTCAGGCGCGCTTCTCAAAATCAATCCGCGCGGCGGCTTGGAACGTCGAGCGCGGAAAGCAGTTCGACGGCATCGTGCGCGCGCTCGCCGGAGAGCCTTCGTTGAGCCGTAGCGACGTGCTGCTCTTGACCGAACTCGACTACGGCATGGCGCGCACCGGAAACCTCCACGTCGCGCGTGAGCTTGCGCGCGCGCTCGGCATGAACTACGCGTTCGCGCCCTGCTACCTCGCCCTGACGAAGGGCAGCGGCGTCGAGAACCGGGCCGAGGGCGAGAACGCTCAGGCGCTCCACGGCAACGCCGTCCTCTCGCGTCACCCGCTCGCGAACGCGCACGCCGTCGCGCTGCCCAACGGCAAAGACAAGATGCGCGGCAAGGAGAAGCGCTTGGGGAGCCAGCGCGCCGTCGTCGCGGATGTCGCGCACCCGGCCGGCGCGTTCCGCGTCGTCAGCCTCCACCTCGACGCTCACTCGACGCAGCGACACCGCGCGCGACAGATGCGACTCGTGCTCGAACACCTCGAAGGCTTACGGCCGCGCCTGCCCGTCATCGTCGGCGGCGATTGGAACACCTCGACCTACAACTCGAAACGCGCCGTCTACTCCATCGCCGGCTACTTCCGGCGCGTCGCGATGGGCGTCCGCCACGTCATCGTCAATCACTACCCGCACCCCGACCGCTGGTTTGAGCGCCGCCTCTTCCGCGAGATCGAGCGGCGCGGCTTCATCTACCGCGAGCTGAACGAGACGGGCGCGGGCACGCTCCACTACGACATTAAAGACCTCGCCGCCTACGAGAATATGCGCGAGTGGGTGCCACGCTGGTGCTTCTGGTTCATCGAGTGGGCGCTGCGTCAGAACGACGGCCGCTGCTCGCTCAAGCTCGACTGGTTCGCGGGCCGCGGCGTGACCCCCGTGAAAGACTCGCCGCCGAAGGTAATCACCGACCTGTCAACGACTTACGGCCCGCTGTCGGATCACGACCCGGTCTTTTTGGAGTTCACGCTGGCTGCTTGAGCCAAAAAGGAGCTCGAAGACGAGAAAAATCGTCCGAGTCGAAAACTTAAGTCCTTAAAATTCAACAGTTAAGCCTCCGTGCGGATTTTTCTCTCAAGTCTCAAGAATTCCTCAAGTCAAAGAGTTTAAATTTCTTTTGAAGCTAGGGGGCGCAAAGAGCCCGCCCGGAGGCTTCCGACGGAAGGTGACAAATGCTTGGAACGCAAAGGATTACCAAAATAAACGTCTTCCCGATGAGAAACCCTGATTCATTGCCCGTGCAAATTCTGACCGAGAAGATCTCGGCCCCGACGGAGTTGCCGCGCGTCTCGCGCGAGCGCCTGCTCGCGATGCTCCGTGACAGCCTCGCCGTGTGCAACTCGACGGTCGTCATCGGCCGCGCCGGCACGGGCAAGACGATGCTCGCCACCGACTTCGCGCGTCAGAGCGTGCGGCGCGCGGCGTGGTACAAGGTGGACGCGCCCGACGCCGAGCTAAAGACCTTCTTTCAGTACCTCTGCGCGAGCGTGGCGACGGCGCGCGCGGGCTTCGGGCGCAAGACGCTCGCGCGTCTGGGCGAGACCATCAACAGCGAAGACGTGCCGCTGCTCGTCGAGTATTTCGTCTACGAGCTTTTGGAATCTGACGAGCCTCTACTCCTCGTCATCGACGACCTGCACCGCGTCTACGACGCCGAGTGGGTCGTGCCCTTCTTCCGCCGCCTGCTGCCCCTTCTGCCGCCCGAGGTGCACGTCGTTCTCATCGGACGGAGTCTGCCGCCCGCGCCGCTCTGGCGTATGCGCTCGAAGCAGACGCTCTGTCTGATCGACGAGTCGCTGCTCGCGTTCACGCCGCAGGAGGCCGAGCAGTTGTTCGAGAGCTACGGCGTCGCCGCGGAGGGCGTCGCGGCCGCGCTCGAAAAGACGAGGGGGCGGGCCGCGCAGTTGGACGCGCTCGCACGCGCGTCCGGCGTCGAGGCCGAGGCCGCGAAGCTCGCGTCTTCGCGCGAAGGGCGACGCGCGCGTCCGCTCCAACTCATACGCGGTTTCAACCGCAAGTCTTCGATGGGGACGGCCTGAAGGGTGAAAGAAACGCCCGCCCCCACGAACGTCCGAACCTCGCATTGAGACGACGCCACGCCGCACGCAAAAGGCGTCGAAACCGTAGACAAGAAAGAAGGGCGCGGGGATAATTTAACGCGCCCGATTCCCCTCGCGAACCCGAAGCCGAGCGCGTCCGACCCGGCGCGCGCCGAGCGTGATGAGCAACAGTCCGCAGCGTCAGGACGAAGCTTTGACGACCCCCACCCCGCCCGACACGAGCGTCGCGCAGGGTCGTCCCGCGCCCACCTTCTTCCTGCGCACGAAGCTCCTGCCGCCGCGGCCCGTCCCTTCGCTCCTGCACCGCCCGCGGCTCATCGACAGACTTCTCCAAAACCTCTCGCACCCGGTCACACTCGTCACGGCCAACGCCGGCTCCGGCAAGACGACGCTCGTCGCCGAGTTCGTGCGCGCGCACGCGCAGCAGCACGTCTGGTATCAGCTCGACCACACGGACGCCGACCCTTACGTCTTCCTCGGCTACCTCACGCACGGCATCAAGCAGAGCGTCCCCGGCTTCGGCGAGGCCACGTTCTCTTACCTTCAGGAGTCGGCCAAAGAGCTCTCGCAGCACCCCGAGCGCGCGGTTGACGTGTTCCTGAACGAGGTGCTTGAGCGCGTCGAGCAGCATCTGGTCTTCGTCCTCGACGACTATCACCACTTGGGCGACGAGACTCCGGTGCACCGCATCGTCGACCGCCTGCTGAGCTACCTGCCCGACGTGATGCACGTCATCATCATCTCGCGCGATATGCCGCCGATCGCGCTCGCGCGACTGCGCACGCAGTCGTCGCTGAGCGTCATCGACCGCACCGAGCTGCTGTTCACGGACGAGGAGACGCAGGAGCTTTTCCGCAAGGTCTTCGACTTGGAGCTGAGCCCCGAACAGCTCGCCGAGTACCGCGAGCGCACGCACGGTTGGATCACGGCGCTTCAGCTCGTCCGTCAGGTGGCGCAGCGTCAGGCGCTCGCGAGCGGCGGCGCGGCGGACGCCGCCTCGCCCGACCTCGTCGAAATCCTCCGCCAGTCCGAGCGCGACATCTTCGACTACTTCGCCGAAGAGGTCTTCTCCGACGAGGCGGAGGACGTGCAGGCGGTGTTGTTGAGAGTCTCTCTGCTCGACCGCGTCGAGCCCGAGACGTGCTCGAACCTCTATCCCGGTCAGCAGAGCGTCGCGCAGCTTCAGTCGCTCGTCCGCCGCAACGTCTTCATCACGCTCGCGAGCGACGGGCGCGGCGAGGAGTTTCGTCTCCACCCGCTGTTCCGCAGCTTCCTTCAGCGTCGCTTCCGCGCCGAGTCGGGCCGCGCCGGCGTCGCGGCCGAGCACTCGCGATGCGCGAACTATTTTCTTGAGCGCGGGCAGTGGGAACAGGCCATGCGCCACCTGCTCGCGGCCGAGGAGTTCGACTTGGCGGCGCAGACGATTGCCGAGCGCGGCGGCACGTGGATTTCGGCGGGCGCGCTCGCCTCGCTCGTCTCCTTCGCCGACTCTTTGCCGCAGGCCGCGCTCGAAAAACACCCGCGCGCGCTCGCGCACCGCGCCGAGGTCGCGCGACTTCAGGACGAGTACGACGCCGCGCAGTCGCTCTTCCGCCGCGCCGCGACCTTGCTCAACGAGCAGGGCGACCGCGAGGGCGAGGCCGAAGTCTTTCACTCGCTCGCGACCATCACGCGCCGCCGCGGCGAGTTCGAGACGGCCTTCTCCTACCTCGACCGCGCGGTGGAGCTTTCGTGCGAGCGCTCGATCGTGCGCGCCAAGTGCGGCAACACGCGGGGCCTTTGTTTCGTCGCGATGGGCGAGTGGACGGAGGCCGAGCGCGAGTTCCGGGTGGCGCTCAAGACGGCCGAGGAGTTGGGCGACGAGTATTACACGCGCGTCATCTCGCACAACCTCGGTATGCCGGCCGGGATGCGCGGCGACTTGGGCGAGGCGATGCGCTGGATGCGCCGGATGCTGCGCGCCGACGGCTCGGCCGCGCCGCTCCCGCAGGAGGCCATCGCGCATTTGAACCTCGCGCGCTTCGCCTGCCACCGCGGCGAGTTCTCGGAGTGCGAGCAGCACCTCGACCTCGCGCTCGAAGCCTGCCAACTCTTTAACATGACGGGCCTGCGCGGCCAGATTTTCGAGACCTACGGCAACCTCCACCGCGAACGCGGCGACGCCGCGCGCGCCAGCGAGTTCTACGACCGCGCCGCGCGCGCCTACGACGAGGCCGGCATCGACATCACGCTCACGCCCGCCGAGCTGCTCGAAGAGAAGGCCCTGCTCGCCCTGCAGCTCGGCGACTCCGCCGAGGCGCGCGCGCTCCTCGACCGTCTCATCGCGGCGCGCACCGACGCGCGCGACGAGATGGGCCGTCAGCGCGCCATGCTCGCGCGCGGCCGCGTCTTCCTCGCGCAGGGCAAGCAGGAGGCCGCGCGCTCCGACCTCTACCCCGCGCTCGAATTCTTCCGCGCGCAGGGGCTCTACTACAACGAGGCGCACGCGGCGCTCGCGCTCTCCGAGTGCGACCACGCCGACGGGCGCGACAACGAGATGATCGAGCACCTGCGCCGCGCGCTCGACCTCGCCGCTCGCTACGACTACGAGTACTGGCTCCAGCGCGAGGTCGCGCGCCTGCCGCAACTGTTTGCGACGCCCGAGGCGCTTGAGCTTCTGCCGGCGGATTTGCGCGAGCAGGTCGCGGCCGCCGCCGCGCAGCCCGCGCCGGCCTCGCGCGCGGCCGCCCCGTCCGTCGTCATCGCGCCCGCGCCCTCGGCCGACCTCTCCATCAATATGCTCGGCGCGGTCGAGATTTTCCGCGACCCGGCCCGCCCGCTCGCCGCCGACGCTTGGGTGACGAAGCGCGCGCGTGATATTTTGTGCTTCATCGCGTCGCGGCGTCACAGGCGTGCGTCGAAGGACACGATCATTGACACCTTCTGGGCTGATGCTGACTTTGCCGTAGTCGAAAAGAACTTCCACCCGACCGTTTCGCACATACGCAAGGCGCTCAACAGCAATCAGCCGCTCAAACAAAACTTTCTTCTCTACCGCGACGGCGACTATCAACTGAACCCGGAGTTCTCCTACTCCATCGACATCGAGGAGTTCGACCGGCTGCTCGCCGAGGGCGAGGCCGCGCGCCGCGCGCGCGACCACGAGGCCTCCGTCAAAGCCTTCGAGGGCGCGGTCGCGCTCTACCGCGGCGACTTCCTGCAGGGGAGCTACGACGACTGGGTCGAGGAGCAGCGCTCCTACTATCAGGAGCAGTACCTCAGAATCTTGGAGATGCTCGCCGCGGCCGCGCAGAAGTCCGAGGAGTGGCCGCGCTCTTTGCAGCTCGCGCAGCAAATCCTGCGCGAAGACCCCTTCCGCGAGGACGTCCACTGCGCCGTCATGCGGGCCCACGCGGCGCTCGGCAACCGAGTCGCCGTCCGCGAGCAGTACGAGACCCTGCGCAAGATTCTGCGCAAGGAGTTGGGCGTCGAGCCGGCCGCCGAGACGCAGCGGATTTACAAGGAATTTGTGAAGTAAATCGCCGCCCGTCAAGCGTTTAGGCGGGCGGCGACAGAAAAATAGAATGGTTTTGTAACATAATGCCGGGAGTGTTGGTATAAGTTGTTTCGTCCGGCGGGGAAGTAAAAAGCCCGCCGGTGTCATCTAAGACCCGTACCCGACGCGGGCTCGCCCTGAGTCTGGTACTCCACCCAACGAGACAGCACCACAACCCCCGTCCCGGCCAACAGATTTTTATGACCGGAGATTGCAGACAGATGCGAAAGATGGCCGCGCTCGCGCTCGCCGTCCTGCTCTGCGCGACGCAGGCCCAAGCCGGCCTCATCGTGCGCGAGACGGAGGGCCTAGTGGTGACGGGCGCCGACGGCGTCCACTACGAGACCTCTTCGGGCCTCGTCGTCACCGGCGCCGACCAACTGCTCGGCCTCGAAGTCAACGGCGTGACCGCGACGGCCGGCGACGGCCTCGTCGTCACCGGGGCGGACGGCCTCCCCGTGACGGGCACGAACGGCCTCGTCGTGACGGGCGCCGACGGCGTCGGCCTCCGCGCCGACAGCGCCGACGGCATCTCGGTCGCAAACTCCGCCGGACTCGTCGTGACCGGGGCCGACGGCCTCGTCGTCACCGGAGCCGACGGCACGACCTACCACCCCGCATCAATCGTCATCAACAACGGCGACGGCCTCGTCGTCACCGGGGCTGACGGGCTTGTCGTCACCGGGGCCGACGGCGCGCGCCAGACCATCAACAACGGCCTCGTCGTGACCGGGGCCGACGGCCTCGTCGTGACCGGCGCGGACACCCTTCAGGCGCAGCGCGCGCAGGCGGTGACGGCGACCGCGCCCGACGGCACGACCTATTCGATCTCGCCCGTCGGCCTCGTCGTGACCGGCGCGGACGGCCTGCTCGGCTCGCGTCTGAGCGGCGTCGAGATGACGAACGTCGTCGGCCTCGTCGTCACCGGCGCGGACGGCCTCGTCGTGACGGGCGCCGACCGGACTTACGGCAGCACGGGTCTCGTCAGCGTCGACCCCTTGCTCCTGACGACGCTCGCCGAGGCGACCGACGACAGCAACGTCAACGCGGCCGTCGTCTACCACCGCGCGGTCACGGACGCCGACATCGCCGACCTCCAACGTCTCGGCGTCACCGGCGGCACGCGCTTCCGAGTCTTGCCCGCCGTCGTCGTGACGGCGACAAAGGAGCAGCTCGTCGAGGTCTCGAAGCTCCCGGCCGTGCGCTCGATTTACGGCAACACGACCTTGCAGTGGAGCGCGACGGACACGAGCCGCGAGACGACGGGCCTGCCGCGCGCGCGCGGCGACTACGACCTCAAGTCGCGCAACCGCGGCCTCGCGCTCTCGGGCGCCGGAATAGGCGTCGCCGTCATCGACACCGGCATCGACGGCTCGCACCCCGACCTCACGGGACGTGTCGCGCGCAACGTCAAGCTCGCCGACCTCAGCGGACTCGCGCCCGTCGGCTTCTCCTACCCGCACAACGTCGAGGGCCTGCGCAACACGGATTTGGTCTACGGTCACGGCACGTTCGTCGCCGGCATCATCGCTGGTAACTCGACGCGGACGGGCGGGCGTCTGAGCGGCTACGCGCCGGGCGCGAAGCTCGTCGGCCTGAGCACGGGCGACGCCAACCTCTTCCACGTCCTCGCCGGCTTAGACTACGTCCTCCAGAACAAGGACGCGCTCAACATCCGCGTCGTCAACTGCAGCTTCTCGGCCAACACGGTCTTCAACGAGCACGACCCCGTCAACGTCGCGACGCGTATGCTCGCCGACCGCGGCGTCAACGTCGTCTTCTCGGCCGGCAACACCGGCCCCGGCGCGAACTCGCTGAACCCTTACGCCCTCGCCCCGTGGGTCGTCAGCGTCGCGGCGACCGACGAGCGCGGACGCCCCGCCAACTTCTCTTCGCGCGGCGTCTTCGGCAGCAGCTTCTTCCAACCGACCTTGACCGCGCCCGGCACGCACGTCGTCAGCGCGCGCAGCTCTAGCGTCTCCGTCACGGGCGCGCTCGGTCTGGGGAGCGCGAACGACATCAACTACATCTCGCTGCTCGACCTGCCCTACTACACGACGGGCAGCGGCACGAGCTTCACCGCGCCGCAGGTCGCGGGCACCATCGCGCTGATGCTCGAAGCGAACCCGAATCTGACGCCCGCTCAGGTGCGCCAGATTTTGCAGAAGACGGCCACTCCGCTCCCGCCGTTCTACGCCTACGAGGTCGGCGCGGGGATGCTCAACTCGCACGCGGCCGTGCTCGCGGCCGCCTTCCCGCAGCGCAACATCGGACTCCACCGTTACACGCTTGACCGCGCGCAGGTGCGCTTCGTCAAAGAGACATACACGTTCTCCGGCGTCGCGCAGCCCGGCGCCGCGCACGAGACGACGCTCGCTATTCCGGACGGCACGACGACGGCCTTCCTCCAAGTCGCTTGGGGGCCGGAGACTTCGCGCAGCGATCTGAGCATGACGGTCGTCGCGCCCACCGGCGAGCAGAAGAGCGTTAACGCTCTGAACCTGCCCGGTCTGACGGGCAAGCGCGAGCGCATGACGCTGGCGAACCCTGAGACGGGCGCGTGGCGCGTGCGCGTCGGCCACACGCTCGCCGCGACCGCGACGACGCAGCAGTACAAGGGCGTCCTCGAAGTGACGCGCGTCGAGAGCGCGCCCCTTCAGGACGTGGAGATGCTCGCGGGCACGCAGACCTTCGACGACGTCAAGCGCGCCCTGCGCACGTTCGTCATGTTCCCGGCGACGGCGAGCGACTTCATGCCGCAGCAGCCCGCGACGCGCGGCGACCTCGCGGCCGCGCTCATGCTCGGCGGGCGCGTTCCGCTCTACGTCGCGGCCGCGCCGAGCTACACAGACTTGAGCGACGCGTCGATGCGCAACTACGTCGACAGCGGCGCGTTCGCGCCGCGCGGCACGCTCTTCCCGACCATCGCGCGCGGCGGGGCGTTCATGCCGGGCGCGCCCCTTGACCGTCTGACGGCGACCATCGCGCTCGTGCGCGCGGCCGGGCTGCGCTCTGAGGCCGAGTCCGACGGGGGCTTCATGGTGTTCCGCGACGGCGACCAGATTCCGGGCGAGTGGAACGGCTACGTGCGCGTCGCCATCGCGCGCGGCCTCATCCGCTCCGACTCCGACTACTTCTACCCGCGCGGGTACGTCTCGCGCGCCGAGCTCGCCCGCGCTCTGGCCGTCATCGAGCGTCTCTACTCCGAGTAGAGTAAGCGAGCAGAAAAGCGAAACGCCGGCCGCGTGTGGAGACGCTTCCACACGCGGCCGGCGATTCTGTTTTTGCGTGCGGCTACTTTTTCACGAACAACTCCTCGGCGTTCCAGACCGAGAAAGGAAAGACGATGCTCGGGCGGTAGTTGCCGATGCGCTCGTTGGCGGCCGACGCGATGTGTCGCGAGACGAGCGGGACGACGGGCTGTTGCTCGGCGAGGATTTGCTGCACCTCGCGGAAGGCGGCGCGGCGGCGCGCCTCGTCGGGCTCGCGCGCGAACGCGGCCAGAAGCTCGTCGATGCGCGCCTCCCATTCGGTCGCCGGGCGCGGCTGGCTCGGGTTCCATTGGTGCTGCGCGCTCGCGCTGCTGAGAATCGTGCTGAGCGAAGAGGGGTCGAAGTCGGTCGAGGCCGAGCCGAGGAGCGCCGCTTCGTAGTCGAACGTCTTGAGCGCGCGATTCTGCACCTCCTTGAACTCGATGGGCACGACCTGAACTCCGATTCCGAGCTTCGACAAGTCCTCCTGCACGACGGCCGCCATCTTCACGCGCGGCTCGTTCTCCTGCGGCACGAGCAAAGTGAACTCGACGCGGTTGCCTTGCGGGTCGAAAAGCTCGGGGGCTTCGGCCGTCCCTCGCGTCTGAAAGCCGGCTTCGGCCAAGAGTGCGCGCGAGCGCGTCACATCGAACTCGGGGCGCGGGATGTCGGTCGCGACCCACTGACGGTTGGCCGGCGAGACGAAGCCGTAGAGCGGCGTGGCGAGCCCTTGAAGCACGCCCTCGGCAATCGACTGCCGGTCAATCGCGTGCGCGACGGCGCGGCGGAAACGCGCGTCCTTGAACCAAGCGAGCTTCGTAGCGTTCGACTTCGCGCGCTCGCCCTCGTTTAAGTTGAAGAAGAAATAATCCGTCGAAAGTCCCGGCCCGAGGTCTACGGCGCGGACGCGCCCCTGCGTCTGACGCAGCGCGGCGTAGTCGGACGGGCGTATGCGGTCGACGATGTCGAGCCCGCCTTCGCCGAGCCGCGTGAAGGCCGCGTTGGGGTCGAGGACGATTTCGACCGCGAGCGTGTCGAGATACGGGAGCTGCGTGCCGGCCGTGTCCTTCTTCCAGAAGTGCGGGTTGCGGCGCAGGACGTAGCGCTCGCCGGTGGCGGCCGACTCGTAGGCGAACGCGCCCGACGTGACGATAGATTTCGGGTCGGCCGTCGCGCCGAAGGCGTCGCGGAAGGCTTTGCGCTCGGGGTCGGCGTCGAAGGCCGCGGCGAGCGCGTGGCGCGGGACGACGGGGATGTTGGCGAGGAAGCTCTCGGGCGTGACGACGCGGTCGGGGAAGACGAACTGCATCCGCCGCGCGTCCTGCACGCGCGCCTCGATGGGCCGCTCGCCGATGAGAAGGCTCGGACGGAGGACGCCGGAGCCGACCTTCTCGTCGTAGATCGTGCGGAGCGTGAAGGCCACGTCCTCGGTCGTCAAAGGCTGCCCGTCGGAGAACTTGAGACCTTCGCGGAGCACTAACTCGACGGTGCGCCCGTCGTCGAGCAGGCGATAAGTCTCGGCGAGGCCGGGCGCGTAACGCTGCGCGTCGTGGTCAAATTCGAGGAGCCGGCCGCTCGTCAAAAAGAAGGCGATGAGAAACGACGCCTCGTCGGAGGCGAGGACGGGGTTGAAGGTGTTGGGCGAAGAGCTGAGACGGTAAGTGAGCGAGCCGCCGCGCGTGCCGACGGTGCGCTCGCCCGCTTGCGCGGGCTGAGAGTTTTGCTGCGTCGGCGCGGTCGGCTGCGCGCAGGCGAGGAAAACTAGGGGGAGACAGAGAAGTAAGAGAGCGCTGCGGCGCAAGGGTGTTGGGGGCATCATTTTCGGTTCGTCCGTGGGTGAGCGGTGCTTGGGAAGTCGCCGCGGGGCGGCGAATTTTCGTCGCCGGGATTGGAGCACGAACGCGGGCCGGTTGGCAAGAGTGTCGGGCGAAAAGCGTTTGAAACCGCGCGGTCGTTGGTATACTGCGCCGTCGGACGCGGTCGCGGACTCGAACGTCGCGCGGACGCGAAACGCCCGATGCTCTTACTTCTCCTCTCAAGACTCGCGCAAGGACTCGTCGTCCTCTTCGCGGTGACGCTCCTGACGTTCGCCCTGCTCGGCGCGGCCGGGGGCGACGCCGTCTCGGCCGTCTACGAAGACCCGCGCATCCCGGCCGAGTCGCTCGAACGCCTCCGCGCGATTCACGGGTTAGACCGACCCTTCCACGTCCGCTACGCGCGCTGGATGGGCGGCGCGCTGCGCGGAGACCTCGGTCAATCTTTCTACTTTCAGACGCCCGTCGCCGCGCTCCTCGCGCCGCGTCTCGCGCGCACGCTCGCGCTCGGCGCGGCGTCGCTTTTGATTTCGCTCGCCGTCGCCTGCGCGCTCGGCGTGGCGGCGGCGCGGAGGCGCGGCTCTTGGGTGGACAAGTTGAGCGCGGGCGTCGAGCTGACGGCATCGTCCACGCCGCGCATCGTGCTGGCATTAGTCGCGCTCGTCGTTGCGGCGCGGTGGTCTTTGTTCGAGTCGAGTGGCGCGGGCGGCGCGGGGGCGGCGTTGATGAGATTCGCGCTGGCGGCCGTCGTGCTGGCCGTGCCGCTGGTGGCGATTTTTCTCGCGCAGGTGAGGGACGGGCTCGGCGAGGCCCTGCGCGAGGACTTCGTGCAGTTGGCGCGCGCGAAGGGATTGAGCGAGCGCGTCGTGCTCGTGCGCCACGCGTCGAGGGCGGCGCTCAACCCCGTCATCACGGTCTTCGGGTTTTCACTCGGAAGCTTGTTGAGCGGGTCGGTGATCGTCGAGACGGTTCTGGGCTGGCCGGGCGTCGGGCAGTTGAGCGTCGTCGCCGTGCGCGCGCGCGACGTGCCGCTGTTGATGGGAATCGTGCTCGCGGCTTCGCTCGCCGTGCTCGTCGGAAACTTGGTCGCGGACGTGCTGCTGCGTCTGAACGACCCGCGCGTGAGGGTCGCGGAGAGTAAGTGAGGCGGTCGAATAGAAAATTTCGTGCCGGTGTGGCGGTGGTCGCGGCCTTCTACCTCGCGGCGCTGTTCGCGGACTTCATCGCGCCGAACGACTACCGCGCGCAGTCGCGGCGCGAAATCATGTCGCCGCCCGTCGCGATTCGTCTGCGCGACGGCGAGGGCCGGTGGCACGCGCGCCCCTTCGTCTACCGTCGCAGGCTCGCCGACCCGCTCCGACGAATCTACGAAGAGGACACGACGCGCGCCTACCCGCTCGCACTCTTCGCGCGCGGACACCGTTACAGGCTTCTGGGGTTGTTCGAGACGGACGTGCACCTGTTCGGCGTCAGGGCCGAGGACGCGGCGGGCATTGCGGAAGCGCCGCGCGTCTACCTTTTGGGGACTGACGCGTTGGGCCGCGACCGCTTCGCGCGTCTGCTCGTGGCCGCGCGCTTCACGCTTCTGGTCGGGCCTCTCGGGACGATTCTGGCGAGTCTGGTCGGCATCGTCGTCGGCGTCTTCGCGGGCTACGCGGGGCGCGCCGTCGAAGCGATACTGATGCGCGCGGCCGACGTGATGATGTCGCTCCCGACGCTCATCGTCATCCTCGCGGCGCGCGCCGCCTTCCCGCTCGAACTCCCGCCGGGCCGCGCGGCGCGGCTGTTGATAGGCATTTTCGTGGCCGTCGGTTGGGCCGAGACGGCGCGACTCGCGCGCGGGCTCGTGCTGACGCTCAAGACGCGCGAGTACGTGCTCGCGGCCGAGAGTCTCGGGCTGTCGAAGGCGCGCATCCTCTTCCGTCACATCCTGCCGAACGCGGCGCGTCCGCTCGTCGTTCAGGCGACGCTCCTGCTGCCCGCGTTCCTTCTGGCCGAGACCTCGCTCTCGTTCCTCGGCGTCGGCGTCCAAGAGCCCGAGCCGAGTTGGGGGAATATGCTGGCGGCGGCCTCGGACATCAACCTCCTCGCCGCCCAACCGCTGCTTCTGCTCGCCCCGGCCGTCGCCATCTTCCTGTTCGTCTTCGCCGTCCGACTCGTCGGCGACGGCCTGAAGGCGCGGGGAGGCAAGAACATTTCATCCTGAGCCGTCCGCTTAAGTGTTGAAATGATTCGGCTTCGGCGGGAAATCGGGGCGCACGAAAATTTCTTCGCGAACCTCAAGTTTTTCTCAAGGGGCTGGGGGTAATTTTTGAGCATGAACGATGGGGGCGTCGTTCAGAGGTCAGATCCCCCACGGGTCGGCCTCAAAACAACTCACGCCGGCGCCGTTTCGGAACATTTTTGGGCGCGGCTGAGTTGAGATCCCCGTCGGCTCGCTTCTGTCGGGGTGGCGTGCCTTCGGGCGATCGCAGGTTCGGGGAGCAGCCCATCGGCAGAGAGGGGCTGCTCCCCGAGCCGGGCAACGGAGATTCAGGGCTCAACGAAAAACTGTCTTCACCCATCAGTTTTCTGCGAGGGGGCAGAAACGAGGGGCGCGGTCGCGACTGGGGGACGACCGCGCCCCTTTTTTTTAGTGACGAGTGACGGGCAAGCGGCTTGAGCCAAAAATAAGCTTGAGTTAAAAATGCGAAGGCCCGGCCGTGATGGTCGGGCCTTCGCATTTTTAACTCAAGACTCGCGACTCGTCTTTAATTCGTCACTCGTCACTTTGTTAGTCGCTCGGGGGCGACGCCTTCATCATCTCGTCGCGCTTGGCCTTGAACTCGTTGCCGGGCTTCCACTCGGGGTACTTGTCGCCTTGCAGGACGCGGTGGCCGATGATGAAGAGGAGCTGCGCGTCCTCGGCCGCGCCGGTCAAATCCCAGTCGGCCTTAATCTCGTCCGTCACCTTGTGGTAGTCGTTGTTCGTGTACTCGTCGCGCTTCTGCTGGCTGTACTCGGCGCTGCGCCCGACGAACTCCGTGCCCGTGTCGGGGTAGAGCGCGGGCACGCCGACCTTCGCGAACTCGAAGTGGTCGGAGCGGTAGTAAAAACCTTTCTCCGTCTCCGGGTCGGGCTTGACGGTGCGCCCCTGCATCTGCGCGACCTCGCGCGCGAGGTCGTCGAGCGTGGAGTTGCCGTCGCCGACGATGACGATGTCTTTCGTGCGCCCCCACTGGTTGACGCCGTCCATGTTGATGTTGGCGAGCGTGCGGTTCAAAGGGTAGAGCGGGTTCTCGGCGTAGAACTTCGCGCCGAGCAGGCCCTTCTCCTCGGCCGTCACGGCGAGGAAGACGACGGAGCGTTTCGGCGGCGTCGGGAGCTTCGTGTAGGCCTCGGCGATGTCGAGCAGGGCGGCCGTGCCCGAGGCGTTGTCGAGCGCGCCGTTATAAATCTGGTCGCCTTGCAGCTTATCGTTACGGCCCAAGTGATCCCAGTGTGCGGTGTAGACGACGTGCTCGTTTTTAAGTTGCGGGTCTGAGCCTTCGAGCCGCGCGACGACGTTCTGCGACTGCACCTCGCGCGTCGTGTTCTTCACCGTGAGGTTGGCCTTCGCGTTCAGGGCGACGGGGCGGAAGTCTTTGCTCAGGGCCGCGCGCTTGAGCGCGTCGAAGTCCTGACCGGCCGCCGCGAAAAGCTCCTTCGCGCGGTCGAGATGAATCCACGACTCGACGCCGACGCGCTTCATGTTCTTGTCCGGCGCCTGAATGTCGAAGTTCTCCTGCGCCCAACTGCCTTTGACGACCTCGTAAGGGTATCCGGCTGGCCCCGTCTCGTGGACGATGATGGCGGCGGCCGCGCCCTTCTCCGACGCTATCTCGTACTTGTAAGTCCACCGCCCGTAGTAGGTCATCGCTTTGCCGCGAAACATTTTATCGTCGAGCCTCGACGCGTCGGCGGCGTCCGGCACGGCCGGGTCGTTGATGAGCATGACGATGGTCTTGCCACGCACGTCGACGCCCTTGTAGTCGTCCCACCCGTACTCGGGCGCGACCACACCGTAGCCGACGAAGACGATGTCGGAGTTCTCGACCCTTGTCTCGGGGACGACGCGGCGCGAGGCGGCGACGTAGTCGTCGGGGAAGTTGAGAGACTTCTGCGTCTCGCCCGCGCTCCAAGAGAACTGCGGCTCGGCGCGCAGTCCGACGAGCGGCACTTTCTGGACGTATGTGCCGTCGGGGTTGCCGGGCTTGAGTCCCATCTTCTGAAACTGCTCGGTCAGGTACTTGACCGTCAGCTCCTCGCCGGGCGTGCCGGGGCCGCGCCCCTCGAACTCGTCCGAAGAGAGCGTGCGCGTGTGACGCATGATGTCGTCGGCCGTGATGCTCTCGGCGGCGGCGCGAAGCTCGGCCGGGATGTTGGCCGCGGACGTCGCGGCGGGCGTCGGCGTCGCGTTGGTGTTCGACGTTTGCTGCGGCGTCGCGCAGGAGAGCGTGAGCTGAAGGAGAGCCGCCGCGCAGGCGGACAGTAGGGTGCGCCTCTTCATCGTTTGAAGCCTCGCTGGTGAAAATTTTCGGAAGCGTGCGGCTCTGTTCTAGACCCAACGGGGCGTCGGAGTCAAACGCTTAAGGCGCGGCGCGGCGGACGACGCGGCCCGCCCGCTGCTCTCTCATCTGGCCGCGCTCGTAGGCCACCTCGCCGTTGACGAGGACGTAGGCGATGCCTTCGGGCGGGCGGAAGGGGTCGTCGTAGGAGGCGAGGTCTTTGACGCGCGCGGGGTCGAAGATGACGACATCGGCCCAGAAGCCGGGCAGCAGCTTGCCGCGCTCGGGGATGCGGAAAGTCTCGGCCGGGAGCGACGTCATGCGGCGCACGGCCTCTTCGAGCGGGAAGAGTTTTTCGTCGCGCGCGAAGAGTCCGAGGAAGCGCGGCGCGCTGCCGAAGCCGCGCGGGTGCGGGCGGCCCTCGCCTACGGTGCGCACGCCGCTGTCGGAGCCGAGCATACAGCCGGGGAAGCTGAGAATCTCGGCAACGTCGCGGCCGTCCATGTTCTCGAAGATCATCTGCGCGCCGCCGTGCGCGGCCATCCAGCAGACGGCCTCGGCCTGAGCGCGCACGTCGGCCGTCGCGCCCTGTTCTTCGACACGGAGTGACGCGCGGCGGAAGTGTGACGACGCGTCGTTCGTGAGAAGCGACGCGCCCGGCCGCGACGACGCGGGCGGCGCGGGCTTTTGCGTCGGCGCAGACTTCTCCCCGGCCGGCGGCGCGGACTTCGGCGGCGCGGACGTGTTGGGCTTCTCGTCTTTCTTGGGCGCGGGTTTCTCACCTTCGCCCGCCTGCGCGGGTTTGCCGGCGTCGCCTTTCGCGTCGCCTTCGTTCTTCTTCGGCGCGTCAGCGTTCTTGTCATCCGGCGTCTGCGCGGCCGTCGCGTCCGGCTTCGCGGCGGGGGCTTGCGCGGGCGCGGGCTTCGCTTCGGCCCCGTCCGCGAGAGAGACGACGGCCGGGTCGCCGGACGTTTCGGCGACGGGCGCGGAGGGCGAGGGGGTCTCGTTCAGACGCGCGCCGCCGAGACGCGCGGCGACTTCGGGAATGCTCAATCCGTTGAGCGTCTGGTCGAAGTGAAAGTAGGCGACGCGCGCGAAGGAGAAATCCTGCCAGCCCTCGCCGCGCATCTGCGCGATGACGCCCTCGACGATTCGCTCGCGCGCCGCGCGGTCGCGCAGACGCGCGCGCAACGCGGCCGCGTCGCCCTCGCGCGCCTCCTTCGGCAGGAGCAGGTCGAGCGTCGTGCTCGAAGCCGTGTAGGGGTAGGCGTCGAAGCTGACGCGCAGGCCCTCGGCCCGTGCGGCGCGCACCATCTCGACGAGCGCACGCGCGTTGCCCCAGTTCGTCCGCCCGCGCGCCTTGAGGTGCGAGATTTCGAGCGGCGCGCCGCTCCTTCGCGCGACCTCGATGGCCTCGCGCAAGGAATCGGCGACGCCGTTGCCCTCGTCGCGCATGTGCGTCGCGTAGAGACCGCCGCGTTCGGCGGCGACTCCGGCGAGGGCTTCAATCTCCGAGCGCGGCGCGAACATACCGGGCTCGTATTCGAGGCCCGTCGAGAAGCCGAGCGCGCCGTCGTCAAAGGCGCTTGCGACGAGCGTCTTCATGCGGGCTAGTTCGTCCGCGCCGGCCGCGCGCGACGACTCGCCCAAGACCTGACGCCTGACCGTGTTGTGCCCGACGAGCGAAGCGACGTTGACGCTCATCCCCGCCGCTTCGAGCCGCGAGAAGAACTGCGCGAGCGACTGCGCGGAGCGTCCGCAGTTACCGGTGACGAGGGTCGTGAACCCCTGCGCGACGAAGTTCTCGGCGGCGAGGGGCCCGGCGAGTGATTCGACGTTGCGCTCGATGTGCGTGTGAACGTCGATGAAGCCGGGCGCGACGACCATCCCCTCGGCGTCAATCACCCGGTCGGCCGTCGCGAATGACGACCACTCGACCTCGACGACGCGGCCCGCGCGGATGCCTACCGTGCCGGGGCGCGGGGGCGCGCCCGTGCCGTCGACGATGCGGCCGTTGACGACGAGCGTGTCGTAGTGGGCGGCGAGCGTCTGCCGCGCGCGGAAGAGTGCGAGGCCGAGCAGGAGGCCGGCGAAGGTGAAGGCCGCGAGGAAGATGAGAAGCCGCGTCCGCGTCAGAAACGGCGCGCGGCTAGTAGGAGAGTTTCTGTATCTTGGCTTCAAGTTGTTGGACGGTGATGGGCAGTTTGTCTTTGCCTAGTTGGTAGGCGGCCTGATACTCACTGAGCGCGTTCGAGCGCCACGCCGGGCCTTTGCGCTCGTAGAGCTCGCCGAGCCAGTAGTGCGGGCGCGGCCAAGAAGGGTTCATCTGGATGGCGCGGCGGTAGTTGCTTTCGGCCTCCGCGTCGTAGGTCGGGCCGAGGATGAAGTAGGCCGTCCCCATGTTGTTGTAGGGAATCTCCCAGTTGGGGTCGAGCTTGTTGGCGCGGCGGTAGTATTCGAGCGCGGCGTGGCAGCGTTCTTTCGGGCGGTTGACGCCGACGTTTTCGACGATGAGAAGCCCGAGGCTGTTCTGCGGGACGGCCCACGCGGGGTCTAACTCGGCGGCCGCCGTGTAGCCGCGCTCGGCCTCCTGCCGCTTCTGCTCGGCCGTGACCATGTCGCCGGCCTTGTCGGCGCGCTTGCCCTGCTGCTTGGCGACCTCGGCCTCGGCGAAGCGGCGTCGCGCGCCGAGCGTCTTGTCCGACGGGTCGAGCTCCTGCGCCCACTGGTAGGCGCGCGCGGTGCGCGTCCAGTCCGTCTCGGTGACGACCTCGCCGTCGATGCGCAGGTGTTTGACGAAGACCTCGTCGCCCTGCGCGCGGAGCTGCGCGAGCACGTTGGCGCGAATCTCGGCGAGGGCGGGGTTGTTCGGGTCGAGGCTCTTGAGTTTGGTGTACTCGTCGAAGGCGTCGCCGCCGGCCGGCGAGACGAGCGTGCCCTGCCTGACCTTTTCGCGGAGACTGTCGGCCACGTCGCCGCCCTTCTTGCCCGACACGAGCGCGAAGTAGACGACGGCCGCGACGACGCACGTCAAGGCGACTCCGGCCAGCGCGAGCAGAAAGAACTTCGTCGGTCGCGGGGGCGGGGGCGCGGGCACGACGCCGGCGTGCGGCTGCGCGTAGTTGTGCGGCGGCGGGGGCGGGGCGACGGGCGGCGTGAATGAGCCGGCCGGGTAGGCGGCCGCCGACGCGCCGGCCGCCTGCGCAATCGGCGTGACGGGCCGCGGCGCGACGGGGCTCGGCTGCCCGCACTCGCCGCAGAAGCTCTGGTAGTCCTCGACGCCGTTTCCGCAGAAGCTACAGTAGATCATAAGCCGTTCCTTCCTGCCGCGGGGGCGCGGCGAGGTGTTTGAGCGCGGCGCGGAGCGCGTTGACGTTCAGGCGAATCGTCTCGTCGCTCGTCGTCGGCGGGAGTTCGAGCGTGACGGCCGGGATGCGGCGCTCGACTCCGGCGTACGCGCCGAGCGAGCCGGGCGTCGGGTAGCCGATGCCGGCCTTGAGGGGGTAGCCGTTGGCCTCCGCCATCGCCTCGGCGACGCGCTCGGCCGGGCCGTCCCAATTCACGCAGTGAAGCGGCGCGTGGACGCTGACGATCAACTCGGGCTTGTACTTCTCGACGAGCTCGATGATGAGACGAGTCTCGGGCTCGGAGGCGGGCGACTTGCCGGGGTTGTAGCGCGCGTCCTCGGCGTCGGCGTTCCAAGATGCGGTCGGGAAGTTGCGGTTCACGTCGACGCCGCAGCCGTTGTAGCGCGTCTGCGCCTGTATGCCGTCGGGGTTGACGACGGGCACGACGACGACCGTCAAATCTTCGGGCGGCGACTCACGTTCGAGCGACGCGATAAAAGCCTCCGCGAGCGTGGCCGACGCGGGCTCGTCGCCGTGGACAGCCCCGAGCACGAGGATGTTGCGACGGCCCGTCCCGAAGACGCTCGCGCGAATCTGTCGCTTGAGACACGAGAGGCCGAGTTCCAAGTCTCGGCGCGCTTGTCTCGTCGCCGCGGGACTCGCGCCTTGCCGCGCGGCGGCAATCGCGCCGCGCGTGTCCTCGCGCAGACGCGTCGTCAGTCTCTCGTACGCGCCGCCCCAGACGAAGAGGGAGGCGGACGCGGCGAGCGCGACGGAGGCGACGGCGGTGAGGAGAAGCTTCTTTCTTTTCATGTCGAGCGCGCGGCAAGTCTACTTGCCGCGGCGGCAGCCTTGACGGTCTTCGGCCGCCTTGACGACCTCGATGTTGATTTTGTCGACGGGGGTGATGCCGGGGTCTTGCGTGTTCGAGCTGTAGTAGGGGTCGCGCGTGTACCAAGACTTGCCGTCGAAATAAGTTTGCAGCTCGGGCTCGTCGAAGGTGCGGCCGAACTTGGCGAAGAAGGTGTTGCGCAGAAGCTTCAAGTCCCAACAGTTGAGGCCCGAAAGCTCCGAGGAGGAGAGTTGGACTTGCGAGCGAATCTTGTCCTCGGCGCGCTGGAAGGGCGAGGCGGTCGCGCCCGTGTTCGTGTTGTAGTTCGTCGCGGTGTTCGTGGGGAGGTTCGTGTTGGGCGTGGCGGTCGGCCGCGTGTTTGCGTTGCGATTGTAGTTCGTGCCCGACGAGGTGGAGATGGTGTTCGTCGTCGCGTAGGCGTTCGCGTTGTTCGACGAGTCGCGCGAGGTGCTGGCGACCATCGCGAAGAGGGCGACGCCGCCGAGCACGACGAGGCCGATGATGAGGCCGATGATGAGGCCGGCCCCGCTCTTCTTCGGCGGGTAATCGGGGGCGGGCCGAAAACGCGGGTCGGGCGCGGGCTGTGGTGGAGGCGGCGGCGCGGGTCGCGCCGTGACGGCGTTCGGCGTGCCGCACTCGCCGCAGAAGGCAGCGCCGTCGGGGACGGGCGCGCCGCAGTGGTTACAGATGATCATAAGTTCGTCGCTCGCGCCCCTTCAGTCAGTCACGTAAAAAGATTTCTCGGCGATGCGCCGCCCGGCCCACCAGAGTTCGACGCGGTTCGCGCCGCGCGTGAAGGAATAGCCGTTGTCGCCGCCGAAGCCCAACGTGGCGGTGAAGGTTTCGCGGTCGGAGAGGCTGATGAGTTCCGAGCGCGTGCAGCCCGAGGGGCTCGACGCGTCCGTGTAGAGCGCGCCGCCCGGCCGGATGAACTTCACGCAGAGGCTCCCCGACACCGGCTCGAAGGAGTAGAGGTTGTTCTGGACGGTCGCGCGCCAGAAGATTTTGCTCGTCGCGGCCCAAGTTATCGAGCCCGTGAACTCGGAGGCGCTCGCGCCCTCGGGGCCGTTGAGCAGGCGGATGTCGGTCACGGTCAGGGGCCAGCGCTCGGCGAGCGTCTGGCGCGCGTCCGTCGCTTTTTGCAGCTCGCGCTCTGCGTCGCCGAGCTTCGTTTCGACCGACGTGAGCTTCGACAGGAGCGCGGCGTTGCGCGTCTCCAACTCGCCCTTCGCGCCCTGCTCCTGCGCGAGACTCGACCCCGTGTTGGAGAGCTTGACGAGAGCCACCGTCAGCGCGACGGCGAGCACCGACGCGGCGACGGCCGTGCAGACGGCCACACGCTTCCAACGTCTTTCGGGGGCGGCCGGCGGCGTCGTGTCAGAGACCTTCACAACCGCCGCGCGTCCCGCGCCGACAATGGTCGGCGCGTCGTCGTCGAGAGCGGGCGCGGGTCTAGTGCCGACCCTGACCGAGGGCGCGCCGCCGAGGTTGGGGGCGAGGTTCGTCTTGACGGCGGCAGACGCAAAGGGCGGCGCGGGCTTGTCGCCCGTGTCGGCGAAGCATTCGAGGCAGACGCCCAAGTCGTTATCGACCGCCTGCCCGCATTGGTTACATAGAATCAAGAGCCTGCTCCCTTCCGTAAATCGAAAAGCGAGGGAGGTGGCGGCGCGGCCCCGTCAGACCTGCGCCACCGAGCCCTGCTGGCCGTTTGAACCGGCCTGCTGTTCGCCGTCGGCGCTCGACGGCGTCATGTCGAGCATCCGCCGCCCGTCTTCGAGCCGCTTCGACGCCCGGTCGAGGTTGTTGCGATAGTCCTCACTCTTCGTGAAGAACTCGCGCGCCGACAACTGCGGGTTGCTCAGCTCCTGCGACTCGACCGTCCGGACGACCTCCATGATGAGCTTGTAGATGGCGCGGCCCATGTTCGACTGCTCGATGTGCTCGACGCCGTCAGAGCCCTTGACGTGCTTGTCCGGGTAGACCTCTTGCGCGTACCACGTCAGCAGGGCGTTGAAGCGCGCGAGCAGGTCGCGGTCGCGGTAAACGTCAACCTTCTTGTCGCGCGCCTGCTTGAGAATCTTCTCGCGCGTGACGGGCTTGCTGATGAGCTCCGAGAGGGCGCGCTGCTCGATGCCGAGCGACTGCGGGCGCTTCAGTATCCCGATGGTCTCCGACCACAGGTAGCGGACGCGGCCCGAAGAGTCGCGCTCCGGCCGTATCTCGCCGAAGATGACGCCCAACAGGAAACACTCGTGCGCGCGCTCCAACTCCTCGCGCTCCTGCTCGGTCAGCACGACGAGGTCTTCGAACTTGATTTCGTTCGCGTCCGTGTGCAGCTCCTCGCCCTCGCCGTGCTTCTGGAGGTACTTGTGGCGGAGGTCGGCG
This sequence comes from Pyrinomonadaceae bacterium, assembly GCA_035634035.1. Lineage (GTDB taxonomy): Bacteria > Acidobacteriota > Blastocatellia > Pyrinomonadales > Pyrinomonadaceae > DASQDT01. The sequence goes on along the minus strand of DASQDT010000020.1, from coordinate 5,087 downwards.
ACCGTGTCGGCCCAATTAATCGGGATGCCGCCGACCTCGTTGTAGAAGACGATCTCGGACTTGTCGGCGATGTTCTGGATGGAGACGGCCGGGTCGCCCGAGCTGCGAATCTTGCCCGACAGCTCGCGCTTGAACTCTTCGAGCTTCGAAGGGTCTTGCGTCTGCTGCGGGACGCCGACGATTATCTTGTGTCGCTCGGCGTGGAGTTGATAGCTGCGCGGGCGCGAGCCGCCGCTCAGCCAGAACTTCGCCTTCTCGTAGATGAAGCGCACCTGCTTGATGCGCTCCTGCTCCTCGGGGAACTTCTTCCAGAGCGTCTCGATGACGTCGAAGTCCTGTTTGAGGTTGCGGAACGGCTCGCGCGCGAGGTCGCGTATCTCGTTCTCGACCGTCTCGCGCCCCCGACGCCGCAGGAGCTCCGGCAAGTCCATCACGGACGTTTGGAGCTTCTGAAGAATCTGGTCGCCGACCGACTCGACGTTGCGGCGCGCGTCCTCGCCCGTGCCGAGGTAGCGCGGCAAGTATCGCTTGTCGATGTCGGACGGGTCGTAGAGCTGCAAGGACAGCTCGTTGTCGGACGGCTGTCGGAAGTGCTCGTAGCGGTTCATCAGGCGCTTCTTCAAATCCGACAGGTGGCCGCCGAGGTCGTAGAGCTCGCCTATCATGCCGGCCTTGATGGTCTCGCCCTCGTCGGTCTTTTCGTGCATACCGATGAAGCGGATGACGCTCTCGCACACGTCGATGGCCGCGCCGCGCACCTGCTCCAGCAGCAGGCTCTTTAAGAACTCGGGCGCGAGCTGCTCGAAGCGCTCGATGTCGTGGGCGAGAATCGTGCCCTTGCGGCCGTCCCAGTTGATGCGGTTCTCGTGCTGGCCGATTTCGGCGAACAGTTGGTCGAGCTGGCGCTTGGTCTCGTCGGAGCGCTTGCGGGCGAGGTTGCGCCCGCGCTCGAAGCTGGCGATGTACTCGCGGTTCTCGTCGCGCAGGACGACCGTCAGCTGGCGCAAGAGCGCCACGGCGTAGCCGACCGACTGGTGCTGCTCGTTGATGATCTCGCCCATCTCGCGGCGCAGGCCCTCTTGCGAGGCGCGCGCGAGCTCCTCCTTGTTGAAGTGGACGGCGCGCGCGTAGTCGCCCCACTTCTGCGGGTCGCCCTGATCGTGGCGGAGCTTCGCCAGCTCGCGCTCCATCGAGGCGCGGAGGTACTGCGCCATCGTCTGACCCTTCTGCTTGTGGAAGTTCTCGCGGGCCTCGCGCGCGGCCTGCGCGATCGACTGGTCGACGAGGTTGTCGATGGTCTGGCCCTGACGGTGGCCGTCGTCGCGCAGGAAGTTCTGTATGTCGCGGCGCTGCTGGACGATGCCCTCGGCGTTGAAAGCGCCCTCGTAGAGGTTGATGCGCGGCAGAACTCTCCGCAAGACCTCCTCGGTCAGAGACGCCGCGTTGTACTCGCTGTTCGAGAGGCTGCCCCAGTGGTCTACGACGTCGGCCGCGAGGCGGTAGGCGCACGCCTGCTCGATGCGGTCGGCCGGGACGGTAATCGAGGCCATGCCGAAGCTGCCGTAGCGCATCCGGAAGCTCTGGTCGATGATGCTCTCGCCGTTCTCGTTGCGGTGGACGAAGGAGTAGCTGTCGACCATGTATTGGTCGAGGTTGACGCGCACGCCGCGCTTGTAGCCGGCGAAGTCGCTCTGCGTGAAGTCCTTGAAGACGCTCTCGGCGACCATGTTGAAGACCAGCTCGCGGTTCGAGAACTCGACGGCGTTCTTCGCGTGGTTCACGCGGTCGACGAGGTAGGTGTAGTTGAACGGGGGCCCCGGCAGCTTGCGCTTCACCATGTCGGGCCAAGTGACCTCGAAGTCGTTGTCGTAGGAGTAGTGCTCAAGCTCCTTCAGGGCCGCGTAGCCGTTGGCGAAGACGCGGTCTTCGTTCGGGTTGAAGAGGCCGGGCATCATGATGACGCCGACCGACGTTAGCTGCTGGCCGGCGAAAATGTCTTTGACGAGGAAGGCGAGGTCGAGGAACATCCCGCTGCCCGTGCCGCCCGCGACCGAGAAGACGAAGAAGACCTGAAGGTCGGCCGGGTTCGCCTCCAAGTGGTGACGGTCGCGCACGGTCTTGATGTTCTCGACGTTGCGGACGGCCTGCGCGGCGTTGATGATGGAGTTGCGGATTTTCGGGTAGTGGGCGAAAAACCCGAGGCGGCTGTAGGCGCGGATCTGTCCCGCGCCCTCGGTCATCGTCTTGAGCTTCGACAAGCCCGGGTAGAACCAAGACTTGACGTGCGGGTGGTTGTTGAGGTCGCCCGTGATGGTCGTCGTGTCGGGGACGACCGTCATGATCTTCTCGTTGTTGGAGAAGGCTATCTGCTCGGTGAAGACGCCCGCGCCGACCTCCTTCTCGGTGGCGTCGGTGTCGAGCCACAGGTAGGAGACGATGGGGAACTGCGAGAGCGAGCCGTAGCGCTCGAAGAAGCGCTTGCGGACGCGCAGGAGCACGTCGCCGCCCGAGCCCCCGACGCCGATGATGATGGTCGGCTTGACGGGCGCGTCCTTCCACTCCTTCGCCTCCGTCTTGCCGCGGATGATTATGGCTTCGTTCATCATGTTGGTTCACACTCCTTACGCAGTCGTTTTACTTCCCGAGATGAGGCCGACGAGCAGGACTAAGAGCAGCGACGCGCCCACGAGGCCCAAAAGCGCGTAGGTCGCTACGCGCATACCGAGCAGGTAGACGGCCAGACCCGCGATGAAAGAGAGGATGACGAGGAGCGAGAGCGCCCACGTCAAATTCTGCGCCGCGCCGACGCCCCACCCCTTCTTCAGCAGCCCGGCGAACATCCAGCGGAAGACGAGGAAGTAGGCCAGAAGGATGCCGAGCAGCATGACGGCCGTGATCACGATCCAGTTGCGCTTGACGACCGACCAGACGGGGTTCGGGATGCTGGCGCGCGTCACGGGCGGACACTGCTTGTCGTTCTTCATGGCGAGCTTCGTGCCGCCCTGACGCAGGATGGAGACCTCGCGCTTCGTCGCCGGGTCGAGCACGCCGACGCGGTAGACGACCTGACGCGCCGGGTCGGCGAAGACGACCCACTCGACGGTCGCGTAGGTGCGCCCCTGCGCGTCCTTGCGCAATTCGTACTGCTTGGGCGGCCCGCCCGTGAATTTCACCTCGCGGTTCTGCTCGTTGTTGGCGAAGACTTCGCCGTTCGGTAGCTCCTGCGTGTGCTCCGGGTGGAGGCCGATGATGAGGCGGTGTGAGAGGTCGCTCCACGGCTGCCCGGTGTTGTCGGTGATGTACATGTTGCAGCGCGCGACGACGAACTCGCCCTGCGCGCGCGCGTCGGGCTGGAGGGCGAACAGCGCGGCCAGCGTGAGACAAAGCAGAAGCGGTCTTTTCATGTGGGTCTTCAATCTCCTCCGCTAGTGGGTCAGTCGTCGAGAAACGTGTCCTTGCGGGCCGCGACGGCGGCGCCCCGCCCCGCGCGCCGGAACGCGTGCGGGTAGCTGCGCCCCTCGTCGGGGCTCTCGATGGTGAATTGGTCGTTGTTGCCCGTCAGCACGCGCGGCGTCCGCTCGCCGCCGACGGTGAAGCTGCCGACGGGCGCGATCGTAATCTTGCCGAATCGCTTGGAGATGCGCGCGGCGTTCGTCCCGTTGACGGCGACGAGCTGGCTGCCGACGACCGGGAGCGCGATGGTGCGCTCGCCCGAGGGCGTCTGAAGCTCGTAGCGCGTGCGGAGCGTGAAAAGAAGAACGAGCGCGAGCAGCAACCCGACGATGAGCAGGGCCGCGACGACGAGCAGGAGCCAGCGGCGCGCGTTGTTGTACTGCACCTGAAACTCGACGGCGATGGGGATGGAGCGCGGCTTCTCGGTCGTCTTGCCGACGATGGTCTTGATGATCTCCGTGTTCGGGACTTGGTTGAGAGCGGGGTTGTCGAACTGCACTTCGGTTCGCAGGTCGTCCAAGTCGAAGAGAAGCATTCCCTGAATCGGCGGGCTCACGGAGCCAGCAAGCGCCGAGAAGAAGCCGGCCGGACGCAGGCCCGCCGGGTTCGACATGACGACGGTGTACTCGGTCTTCGACGTGTCGCCGCCGCGGTTCTGTCCGGCGGCGCTCCCGTCGGCCGCGCGCTGGCGGCCGTCGGGCAGGAGCACGATGTCGTCGGGCGAGATTTGCACGTCCCACGCGGGCGCGCCCTGCGACGAGCCCGAAGCGGAGGCTTCGCCGCTGACTTCGGAGGTCGCTTCGGAAGACTCCGAAGATGCCTCGCCGCCCTCAATCGGCTCTGACGAAGGCGCGGCCTCGCCGGCCTCGACCGTGATGAAGCTCGGCCAGTCGAGCTGGAAACGCTCGTTCTTAATCTTGCCGCGGATGGCGCGCTGGCGCGGGGGCTTCAGTCGGAAGCTGAAGTTGAGGTTGAGCGAGTCGCCCTCCTGAATCGGCGTCTTGAGCCGCACCACGCCGTCGCCCAGAACCTCCATCTCCTCGTTCTCGGTGAACTCCGGGCCGGGCACGACCGCGCGCTCGAACGGGAGCCAAGTGATGGCCGGGTTGTCTATCTGTCGCGCCGTCCGCTGCGCGATCTCGGTAACGTCGCCCACCGTGAGGCGCGGCGCGCCCTTCGAGTAGTGGAGCAGGTAGAGAATCAGCGCGGGCTTTCCGGAGATGGGCTGGCCCGCTTCCTTGCCGAGGGGGAAGAGGTGCGCGCCGAAGAACTCGCGGCCCTGACGCTCGGCGATCTTGTTGTAGAAGGGCGCGATGTCTTTGTCGGCGGCGCGGCTGCACGTGTCCTGCACGTTGTCGGTGACGATCCAGATGAGCACGTCATTGGCGACGTTGTAGCCGGCGACATCGCCGACCGTCAGGTCGAGCGCCTCGGGGATGTTCGTGCAGGGCGCGCCCGCGTCGCGGACGGTCGGGACGTTGTCGAGGACGGTCTGCTCGTTGTAGGGGACGTGCTTGACGCGGCGGCGCGCGTCGTTCGGGTTGAAGTTGGTCGAGCCGCTCTGGTCGAACCAGCGGACGATGAGCTTGTCGGCCGAAGAGAACGCGCCGTTCTTGAGAAGCGGGCGGACGAGC